>CAYHGV010000014.1:0-39634 GCA_964356135.1 uncultured bacterium
AAAAAAAGGCAAGGAGGCGGTCTTTTTATCATTAACTGCATTATAGCATCCTGACAAACCACCGAAGACACTGAATCCGCCATAGTATGTGGCGGAACGGAAGGGTTATTATTTATATTTCATTATTATAATTATTCAGTGAATTCCGTGTCCGCCAAGATTGGTGGCGGATCAGTGGTTAAAAATGACTTTTTCAGAGGTCTCTCACAAACTCCTTGACAAACTATCAGGAATCAATAAATTGTCTTAGCAGGAGGCATAATCTATGTGGGACCGTAAGAGTCGTTACGAAAAGAAACTGAGTCCGGGTGAAGTTCTCTTCCGTGAGAATGACCTCGGGGAAGAGATGTATCTTATCCGGTCGGGCAAAATTAAACTCTACCGAGGCGAAGAAGAAGAAGAAAAAGTCTTAGCGATACTGAAGGATGGAGATTTCTTAGGCGAGATGGCGCTGATCGATGGCAGCCCGCGCAACGCGACCGCTGTCGCCCTTCAGGAAACCTCGCTGATCATCATCGATAAAGAATCGTTCCAGACCAAAATTTCCGAGAATCCCCTCATCGAGTATATTTTTGAAACCCTCACCCGTCGGCTGCGCGCCGCCAATGAACAGGTAAAATACCTGATGATTCGGAACGATGAACGGCGGTTAATCTCTCTGCTCCTCGCCCGGGCAAAAGAAGGTATTCCCAAAAACGGTGGAATGGAACTGGTTGAGAATTTCAATTATGATGAGTTTTCGCAGATTACCGGAGTCGATGCAACGCGCATCAAAGAGTATTTACGGCGGTTAGAGACTTCCGGGCTCATCACGATCAAAGACGAACGACTCTTTGTCCGCTCCCTCACCTTGCTTGAAGAATATATCGACTTCCTCACCCTCCGAGAAAAGTTCGAACGTTAATCGAGGCCGTGCACAAACTGTCCTGGCGTGGTCTCCGGACTCGAGGCTCGTCCGGTAGCGGCACCCGTACCGAACGGTCTCGGCCCTTCGGTCAAAGCTCTCAGTGATCGGCGAACACGTACCCACGATTGAAAAACGGGTCAAAGAATTGGAAACGATTTTAGCTGACCCCGCGGTCTTAGCCGATAGTAGCCGCTGGCAGGGTCTCAGCCGAGAATACCAGACCTGGTCATCGGTTCTCAGTCGGATCTACGAAAACGAGAGCCTGGAGCGAGAGTCGGCAAAGGTGCAGGAGGTTTTAGAATCGACCCAGGACCCGGAACTCAGGGAACTGGCAGAAAAAGAAATCGCCGATTTAGAAAATCGCAAACAGACCGTCAAACGAGAAATCTATATCCGTCTCCTCCCCCAGAATCTGGGAAAGAACTGCATTGTCGAAATTCGCGCAGCCGCCGGCGGTGCGGAATCTTCGCTGTTCGCGGCAAGCCTGTTCCGGATGTATGCCCGCTACATAGAAAAACGACACTGGCGCCTTGAACTCCTCTCCACCCATCCGACTGAAATCGGCGGTTTTAAAGAAGTTATCTTTTCGGTTGAAGGCCCGGGACCCTATCGCTCGCTCCGCTTCGAGAGCGGCGTCCATCGGGTACAGCGGATTCCCGTCACCGAGGCTTCCGGCCGTATCCATACTTCGACCGTCACGGTTGCGGTTTTGCCGGAAGCAAAAGAGGTTGAGCTCAAAATCGACCCGTCGGAACTGAAGGTCGAGGTTTTTCGGGCATCCGGTCACGGCGGCCAGCATGTCAATGTTACCGATTCGGCGGTCCGCATCACCCACATCCCCACCGGCATCAGCACCTCCTGTCAAGATGAACGCAGCCAGCACCGGAACCGGACCAAAGCGATGAAAATTCTCCGGGCTCGGCTCCTGGAACGGAAGTGCAACGAGGAAGAAAAAAAAATTGCCCAGGCCAGGAAGCAGCAGGTGGGTTCCGGTGAACGGTCGGAAAAGATCCGAACCTATAACTTCCCCCAGAATCGTCTTACCGACCACCGGATCGATCATGCCCTCTATAACCTGAAGAATATCCTGGAAGGCGATTTAGACCAGGTTGTTACCCTGCTTGAAGATACCGAGATTGAAAAATTCCTGGAGGAGAAAATCGGATGACGACCGCCCAAAACCTGGTCGGCTGCGCCGGCAACCGTTCCGAAGCTGAAATTATTCTCGCCTCCCTCCTCGGCCGACCCCGCAACCAGCTGTACACTACCGAAATTCACGTCCCGCCCGCGATCGAGGATCGATTCTTCGAACTATTGGAAAAACGTAAAACGCACATTCCCCTCCAGTATCTCCTCCGCAATCAACCGTTCCTCGATTTTGATCTCGTGGTCGACGAACGGGTCCTCATCCCCCGGTTCGAAACCGAAGAACTGGTCGCCCGGATTTTCTCAAAGATAAAAAAACCGGAAATACTATTTGATATCGGCACCGGTTCGGCGGCGATTGCGATTGCCCTGGCGCGGCACTATCCGGCAGCAACCGTGATTGCGACCGATATCTCAACACCGGCACTGGAAGTTGCCGCAATCAATATCGCTCGCTACGGGTTGCAAAACCGCATCCGGCTTTATGCGGCTGACCTTTTTAATTTTCCCGGCCATCAGGAATTTCGCACGCGCGTTGACCTGATCGTCTCTAATCCGCCTTATATTCGGAGCGGCGAGCTCAACCGGTTGATGACGGAGGTTCGGGATTACGAACCGCTCATCGCGTTGGATGGCGGACCGGACGGATTAACAATCATCAGACCTCTTATTCAGCGCGCACCCGATTTCTTGAAACCAGGCGGGCTCGTAGCCATCGAGATTGACCCCGGCCTCGTACCCGCGATTACGACGCTCGCGAAGGATACCCCGGTAATTGAAAAGGACTTTTCCGGTCTCGACCGCTATCTGTTTTTCCACGCCCGGCGATACTCCGCCGAGACTTTTCTCGAGGGGGCACCTTGAAATTCGGCATTATAGTCAATACAAAAAAACCTCACGCCCGGTCGGTATTGGAACAATTATTACCCTGGCTCAGCACCCAGAACGTTACTCCGTTCGTCGAGACGGCGGTAGCCGGGGAACTCAGATTCCAGGAATTTGCATCCGACCCAGAACGGTTTTTGAATGAAGTTGACTTGGTTATGGCGTTAGGTGGCGACGGAACCCTGTTGCGAACCGCACGCCTGGTCGGAACCAGAGGAATTCCGATCATGGGTATCAACTTAGGTGCTTTGGGCTTTCTCACCGGTTTTGCGGTTGATGAGATTTACGATGCGGTTACAGATTTTTTAAACCACCGCCATCGGGAAGAAGCTCGGGTGTTGCTCACCGCCCGGCTCGGGCAGGAAGAATTCGTTGCCCTCAACGATTTCACCATTACGATGGGACCGCATGGCCGCGTTATCGAACTCATCCTCTATGTCCGGCAAGAGTACGTCTGTAAAGTTGTTGCCGACGGGGTCATCATCGCCACCCCAACCGGCTCCACCGCCTATTCCCTGGCTGCCGGCGGACCGATTGTCTTCCCGTCGATGGAAGCATTTCTGATCACACCGATCTGTCCCCATGCCCTCTCCTTTCGGCCGCTCGTTCTCCCCCCCAATGAAAATTTTGACATCGAACTCGGCGATAAAACCGAAGGTGCGGTATTGACCATTGACGGCCAGGAACAGCGAACAATCAAACCCAAAGAACGAGTCTGGTTCAGCCCGGCTCCGTTCAAAGTGAGGCTGGTCGTTCCAAAAACCAAGTCCTTTTATGAGATTTTAAGAAAAAAAATGAAATGGGGTGGACGGGAGGATGTTTAGTTTGAGCGCGAATGGTTCAAATGACAGTACAGGACACGAATTTTTCCATTCGAGAAATTCGCTCTCATTCGTTTCATTCGTAAACTAACCGGTTACGATGCTTAAAGAACTGATCATCAAAAATTATGCCCTGATCGATGACCTCGGTATCGAGTACGCACCCGGCCTCAACATTTTGACCGGTGAGACCGGTGCCGGTAAGTCGATCATTATCGGCGCATTGAGTGCCCTGTTAGGGGAGCGGGTTGATTACGATACGATTCGGACCGGAGCCAAAAATGCAATTATCGAAGGCGCGTTTACCGTAACCGACAAACCGATCAAAGACCTCTGCCAGGAGGCCGGGATTGAACTCATCGACGGCACGCTCATCATCCGGCGGAAGATCGAAAAACACGGGAAAACCGCCAACTACCTCAATGACTCGCAGGTCGGGGTCGCAGTCTTGAAAAAACTGGGCGATCGGTTGGTTGACATCCACGGCCAGCACGAACACCAGTCGCTGTTAGCGGTTGAACTCCATCTGGAGGTTCTCGATGACTTTGCCCGGCTCGCTCCGATGCGCGCGGGACTCAAAACCCTCTATCATCGGTATCTTGAAAAAAACCAGGAGCTGAAAAATCTCGAAGAGGAAATCCAGCGAAGAAAGGAACGGCAAGACCTCTACCAGTATCAAGTAAAGGAAATCGATGAAGCGAATCTCAAACCGAGCGAGCTGGAAGAACTCGCCCAGGAAAAAAGTCTGTTAGAAACATCCGAGAAACGGACCCGTCTCTCCCAGGAGCTGAAGGAACTCCTCTCCGAACAGGAAGGTTCGGTGCTCACCCGCTTAGCCGAATCCGAGCGGCGCATCGAGGAACTTGCAAAGATAGACTCCGCTTTCAAACCCTATCTCGAACTGGTTAAAACTGTTTCGCTCCAGGCCGACGAACTCTGGCGGGTGGTTGTTGCCTACCAGGAAAAGATCGAGTTCTCGGCCGAGCGGTTGGAACAAATCAATGAACGGTTCTACCTGATTGATAAGCTGAAAAAGAAATACGGCCGCGATATCAACGACGTATTGGCTTATCGGGATAAAATCGCCGAGGAACTCGCTTCGATCGAAATTGACTCAGGCCGCATCGAAGAAATAAAAAAAGAATTGGCTGAGATCCGGACACAATTGGCTGCCCGTGCGGTTCAACTCTCTTCGAAACGGAACACGGCAAAGACGGTTTTAGAAAAACAGCTGGAAGTAGAATTGAATACCTTAGGAATGCCCAAGGCCCAGTTTTTTGTAGGGATGAAACAGATGGAAGATCCGGCCGGGCTCTACGAGTCCGAAGGGAAACGGTTTCGCCTGAACGAACTCGGTATTGACCAGATTGAATTCCTCCTTTCCGCCAATCCCGGCGAAGAACCCAAACCGCTGCGAAAAATCGCCTCCGGCGGTGAGCTCTCACGGATTATGCTCGCTTTAAAAGGAGTCCTGACCGAAGCCGACCGTATCCCGGTTATGATCTTCGATGAAGTCGATGTCGGAATTGGCGGCCGCATTGCCGAAGCGGTCGGTAAGAAACTCGCTCTGCTTGCCCGCAGCCGCCAGGTGATCTGCATTACCCACCTCCCCCAGATTGCAAAATATGCGACCCGCCATTACAAGGTCGAAAAGGAGGTCCGGGGCGGCCGAACCTATAGTAAAATAACCAAGCTTGATAAAAAAGAGCGCGTGAAGGAGCTTGCCCGGATGTTGGGCGGTGAACGAATCACCGAGACGACGCTCCGTCATGCCCAGGAACTTCTCGAAGAAAAGAAATGAATGTCAACCACCGCTGGACACAGAGTACGAACCAACGGCAGACTGATAGGAAAAATCATTTAGCCCGCAGAGAGACACCGAGTAACGCGGATAATCGAAAAATTTATAGAAAATTATTACCGGCAATAAAGAGAATATTCGCGAGTGAAAAATTAAAATGAGCAGACGATTTAATCTCCGTAAGGCGATCACCATTCCCAATCTCTTGAGCCTCTGCCGCCTCGCCGTCCTTCCCCTGATACTCTTCCTTTTGGTTCAGCGGAAAAATACATTCGCGTTTGTCGTCTTGCTGCTTTTCTGGGCAACCGACGCCCTGGATGGTTTCCTCGCTCGTAAACTCCACCAGGAAAGTGAACTGGGTAAAATCCTCGACCCGTTGGTCGACAAGGTCTCAATGGGCTTGATCGTTCTCACCCTTGCCGCCACCAAGGGCTTGCCGATCTGGCTTGCGCTTATCATCGTTACTCGGGATGTTCTGATTTTAATCGGCAGCATCTTTGTCTTCAGTTCCCGCCAGTCGGTTGCCCCCTCCGACATCATCGGCAAAATTACCGGCTTCTGCTTTGCTGCGCTCATTACAATCTACATTTTGAATCTCACCCCGCTTATGAAACCCGCGCTCTACGTTATTTGTATTTTAGTGCTGGCTTCGTTCGTCAATTATTCGGTCAGATTTGTTTGGCTGATGACCCAGAAAGGGAACAAACAGGATGCCGACAGGAACAGCCCGACACCGTAGCTTCTTTAGAAGAATCGGTATGGGCAATGGTAACGCTGTTCGTATCGGTATTCGTAGTTGGGTAATATATGGATAAAGAAAGAAAAAGAATAGTCAGCTTCCGTGACTTAGAGGTTTACCGCAATACCTATGCAGCATGTATAGAGGTTATGACTAAAATCATTCCCAAACTGCCTGATACTGAGAAATTCGACCTTAAAGATCAATTAAGTCGATCAGTAAAAGCCATTCCACGATTAATTGCCGAGGGTTATGCCAAACGACAACAAAGATTTGGCTTCCAGAAGTATTTAACTGACGCAATGGCTGAATGTAATGAAACAATTGTGGGATTAGAAATGTGCTGCGACATATATGGTTCGTATATCGACATTGACCTTTGTCGTCATTTGTTAGATATTTATGACAAATCTGGTCGACAGCTTTACAATTTAGCCCAAGCTTGGTCGAAGTTTAAAAAAGAACCGAGGTGAAGGATATGGATAAAGGTTACGAAACTCGTATCGTCGTTTGGTTTTCGATATGGGCCAAAAAGCCGAACCACGTAACCCCTAACCGAAACGGGTTTCGTTACCCTAACCTCTTCTAATATGAAACCCATCCCTTTTACTAAACTGCAAAGCAGCGGCAATGATTTTGTGATTATCAATAATTTCGATAGCATTATCGCCCGCAGCAACCAGACCGACCTGGCAAAAAAAATCTGCCCACGCAAGACCGGTGTCGGCAGCGATGGGCTTTTAATCCTCGAACCCGATTCCGACTATCCTTTCTTTATGCGCTTTCTTAATCCGGATGGCACCGAAGCCTTTTGCGGCAACGGCAGCCTCTGCAGCGCCCTGCTTGCCTGTCGGTTAAACCTCGCTCCTTCCCAGATGACCTTCCGTTCTCCCTGGGGAATCCATCAGGCGAGCGTAGCCGGCGATACGGTCGCTTTAACAATGCCCCCACCCAAAGACTGGAAACTCAATCTGAAGATCGACCGTGCAACCGGCCATTTTATAAACTCCGGCGCCCCCCATACCGTACTCTTTGTTGAAGATTGTGACCAGATCGATATTGCGAGCGCAGGCAGACATATCCGCCATCACTCATTATTTGCGCCGGGCGGCACCAATGTTGATTTCGCCCAGGTTCTTTCACCTTCCCGATTGGTAATAAGAACCTACGAGCGAGGAGTAGAAAATGAAACCCTCTCCTGCGGCAGTGGTGCGGTGGCAGCCGCCAGCACCGGCTTTTTAGTTAAACAACTCATTCCCCCGATTATCTGCACGTTCAAAGGCGGCGACCTCTGGGTCGATTTTAAAGTCGAGCAGGGCGTTTTTACCGATGCTGTCCTCAAAAGTCGGGTCGTAACGGTTTTCGAAGGAACCTATTACTACTATGATTCTGATTTAACCACGAATTGACACGAACTTCGAATAATCGGTGAAAACCAAAAATATCGAAAAAACCTGACCGGCCGCAGATGAAACTCGGCATCAGCGTCTGCCTCCTGGGTGAAAAAGTTCGCTACGACGGCGGGCATAAACTCGACCACTACCTCGCCATAACCCTCGGTCGGTTTGTCGAATGGGTCCCGGTCTGCCCGGAAGTGGGGATCGGCCTTTCCGTTCCCCGGGAAGCGATGCGGCTCGTTGAAAACAAGGATGCGGTCCGGCTGGTAACTACCAAAACCGGCATCGACCATACCGACCGGATGCTCGCCTGGAGTCAACCGAAACTCGAAGAACTTGCCCGGCTTGATCTCGCCGGATTCATATTCAAAAGCCGTTCACCCAGTTCTGGTCTGGCTGGAGTCAAGGTCTATCGACCGGGAGGAGGAACGCCCCGGCACACGGGCGTTGGTATCTTTGCCCGCGAATTTATTTCCCGGTTTCCGCTGATTCCGGTCATCGATGAAGGCCGGCTCCACGACGATGGGTTGCGGGAAAACTTCATCGAACGGATTTTCGTCTACGACCGCTGGCAGGAATTTATCCGTAACGATGGCTCGGCACGCGGCTTGGTCGATTTTCACACCCGGCATAAACTGCTCGTCATGTCACACAGTTCCCGCCATCTTCAGGGGCTGGGACGAATCGTCGCCCGGGCATCGCACAAAAACGTCCGCTCACTGCTTGACGAATACTGCGCCCAGCTCATGGCTGCGATGCAACTGATCGCGACCACCAAAAAGCACGTCAATGTCCTCGAACATATTGCCGGCTACTTCAAGCACAATCTCACCGCCGATGAAAAACAGGAGTTAGCCGAAGTGGTCCGCGACTATCACCGGGAAATAACTCCGCTCATCGTTCCCATCACCCTCGTCAAGCACTATGCTCGCCGATTTGGGGAACCCTATTTGAAAAACCAGTACTACCTTAACCCCCATCCGCTCGAATTAAAACTCCGCAACCACGCCTGATTTTTTTAACGGTTATTACGGAAGAATATCGAACGACGGAACTTTATCGGGAACGAATCAATCGACGAAAAATATAATCAATATTCTTGAGCATCGAATTGATGTCAAAAATCTTTTCGATCTCGGCTTTAGAAAACCGGTCTTTGATTTGACTGCTCTCTAAAGCCACCTCTTTCAATTGGCGGCTTTCCTTCGCTGCCTGGAACGAAAGCGCCTGGACGATTTTATAGGATTCGTCCCGCGTCATCCCCTTCTTTATCATCGCATCCCATAAACTCTGAGAGAAGAAAAGTCCGTGAGATTTATCAATATTCTCAAGCATCTTCTCTGGATACACCCGAAGCCCGGCCAAGACCCCGATCAGCAGCCGGCAGCAGTAGTGGACCAGACTCGTCGAATCGGGCAGGATAATCCGCTCGGCCGACGAGTTCGAGATATCCCGTTCATGCCAGAGATTGATATTCTCCAAACCGACTACGGCATTGGCTCGGATTACTCGGACCAAGCCCGATATGCGTTCGCAAATAATCGGATTCCGTTTATGGGGCATCGCCGATGAACCCCGCTGTCCTTTATAGAACGGCTCTTCGACCTCGCCGATCTCGGTCCGCTGGAGGTTTCTGATTTCGGTGGCAATCCGTTCCATGCCCGAACCGATGATGGCTAAAACTGTTAGCAGCTCGGCATAGCGGTCTCGTGGTACGACCTGGGTCGCTACCGGCTCCGCCCTGAGGCCGAGTTTTTTCAAAGCAAGTTCTTCGACCCGGGGTGGAATCTGGCTGTAGGTGCCGACCGCACCGGAGATTTTACCAAAGGAGATATTCTCCTTCGCCCGCACCAGCCGGGCGCTGCCCCGCTCGATTTCCTGATACCAGGAAAGACATTTCAATCCAAAGGTAATCGGTTGCGCGTGAACGGAATGGGTGCGGCCGATCATCGGGGTCGTTTTATATTTTTGGGCAACCTTTAAAATTACCTTTCGTAATTTCGAAAGCTCGTCCAAAATAATCTCACAGGCTTTCATGGTCTGGAGCGCTAACGCGCTATCGACGACATCATATGAGGTTAAGCCGAAATGTAAGAACCGGCTGTATGCACCAAGACTCTTTTCAACGCTCTTTAAGAATGCGATCACATCGTGCCGGGTTTCTTTTTCGAAGTCAGAAATCTCCTTAACATCGAATTTCGCCTTACGAATAGCCTCGAACGCTTTCTGGGGAATTATTTTTAACCGACTCTCGGCCCAGGCAACGGCAGTTTCCACCCGGAGCCAGTACCGAAATCGTTCCTCTTCGTGCCAGAGTGCCCGCATCTCGTTGGTGGTGTAGCGATCAATCATCGATGATAAACCCTCATCCGCCAAGAAATATGGCGGACTAAATCAGAAATCCTAAACAAACTTAAAGTCTTAAATAGCCAAATCAGTTTTAAATTTCGGTCATCGGAATTTAGAGATTGTTTAATCCGCGCAGAATCCGCCAGACCGTATGGCCGATGGCGGATTAGTATTTCGAATTTAGAATTTAAAAATTGATATTTACTTTTCTTCATCGATGATTTTAGAATGTGTAGGAAACACTTATGTTCCTGCCCTGACGATCTAACGTAATTTCAATGCGATTGCGCAGTTTTGCCACTTCGGAATTGAATTCATCGGTATTAGAAATATTTTTATTATTCAGTTTTACAATTACATCCCCTTCTCGAATCCCGAGCCCAGCACCAAAACTGCCCGGCTTCACCCCAGTTACAACAACGCCTGAATTCTTTTGCAGATCGTATTTGTTCCCAAGACCGGCATTGATATCCACCACCGAGATTCCCAGGTCGGTTTTGGCCGCAGGCGGAGATTGAGTCTCGACTTGTTCGGGCAATCGAAAACCAGCTTTTTCCACCGACCGAACAAACTGTTTGACATCGTTTATCGGCCGGGCAAAACCGACACCCACCGAACCACCGCCCGAGGTGAAGATAAAAGTGTTGATACCGACCACGTCGCCATTGGCACTAACCAGCGGCCCACCCGAATTACCAGGGTTGATCGCAGCATCGGTCTGAATCATATCCTGATAGATTTTTTCCTGACCCCGGGCCGACTTAATCTGGCGCCGGAGCGCGGATATTACCCCGACGGTCACCGAAGGCTGGGTGTCCTCTAAAAGAAATCCGAACGGATTTCCCAGGGCAATCGCCCATTCCCCGATCATTAAATCGTCCGAGTTGCCGAGCACCGCATACGGCAGGTCTTTACCTGGAATTTTTATCAAGGCGAGGTCCATGATCTCATCGATTCCGATAACTGTACCGACGAACTGACGGCTGTCGGGCAGAACAACCTTAATCCTGGTCGCATTCTCGACGACATGGCTGTTGGTAATAATGTAACCGTCCGGACTTGTTATTACACCCGAACCCAGACTCTGGATGCGCTGCTTATACGACTGGCGCGGGAAAAAATCTCGAAAGAAATCGTCGAAAAACGGATCGGCGTACGGCACGGCCGAAACTACCCGTTCCTGAATCACGGTAATCGAAACGACCGCCGGTGCTACCTTTTTTGAAGCCAGAACAATCGCGTTGACCCGGGAGTCGGCGATCGCGGCTTGAGCCGAATCCGATTTCTGACCTACCCGTTCAATGTAAATTTGCCCGTGCTTCTCTTGCGCCCGGCAGGCATTGACCAGCACGAGAGTTGCGACAAGAATGAAAGTTTTTTTAAACATCAACTCATTCCACCTTTTTTATCGTTAACGTCATTACTGCCAAATTTTTCCAGCTTCAATTCGTGTCTGTTCGTGTGCGCCTCGTTTCGGCGGCTCATGCGGCTTGCGGCAAGCCGATCGAGCCGAGGCGATTTCGTGGTTAATTTTTGAGTTCTCGTTACAGACCGAGCATCTACAGTTCACTTTGTGTTTGTTCGAGTTCATTCGTGTCTGTTCGTGGCTACCTTTTCTAATTCTCATTACAGACCGAGCACCTCCTGAAAACCATCCATATCCATAAACCCATGGCCGGAGATATTGAAGGCAATTGTTTTACCTTGATTTTCCGGTTTCTGCGCTTCTTCGATTGCGCAGGCAACGCTGTACGCCGATTCGGGCGCGGGCAAAAAACCTTCACACTCGACAAAAATCTTCATCAGGCCGAAGACTTTTTTCTCATCGCCCGGATAGGCAACCGTGTCGATATAACCCTTGTTTCTAAGTAGACTGATGATCGGTGAGCAGCCGTGATACCGCAAGCCGTCACCTTTAATCGGCGCCATATCGATCTGATGGCCCAGGGTATACATCTTCAACATCGGCGTCAATTCGGCATGGTCGGCATAGTCGTATTTGTATTCACCCTGGAGATTGGGCGCAACCTCGCTCTGGGCAGCGATAAACCGAATCTTCTTGCCTTTGGTCAACACATCCCCCAAAAACGGTATCGCAAATCCACCAAAATTTGAACCGCCGCCCAGGCAGGAGATGACGAGGTCGGGATAATCCCCGAATTTCTCAAACTGCTTCTGGGCTTCGAGACCGATAATCGTCTGGTGCATCAAAACATGATTCAAGACCGAACCGAGGGCATAGGCAGCTTTCGAGTCTTTAACTGAATCCTCTAAACCTTCGGAGATGGCGATTCCTAACGAACCGGGATGTTTCGGATTCTTTGCCAGAAGCTTTCGGCCGAATTCGGTCTTATCGCTCGGCGAGGCATACACCTCCGCCCCTAAAAGTTTCATGAAGTTTAACCGCTGCGGCTTCCAAGAATGAACCGCCCGCACCCAGTAGACCGTCACTTTCAAACCGGTAACCGCTGCGCCGTACGCCAGCGCGGTTCCCCACTGCCCGGCGCCGGTCTCGGTCGTCAGCCGCTCGAAACCCTCCTGTTTTGCATAATAACACTGTGCCAAAGCGGTATTGACCTTATGGCTACCGGTCGGACTGAAAAATTCTCCCTTGTAGTAAAGCCGGGCTTTCGTTTTAAGCCGTTTTTCTAAATTCAACGCCCGAAACAGAGGCCGGGGTCGGCCTGCCTGGGCAAAAAGGTCAAGCACACCGGTCGGAATCGGTATCCAGCGCTCATTGGAAAACTCCTGCTTTAAACACTCACCGATCATCATCTTCGGCAAGTTGTTTATTTGCGATTCGCCCTGGGGCGGCGGAAGGGGTTCGGGTAAATCGGGTTGAATGTTATACCATTTATCGGGCAAATCATCTACCGTAAGATTAACCTGTCGCAACTCTGCCATGAATCCTCCTAAATTAGTTATATTCAAGAATAATCACTAACGGCAAAAAGTCAAGAGCCATCTTGACAAACCTGATATATCGGCTATGGTATGCTCGATGGAGGTAAAACAGCAAGGACTATCTAATTCAAAAATGGGTGAAGTAGTCAATTATTTAGGATTGGTAAGAAAAATTGCAAAAGATTATACAGGGAGGGAACTCGGATATGAGGATTTAGTGAGCGAGGGAATTGTAGGCCTTATAGAAGCCCTAAAGAAAACGAAGTCAACTGATAATCCCCGATTCAGCTCCTTGCAGTCGCTGGACATTGCCCGTTTCATCTCCTATGCTAACTATTGGATTAGAGGGGCAATAAAGAAGGCATTGGCAAAATTAGAGCCAGCGCTCCCCCTAATAGAAGAACTTATACCGGCAGATTCTAAGGAAGATAATCAGGACCGTATTAGAGCCTTAGAAAGAGTACTTCCGTTCTTAGATAATAAAGACCAGATAATAATAAATCACTATTTCGGGTTGAATGGCGGGGTGGGAAAAACCTTAAATGAAATTGCTCAAGAATTGGGTATAAGCACGGTTGCGGTCTGGAAGAGGAAAGAGAAAGCTCTAAAGAAGCTGAAAAAGATTATGACCTCACCTATCCCGAGAAATGTCATTCTGAGCAATAGCGTTATGCGAAGCATCGGTGGAGCGAAGCGACGCCAAGAATCTCCTCAAATGCCATTAGCCCGTAAGGAATATATGAAGGAATACCGGAAAGACAATGAAAAACTCCAGAGGCAGATAAGGAGCTGGTGGCTAAACCACCCAAATTACTATTGGGGATGGAACGCAAAACATCCCTCCTACTCCAAAGAATGGAGGGCTAAAAATCTACAGAAAAGGCGGGAATATGAGCGGAACTATAAAAGGGATTGGAGATGCAGAAATCGGACAATAAACCCCATTAGAAACTCGGACAGGTCCTTCTAACTGGGTAAACTATGCCCACAAAAAAAAACTCGAAGTTAAAATTTAGGCTCTAAATCGTCTATATAATAGCAGGAGGTTTAATGAAAAAAATATTGCTGACGATAGGTCTGGTTTTATCCCTTGTTGGGCTAGCGGGGGTGAGGGCCCAAGATATTATCTCGGATGAGGACACCATTTTTAGCTCCCCCGAGATAGATGGAACGATTTGCTATATCGAGTATAATCCGCCACAAGGGCATCCTTTCCTTGTAACTACTAATCCGCCAGATATCGTGATCGGTGACGGGATGGGTTTTGCCCCAGAAATTCTCCGATGGAGTGGTCGTGGGTATATTAGCTTTGACCAGACAAACGTACCCGAAAATATTACAATCCAAAATGCTACCTTGAAGATATATCAATTTGAAAGCATGGGGAATAACGTTGAAGGACGTTTCCCAGTGTGGGATGTTCCGGGCGGCGATACGCTATTCTGTATCGTTGACCATATAAATTATGGAGACTCACTCGATTCATTAGATTGGAGCGCCGGAGACGAAGGTGACCCGCAGACCTTGAATTCTAACATCGGCATTATCTCAAAAGATAGTGCAATCGGTTGGAAAACACTCGAGGTCACTCCGTATGTTCAAGACGATGTTAACTCAAAAAGAGGACGGAGCCAATTTCGAATAAGGTTTCCAATAATATGGGATGGTTATGACAATGATTGGCTGCGATTTTATTCAGGAGATTACCCAACCAACAAGCCTTGCTTAATAATTAACTATAAAATAGGAATCGAAGAGAAAAAAAGAAACCTACAGCTTAATCTTAATATTTTAACCTCATCTCAAGGAATTACCGTCAATTATAGCCTGCCTTTTCGTTCCAAAGTAGTTTTAAAGATTTATGATTTGTTGGGAAGAGAGATTAGAACCCTTGTAAATGAGAACAAAACAGAGGGAGATTATAGAGTAATCTGGGATGGAAAAAACAAAAACAGCAAAAGCGCAAGCAGCGGAATATATTTCTGCCAATTAGTTACAAAAAACTTTGAAGTTACTAAAAGGGTAACAATTTTAAGATGAAGGGAGGTAACGATGTGTAAAACCATTATAGTAATAGCATCGATTCTAGGGAGCATTCCGATAAGTGCCATTTATGGTGAATACATTAAACAGCCTCTATTGGATAAAATGGCATCCTCTGGCCCCAATGAGCTCATAAGAATAAATATAATGATGAAAGAGCAAGCCGATGAACCGTATCTGAGAGGACTTTGCAAAGGAAAAAGCAAATCAACGCGAAGAGCATTAGTGATTTCTTATCTAAAGGAAATATCTGAGAGAACCCAGTCTGATTTGCTCGCTTATCTTAAGGATAGAGAAAGTCAAAATGAGGTTTCTAATATCACTCCTTTATGGATTATTAACGCCATTTCCTGCGAGGCTATCTCAAGTGTAATTGAAGGAATCGCTGGTCGAGCCGCCGTAAAGTCAGTGGATTGGGATAAATTACAAAAAGTAGGACTTAACCAAATGCAAGAGAAAGCGAGTTTTGTGAAAAAACCGGTTCCAGCCGATGTGCTTTCGGAAATAGTCTGGAATGTGGAAAAGATTCGCGCTCCTCAGGTCTGGGATCAAGGGTACACTGGTCAAGATATAATAGTAGGAGTTCTTGACTCAGGCGTTAACTACAACCACGATGATCTTAAGGACCATATCTGGACGAACTCTGATGAGATACCTAATAATAATATAGATGATGACGGCAATGGTTATACTGATGATTATTATGGATACGACTTTTTTAGGGATGACCCAGACCCTATGGACGAGGGGCACCACGGTACTCATGTTGCAGGAACGATAGCTGGCGATGGAACAGCTCTCATTCAGACAGGCGTTGCACCCGATGCCCGGATTATGTGCCTAAAAATTGCCGATGGGCAAACCTTTACTACAGAAGGGCTTGTTTGGGAGGGTATTCAGTATGCGTTGGCTAATGGGGCAGAGGTGATTAATCTCTCATACGGCTGGAGACATTATGACCCCGATAATCCCAACTATCAGCCTCCAGACAGAGGAGAATGGAGAACTCTGTGTAATAGCGTCTTAGCTGCTGAACTCATAATGTCAGTGAGCGCAGGGAATTCTAGAAATTGGCCGGTGCCCCCATATCCTCCTCCTGATAATATAAATACACCGGGCGATGTCCCTCCTCCTTGGCTCCATCCAGACCAAATCTTAGAAGGAGGGGTAAATGCAGTAATGACTGTTGGCGCAACCGATGAAGACGATGAGATAGCATTTTTTAGCAGCTACGGGCCTGTCTCATGGCAGAATATTGGCCCTTGGTTTGACTATCCCTATGACCCGGAAATCGGATTGATTGACCCAGATGTGACTGCGCCCGGTTACTGCATACATGAGCCAACAGGACACGGTTATATTGTATCTCTGCATCCGTCCGATAATTCAAGTTATGAAAACAGCCTACCTGGAACCTCGGTAGCTTGTCCACATAATGCTGGATTGATAGCCCTCATGCTCTCCAAAAACCCTACTCTTCTGCCATGGGAAATCGATAGTATTATTGAAACGACTGCTTTAGATTTAGGTTCTCCCGGCAAGGATAATGATTACGGAGCAGGAAGAATAGATGCACTTGATGCGGTTAATGCGACGCGTTTAGAACTCCTCTCCACCAATCCGCTCGCCACATATCCGAACCAAGTAAGGCATCTGAGGGTTACTCCGGACCCGCGCCCCATATTCCCACCTATTACCAATAGATTCATTTCTTATCAATCCGACAATGGAGTCTACATTGCATGCTCCCCTATTAATGAAAGACCGAATATCATACGGGTGGATGATGGAGAGTTTCCATGTATGGTTGTTTTTAGTACCCCTTCTCTTACGGAGGGATACTACGGCATAACTTATCTGCAGAACAATTTCCCCTATGTGAAATTTCTTACCCCAAATGGCTGGAGAAAATATCCATTTCCCAATCCTGTGCAAAATCCTTCTTCCGTATATCCGGTATCTGCTATAGGAGGAAAATTACACGCCTTGCATCCGCTAAATAATCTAAATGGTGCAGGTGTATTCCAGGTTGTAAAAAATAATATCTCCTATCTTTGCTTCGTTTACCTTGCCTATGACCCACAAACGGATGATATAGTCCTCATTGAAGCAAGCACGATCGCACAAATACCCGGCTACACTTCTTCTTTAAATCCCTGCATCGGTATAACTCCCGGTTCACCTTATGACTACTTCCATGTGGTTTGGCAAGGTCCGGACCAAAGAATCTATTATAAAATAAGAGAAAATGATGGAACCTGGACCGCAACCGTTCCAGTGCTTACTGAAATAGACCGTTCCTATCCGTTTGTTGAAGCTTATGGTGATTCTGTATGGGCCGCATGGGTTAAACCATCTGTTGGAAATACCGATATTTACAGGACTGCAAGGTCAATAAATGACCCTATTTCCTCTTGGCGACAAATTTTAGACGAAATAAGCCAGAGTCCTGGAGGCCAAGCGTACTCACAATGGCCTGTTCTCTCCAGCGGATACTTCGCGGTCTGGAGTGAGGAACCTCCCGTGAACTGGGAGACATTCTACTGGAAGAAGTTCCCCGAGGATGAAGAACCTGAACGGGGAAATCTTAGCGGACCGAATTCTCCTGACTTCTCACTCTATCCCAATTCTGACTGGCATACCGAATTGTATATCGGTCCTAACGGCGAAGAATTTGTAAAACTCCATTCTATATGGACTGAAGGAAACGAATCTCCTTATACTATTCCTTTTGTCAGCAAATCCTGGACCAGATATGGTGGAGGATGGCCTCCTCCTTATAGCCTTCATGCTTTAACCAGCGCTCCCCAAGATACCACAACGGATTTTCTTGTATACTATAAAGTTGAGACCGGTGGACGCACTCCATCTCCTTATTGCAAGCGAAGAGAGAACAGCATCAATGATAAGCTATTTATACCAGGAGACTATGGAGACACACTGATCTACGAACTCCCCTATCTCGACCCATCAAAATACTACCTCTCTAAAATAGTCTTAACTATGCTCGGAGGCGACTCTTCTCCGCAGAAGGCTCGTCTAAAATTTGGTAATGTAAAGGATACAATAATTGATATTGACCAACGAAATCCTGAAGCGCTCTATGTCTTCATCCCCCAAGAAGCATACGAAAATACCAAGGTCGAAATCAAAATAGAAAAGATTACCCGGAATAAAGTAGTTCTAAAAGACTTCACGCTTTACCAATTCGATGTAATAACAGAGAAAGAAAAGATGACGACGACTGCAATTTTCGCAGGTAAAAACGATATTCTCAAATCTCTTTCCCTCAATGTGGGTTCCAATCCCATTTCCTCCAGGGCTTTAATTCATTACGAGCTACCTACCGATGAGAAAACGAGTATAAAAATCTATGAGGTTACCGGCCGACTTTTGAAAACAATTGTAGATGCCAATCTGACACCCGGGAAATATAACATTACCTGGAATCTAACGGATGAGAATGGACGCAAGGTTCCTGCCGGCACATACTTCGTAAAAATGGATACAAGGAATAGGAGTATTGTAAGAAAAATAACGGTTTTAAAATAATAAAAAGAGCGAGATAAACACGATAGGAAATAATGATACAAAAATTCATAATGCTTTTGTTTATTTGTTTATCTCTCTTCGCTAGAGAATATAAATTTAAACAGATCGGTGAAATCCCAGCCATAACTGATGTAGCATTAGGGTATCCGATTTTAATCTATGATACAAATCATAATGGACTTTATGAACTTCTTCTCGTAAATAATAAAGGTCCATTCGCAGGGAAAACCTTTGCATTTGATATATGGGAATACACGCCAGGCGGAAATTACGAACTTGTATACAGAGAAGAAAAAATGGAAAATGACACAATAAAATTTCCTTTCGAACTTTATGCAGTGGGAGACATTGATAACGATGGATTGGCAGATATTATTGGGAGATATAGTTATGAAAAACCAGAATGGGTTATTAAAACCGTTATGAAAGAAAGCCCAGATGTCCACAGCTACCCTATCGAAGTCGTTTGGGAGAAACAGTATGGATATGATTATATCCATGACCAGGAAGGTATGTGGTTTCAAAAAACTATTATAGCGGATATTGATAGAGACGGAAAAAATGAATGCATAATGTATTTGAATAGAGATTACGAGGAAATTTATGTAGCAAAATGTCTTGGAGATAATAAACTCGAAATTGTTGATTCATCCCAATGTGTGTCGAGATACGGCGGTTACTCCCAGTATATGCTTATCGACCTTGACGGAGACAGGAAATATGAGATATTCTTTATAGGTTCCGGTGGAGAGCATGATGTATATGAAAATACAAAAGGATATAAGTTTGAAATGATTTCGTACGAAGATATATCCCTTCCGAATGCTCAGTATGTGTTCTCTTCAGAGGACACGGATAGAGATGGAAAGGCCGAATTATTTATTGGGTATCGTGCGTATACATCATTTTCAATCGAGAGGGCATGGTTATACCGCTGGGAAGCTGTAGGTGATAATAAATATAAAAAAATGTTAGTAGATTCGGTAGACTTTGAAGGCATATGGCCTGATTGCATGAGTACCTGCGGGGATATTGACAGCGACGGAATTAACGAAATAATTTGGACAACCGGAACCAATGTCTATATCTACAAATCCTACGCCGATGATAAATATGAAAAGGTCTGGGAGTGGAAGGTTCCCAAATACGACCCTTGGGGTGGACCTCGTGTTTGCATAAGGGTATTCGATATAAATAGTAACGGATACCCTGAGATGTTTTTATCCCACCACAGCGATTCGGAACAACAGATATCCATATTTGAAATAGATACGACCTCTCTCGGAGTAGTGTCAAAAAAAGAAGCTTCTACCCTATTTTTGAGAGTTACCCCATCTCTGGCAAGAGATATTGTAACCATAGAATGCAATGCCTTCCCCAATATGCCTTTTGACATTTATATTTACGATGCTTCGGGAAGACTAATAAAATCATTCAGGGCTTTAAAAACCCCTTCCGGTTATACCAAAATATTGTGGAATAGAACAAACGAGAAGGGTTTACGGGTTTCTGCTGGCATATACTTCATCTGCTTTAAAACAAAACAATTTGAAGCAACAAAAAAATTAGTGATCGTGGAATGAGTTGCCATTTATAATATAGCCAGTCTTCCATTTCGGCACTCTATGTCAAGATTCAAAACTTGATTCACCATTCCGTTCTTTATTTAACTGATCACCCAATACCTGGCACAACCACGACATCAAGGATTCCTTCGACCTTGCGAAGGTCTTCGACAAAGCGCCTAGCATCACGAAGTTTCTGAGCGGCGTCATATACGAGAATGACGATTCCGGCATAGCGGGTTTTGTCTTGCAAGTAACCGGGGATGTCTGCGAGAAGTTCCTCCTGAATAGCCGATAGATTCGTACTCTCGCCAATGAACTTCACTTCAACGAGAGTATTCAACTCAGGCACACCAAAGTCCGGACGGTAATTCTTGATACCGAGCCGCGGCAAAGTTTCTTCCCTGTCAATTCGGTCGAAATGGGAACGTAGCATTATCCACACGATGTCCTGAACATCCCGCTCGCTTCTTGGCGCTTCTTCCGTGAATTGGCAGCATTCTCTAAACCGACCAAGAACCCTGATCAAACCTGTAACCGACGGCTGGTCGAGAGAGGCTCCCGGAGACTCAGCAAGCCGTCGAACACGACCAATTACCTTAAGGAGTTGCGTATAACCTTCATAGGCATAGGTCGTTTTTCCAGAAAGATAACCCGCCTCAATGAAGTTAGCATATGTGGAGGGACTAGCATCGCCGTCTACCGAGATGGAAACTTCTTTACGCCCTACTATCTGTTCTACGATATCTTCAACCTCCCCGTACTTTTCACATATCTTTTGAGACAACTGCACAGCATCTTTTCCAGACTCATACATCCTTGGACGGAAAGCCTCGATGAGTACCTTCAGCTCATCCAGTCGTCGGAGAGCCTCCTTATAGTTCATAACGTCGGCTTACCCATTGTTTTGTGCTCACCGCCCGACATAGTTTATATTGAACCGTATAACACCCTTACATGCCGTGGAGAATCCAACATAACCCTCCCGTGTTTTCCTGCATAAGAAACGGCTTTAATGCCGATCCCATGATAAAATAATAACTTCTTTTCAGCTTATTGTCAACACTTCGGAAAAAGTAGCCTGGCCCCTTTTTGTTTCTATTCTCTATTTTGCTCTTCTTTGTGTCCTTTGTGAACTTCTTGCCCCGTTAGATAATTTTTGTGATAATACATATCTAACGGGGTGAATGGTTCAATCTTATTTTGCATTCTTTCCGACATTCGCGGCGAGCCAGTTCACGACGATGCGAAGCACGGTCACCTGCTCCTGGGTTCCGACCTTGAAGAACGAGTGGTCGACGCCCGGGAGCACGATTACTGCATAGGCATCGTTTCCGCTCGCTTTCATCAACGCGTCGATGTTCCGGACGCAGGAGGTAACAGGCACGATCGGGTCCATCTCCCCGTAGATGGAGAGCCACTTCTTGCGCATCGTCTTCAGCTCGGCGAGATAGTCGCGCGACATCGAGCGGAACTGAGGCCAGAGGAAAACGAGGTTCGAGTCGGTAAAAACCTCAGTGTACGGAGTCGGCAGGAGGAAGGGATCGTAGCGTTCCCTCATTGCCCGAATCTCGGCGGCTACCGTCTCGAGTGCGGCCGTGTCCGCTCGAGCCCACGCGGCATGATGTCGCCGCCAGAGCGGCAGAACCCGTTCGACCAGGGAATCAGCATAGCCCCGGGAACGCAGCGCGTAGGCGATGTTGAAGTCGTTCTCCTCCGCCATCGGGACGATCGGGCCGGACGTGTTGACAATGAACGAAATCTCCTCGCAGCGGGCGGCCGCGACCGAAGCGACCAGCCCACCTGAGCTTCCCCCTTTCGCCCCGATCCGAGGCCGATCGATACTCGGGTGCCGCGCGAGTTGCCTCGCGATACTCCCCACATCATCGATGAAATCGTCGTAGGTGGCATCGGCGTAGGAGCCGCCGGAAGACCCCGTGCCCCGCTTGTAGTAGACGACGGCGGCGAATCCGCATTGCGCGAGGCGGGGCGCATCATAGCGCGGCCCTAACATAATAAGCTCGGTCTCGTTGAAACCGCCCGGCACCAGGATCACCGCCGGCCACGGACCGTCCCCCTTGGGCAGGTAGAGTTCTGCCGAGAGCGTGATTCCATTCGACCGGACCGGGAAGTTCTGGATAGTGCCCCATCGGCCGGAATCTGGAATGGATTCGAAGCACGCCGGCCGGGTGAGCAGCTTCTCGACTTCTTTCACACCGAGGCTGTGGGACGAGCTAAACGCTTCTCTCTCTTCCGCCATCGCAGCCGACGCAGCAAACACCGCGATCAGAAACGCGGTCAGGATCTGCGAGCGCTCACCCACCTTCATAATTCCTCCTTCCGTGGTTTATTCATTTTGCATTTTTCACTTTGTATTCTTCATTGTGCATTGATGCCTTTCCCCTTTTTATTTTTACTATTTCTTACTGCCTGCTGCTTACTTCTTAATTTCTTTCCCATGTTTTCCGTGGCTTCCGTGGTCTAATTTTTATCCGTATACACCTCGCTTCGAGGCGAATCTATGTCCTTCCGTGGTTACATTTTGCATTTTTCACTTTTCATTCTCCATTTTGCATTGACCTTTTCAGTGTCCTCCGTGTCTTCCGTGGTCGAATTCTCATCTGTGTCTACCCCGTTAGATAATTCTATCCTTTACGGTTCTGTTCTCAAGACTGAATTCCTATCTAACGGGGTAAATCCGTGTTCATCTGTGGTTACATTTTTAGTATTTTCCTCTCCTGAATTTTGCATTTTTCAATTTGCACTTTTCATTTTGCATTAAATTATTTCAAAATTATCCCCAAAATTCCACCACCGATAATCAGCCAGATTGGGTCGAGCCGGAAGAGAATCAATAATCCCAGCGCAACTACTCCGACCACTACCGATTTTATATCGTGAATGGCAGTGCGGCCGATAAAGACCGCGGCCGATAAGAGCATCCCGACGATTGCCGGTTTCACTCCTTTCAAAAAACTGATAACCAACGGATGAGATTTTATCCGTTCATAAATTTTTAATAGCCCCCAGAGCATCAAGAACGATGGCAGGAAGATGGCGATGGTCGCGATGATCGCACCCGGTATTCCCAGGACTTTATAGCCGACAAAAGTGGCGGTTATCGCCACCGGGCCGGGCGTAATCTGGCCCAATGCCACCCCGTCAATGAACTCCTTGGCGGTGAGCCAGTGGCGTGCCTCGACTACTTCGTTTTTGATGAACGGAATCGCAGCAAATCCGCCGCCAAAGATAATCGCACCGATTTTCAAAAAGATGTATGCCAGGTCTAAACCTTTGACAAACTTCAGCCAGCCGATTTTAAAAATTGGCAGGAGGGCAAATAACGGCGCGGCCGGTATTTTACGATAAAATAAAATCCCCAAAATTCCACAAGCTAAAATGGTCAACAGCACATCGAATTTAAAAAACAGACCGACGAATGCAATGATCGCAATCAATATCTGCCGCCAGTCTTTAATCGAAGCCCTTCCCATTTCTAACGTTGCCCAGAGGATCAGCGCGGTCACCACCGGCCCAATCCCCTTGAAAACATACTGCAGCCCGGGAATCGTCTGAAATTGAAAATAGAGAAAACTTAAAAGAACCATTGCCGCAACCGACGGGAAGAGAAATGCGCCGACTGAAATAAGGGCGCCTTTTACGCCCCGCAGCCGGAAACCGATAAATTCCACATAATTGGGCACAAACGGACCGGGCAGCATCTGCCCCATCGCCACCCCGACACTCAGCTCGTCGTCGGTAATCCATTTCTTTTTCTGGACGATATGCTGTCGAATCAGCGCCAGCATCGCCATCCCGCCGCCGAATCCGATCGCACCGATTTTTAAAAAAACCGGAATCAACTGCCGAAAGGAAACACTCTTCTTATCCATTCGGTTTTATTATAAATCCACCTCCGCCCGATTTCAAGACCCTTCTTGATTCCAGCGATAAAGGAACGATAACGGCGATTAGACTAATCAAACCCACACTATCTCTCGATGAATTATTACTCAGAGCAATAAATGTTTTACACTTAGGCTACCAGGTGAAGGCTCGGTGTCATTGCGAGGAGCGTAAGCGACGAAGCAATCTCTTTGATTTGCAAGGGGTTGAGATTGCTTCGCCCCGATAAATCGGGGCTCGCAATGACAATATAACCAGACCGTAGTGTAAAATATAAATCGCTCCCATTAGTATTTATCGCTGTCATCGCTCTTCCCAATCGCCGAAATCACTATTTCTGCCGAACTTGACAGCACAGTGTTTTTCGTTAGTCTTAGCTATGAATTTTTTAATCGCACTGTGCTTACTTTTCAGTCAAACCAACGAAGAATTTTTGACAGCCAAGAAGGCATATGACAACAAACTCTACGACATTGCCGTCCTCGGTTTTGAAGAATTCTTGCGCGGCGGCTACAGCCAGCCCGATGCCGCCGATGGCCTCTACTATCTGGCGGAATCCTATCTCCAATTGGGCAAATTATCCAATGCCGCACTTAAATTTCACCTCTTCGCCCAGCAGTTTCCTGCTGATCCACGACAGGACAAGACATTAGGCCAGACATTGAACTGCTATTTAAACGGCGCTGACCCGCTGGGCGGCTTTCGGCTGTTCAGGGATTTTCCCAACCGGTTAAGTCCGTCAGAGCTCAATCAGTTAGCCACCGCCTTAAAGAGCCAGGGTGAAAACCAAAAAGCATTTGAGGTCTATTCCAGTTTAGGTTCAAGGGAGGGGGCGTTCGATGCTGCCCGCACCCTCTTATCGAGCGGTGATGTCAAAAAAGCCCGCGAATATTTATGGGATTTAGCCAAAGCCGATACCCTCAATGCTGCCAGAGCCTATTTCGAGATTATCAAATCCTATCTTCAAGAAGGCGATACCCTCTCTGCTTTAGAGATTTTACCCAAGCTGAAAAATACGAGTCGACTCTCACCCAGAGAAAGTTGGGAGCTCGCTCGGTTTCTCCTCTGGCTGAACAATACTGAAGGTGCAATCGCTTGTCTGAATCAGGCAAAAGCCGATAAAGATTTAGAACCGCAGGTCGTAAAGAATTTAGCCCTCATCTACCGCCGTGCTCACGACTACCGCTCGGAAGAACAAATGCTAAAAAAGCTCGTCGGTTTAACACCCAACGATCAAGAAGCTAAACTTGATCTCGACCGAACCGGTCTCTTGTTAGATGAAACCTTTAATAAATCGACTGCCCTCTACTGGAATTTTTTAGACTCAAATGAATTCGCACGGGTAGTCAGCAAACTCAACGACCGGGGCTGCCACCAGGAAGCGCGCGCGCTGCTGGAAGTAACCAGCTTCGCCTCCCCGGTTAAATCTCTGTTAGCGGCGAAAACCTATGAGGAATTGAAGGAATATCAAAAGGCACGAGACTTTTATGCCGAGTTTATAAAAAATGCGCTGGTTGGCGATGATGTCGCCGCCGCTGAACTGAAAATCAGCTATCTCGACAATTATATGATTAATGACTACGAGACGGCGATGAAACAGCTGCTGACCGCCGAGAATGATGGGGAACGAGGGTCGGTTCTCTTTACCTTGGCGAAGGATTATGCCTCGGCGATTCGCTATCTCGAAAAGAGCGAGACGCCCCGGGCACGCTATCTCCTCGGCCGCTCCTATGAACTGTTATACCAAAAAGACAAAGCCGACAGCATCTATAATAAAACCCTCAAAACCTACGAGAGTTTTTTGACCGATTTCCCTCAGGACCTGCTCTATGAAGAGGTCCTTTATCATCTTATCCGATTGACCGAGAAGAAATCATCTCCTGCCGACCAAATCTCAGCTTTTGAAAATTTCTCTTATCAGTATCCGGTAAGCCGATTTGCCGATACCGTTTTATTCAACTTAGCCCAACTCTACTACCAGACCGGTAATGTTACGGTGTGTATCGACCGCTTGAATCAGTTGATTCCTCTCTTCCCCCAGAGTCCGCTCCATGACCCGGCTCTCTACTTTTTGGCTCAGGCTGACCTGTGGTTGAACGACACCTTGAGCGCTCAAGAGCAATTTTCGACTTTGGCTTTGACCGGCCAGGATTCGATCCGCTATTTATCGCTCCGGGCATTAGCCCGGCTCGCTGCCAACGATCCGGGTCGAGCCCGCTCGTATCTCCAGCAGCTGGTCTCCGGTTTCCCGTATCCCAAAGAAAGCGATATGCTTGATTATTTAGAAATCCTGATTCAATTGAAGGAACCGGAGAAGGTCATTGATTTCGTTGCGCAATCCAGGGACCCGGGTTCGGGATTGAAATTTTATAAGGCTCTTGCCCTTGCCCAATTAGGTCACAAACCCTTGGCGCTGACCATGCTCTATTCACTCGGCCTTCCGAACCTTCCCGCCGAGTATTACTACTACCGGGCAGTCATCGCCCGCGAACTCGACCGGCCGGTGTTAGCGCAGATGAACTTAGAAATGATAACCAAAGGACAAAAACCCGAAATGTATTACAACCAAGCTCGGGTGATGTTAGCTCAATTCTATTACCAGAAAAAAGATTACAAACATGCGGCTTCGATTTTCGAAGAACTCCTCTCGGTAACCCCGGATTCACTTCAGTATTTTGAACCGCTCATTACCAGCCTGTATAAATCCGGCGATCTGGTCCGGGCCGATTCGCTGCTGCGCCGGTATGAAGGAGACACCCTTCAAGCCTCCGGACTGCACCTCGTAAAAATCAACTACTATTTAGAAACCAACCAGCTCGACAAAGCACAGGCAGAACTTGAAAATCTGGTGCGAACCGATTCGTCGGCGATCGCGAGCGAAGAAACTCAATACGACCAGGCGTTGTTGGTCTTCAAAAAAGGCGATTTTACCCAGGCGGCGACTGCGTTTGAGAATTTCCTGCTGTTGTTTCCCACAAGCCGCTACGCCAATTTAGTCCAGTTCAAACTGGGGACAACCTATAACCGGTTGGGCGATAATACGAAATCGTTAGAGTTCTACAAACTCGCCAGTGCCGATGACTCTTTAAAACTGTCTGCTTTGTTCAACATCGCCTATGTTTATAAGGAAGAAGGCGATCTTCCAAAAGCGATTGAAATTTACACCCGGGTTCTTTCAGAAAACCAGGACCTGCCGGACCGGGCGGATATCGAATTCAGTTTAGCCTATGCCCATCTTTTGAACCGCGACTACTTGAAATCGGCCGATTTGTTTCGCGCTATTTTAGAAAAAACCCAGGACCGACAGCGACGCTGCGAAGCAACCTACTGGCTGGCTGAGTCCTACCTTGGCCTGGGACGGCTCGACGCCGCCGCCTTCGAGTATCTGAAAATCCCCTATAATTATCCGGAACTTGAGGCGTGGCCGGTAACCGCCGAGCTGAAAGCCGGACTCTGCTTTGAACTGATGGGTAAGCTCGATAAGGCGAAAGATATTTACAAAGGCATACTAAAACGCCATCCCAACGATGACTGGGGTAACCAGGCAAAAGAAAAGCTCCAGGAGTTGGAAAAGAAGCAGCCGTAGCATCGGCCTGGTCGGAGCGGGTCGGGTCGGCTCTGCCTTAGTCCTCCAGCTTAAGAAAAAAGGGTATCCGGTTGTCGGTATCTACGATAAGAGCCAAACCCAGGCGCGGGCATGCTTTCGACTGCTAAAGCAGAAATACGAACCCGTGACGCTCAAACACCTGGCGTCTTGCGCTAACCTGATTTTCATCGCTACTCCGGACCGGGTGATTACCAGGGTTTATCGGCAGTTATACCAGTATCTTAAACCTGATACCTGTATCGTTCATGTAAGCGGTGCTTTACCGAGCGACATTCTCAAGAAGAAAAAAGGAGTCAATCGGCTTGCCCTGCATCCGATTCAAACCTTCCCCGAATTAAAATCCGCTCTTACATCGTTGCCCGGCTCATTCTTTTCGCTCGAAGGGGATGCAAACGCAATAAAAGTAGGGGAAAAAATTGTCAATGATTTGTCCGGTCAGGCGATACTTATCCCCAAAAAATTCAAACCGTTATATCACACGATGTGCGTCATCGCCACTAATTTTCTGGTCGTGCTCCTGAACCGGGCAGAAACAATCGGTCGCAAACTCCGGCTAAAAAACACTTTAAAAATTCTCATGCCGATGATTAAACAGACGATTGAAAATGTTGAAAAATTTGGAACAGTAAAGGGGCTCTCCGGTCCGGTCGAGCGCGGCGAAGTGGAGGTGGTGAAGGAACATTTAAAAACCCTCAAAAAATACGCTCCGGAATTATTGGATTTTTATTCGGTTTTAACCCGCCATACCCTCTCGCTGGCTCTAAAAAAGAGTAGCGGTGCAACCGCACTGTTTCAGTGCACATATCGCACACAATTAAAAAACCTCAAACGACTGATATAAACTTGAACCACAAAGTGCACAAAGAAATTCAAAAAATCATTAAACGTAAAATGAATATTTGGAGTGGATTAGGTACGAGGTTATGTCCCAATCGTCATTGCACGGAAAAGACATTCCCAAGGAATTTACTTTGTCGAGTTAAAAACGAACGAAAAAAACTAACCAAAAAGCTAATAAAACTGAATAACTGAGATTTCGCCCGAAGTTATCGTTTCCTAAAATTTGGTCGCTGTCCCCATTTATGCCTCGCCTTTATCAGTCGGCTGAAGCGACATGTTAGATCCGATTGCCTCAATTTTGTCGGTAATAATTGGTACATCCGACAACCCGAACCTAACATTTATTGCTTGCACCACCCGAACGACCATCGATTCTGAATCCAGCATGGGATGTACATACACCGAATCGATAAAGCTTCTAATCGATATCCGGTTGTCTTGTTGAAATCTTTCTATAGGCAATGAAATCCCACTTAAATCTGGATGGGGATTGATCACCGGGTCAAAAGGCCCCCGTTTCGGATAAAGTATCGCTCTCACTTCTCTTTCGTATTCATATAAAGAAGGCTTTATACTGAACTCTCCGACCCGCACATCTTTACCGACGGACAGACGCTCTACCAAATCGCCCCGCAGATTCTCCTCCGGTTTCTTAAGCCCGTCCACGTAATACACATCAACTACTTCACCATCAAAGCCCTGATGTTCGAGCCAGTCTGAATTACTTTCGATAAGCGCTTTCAGTTTGGTTCGACTAGAACGTATAGCAACAGCCTCCAAGCCTCCTCCGTAAAGATTCCACATTGCCAATGACATCGAGTCGGCCCGGTTCCAACAACTTATATACGTCGATTCCCGATTAATAGCGACCTGCGACGCCCATTCTTGCACCCTGGAATTAAAGTTATCGTAATGCTTGATCCAGCTTTCCACATGTTTTTTTAAGTAGGCTTCCCTTTTGTCCGGGAATACGTGCCCCACTCCGACTAAAACATCCCCGAGAACCTTTTTCTTTTCTATTTCGCTCAAGCGCTCGTAAAGCAGCGCCGCTTCTTGAAGGATGCGATCTTGATTACCATTCGCTCGGTTCAACAACGCTTGGAGCGTATCTGCATTTTCTTTTGCTTTCTGCCATCTTTGCTTTTCGCCCCAAAGAACCGCATGCGCGACCCACTTTCCTTCTGTCTCATCATGGAATAGCGATGCTTTAGGAAAGAAAATGGCCCGTGACCGTAGCAAGTCAACATACTTTGCCAGCGACATGTACCGCCATATATAGTCTTTACTCATAACGTTACGGTTTCAAGAAGTGTTTCCCATGAATAATTGATTGATGATATCGGCACAAATCTCTACGGACAAAATACCGTTTGGGTGGAGGTATTCGGTTCCATGTGCCAACATATTTCTTAAGAACGGTATTACTTTAACGAGGGTATCGACATACTTTTTCACAGGTTGCAATTCCAAAAAGGGGGTTAGTTGTTGGTGAATTTCTTGACGAACCCGAAAATGTGAAAAACCATCATCCGTTATTAGACCTTGCTCTACTGCCAACTTGAGCAGCTCCCTGAAAGGTTTCCTCGGTTCTGGCTTCAACCGTTCTCTCAGAGCAAATTCGACCGTCACAAACGCCATAAACTCGGCTGTGACGTTGAATGGGTAAAAAAACCAAGAATACACTAAAAGGTTTTGCACTACTGCAAAATGACTTCTGATTTTTTGGGGTACTGATTTATGAAGTTTTATACTAGCCACCTCTTTGTAAAAATTTTCGATAGTTGCCTGCCGATAATCCCCTGTGTTCTGATCGTATGACACTAAGTGCTTCAACCTTTCATCGGGCAATACCAGTTCCTTAAATCTTTTCAGTTCCTCCATATAGAACGATTAAATTTGGGTAACTGACCGCAGGTTAAATCGCTTTTGCATAAAACACTTCGTTTAATTGCACCGTAAATTTTCGATACCGATAAAGTGTGGAATTCCCTGAGGCACCCCTTGCATCCCCCATTCTACACTGATTTCAATATCCCTTTCATAATCCCATCATAGATGCTTGTCAACAATCATCGGTCATCAGGGCGCTCGCTCTATTTGCTGGGCGATGTATTCAGCTCTTTTCTCAAGCAGCAGTAACTGCTCGGCTCGTGGTTTTACCCCATAGTTATATTTCTGGATATTAGCTGAGAAGTTATATACCAACGCCTCGACGATCGCTCGACGGTTCTCAAGTCTACCGCCGGAATGATAGAAGTGATCGCGCGTCACAATATTGAAGCGACTCCACAGTTTCTCAATCATCGGATTTGCCCGGTAATCATTGTGGTGCCAGGTCGAAAGAATGAACCGCGCCGGTGTCGCCGAAAGCAGTTCAAATAACTTCTTCTCGTTCTCTTCGGACCAGCCGCAGTAGTAGTCGACATGCCTGCCAAAATACGGCGGATCGCAGTAGATAATATCGCCCGCCGTCGCCTGGGGAATTACCTTCTCAAATGACTCGACCCTAAAGCGCCAGCCCGGTTGAATCAGACATCCTATATCATGTATCTGGTTGACGATCTTCGTGATGTAGGCACGCGAAAACCGCTCCGGTTTCTGGCAAAACGGGATGTTCCAGTCACCATGGCGGTTGAACCGCATCATGCCGTTGAAACCGGCACGCGAGAGAAAAAGGAAATCCAACGGGTCGTGTGACTTGTTGAAGCGGTCTTTGACCGCGCGAAAGTGTGAATAGCCCTTCTCCGGTGCGTTTTCCAGAAGATACCCCTCTTTTTCTAAATACTTGCGCACCGTTACCGGTGTGATGGCGTGGTCTTTAACCGCCTGATAGAAACCGATCACATAAGGGTTTAAGTCACTCAAGAGGGCTTCACGAAAACCGGAGTTGAAGGCGACGACACCCGTACCGAGGAAAGGTTCGATCCAGCGCCCTTTCACCACCGGCACCAGCGCCTGAATCCACGGCACCAGTTTGGTCTTGATACCCTGGCTCTTAATTGGCGGAACGATTATGCGCATTTTTATCTCTCGGCAGAAATCTTCTTTTTTGTCTTAACGGGGACTATTTTGCTCTTGTCGCCACCCTTAAAATCAAGGAAATTCTTGATCGACCGGATCGGCACTGCCTTGCCCTTCTTCATCATCGTTGTGACGCCGTAGTTCATCCAGTACTCGTCAAACCATTTCTCGCCGAGCCGGGCGAAAATCCCGTTTCCAGTTAGGATGTCGTCGATGGAAGTGATCGACCCGATGTTTGCCGTATTGCCCGACCCCTGCTTGTCGCTCGCCAGACGCCATTTTTCGCAAACAAAAAACTGGAAGTCTTTCACCACGGATGCGATTGAGCGGAGTTTGTCAACTGCGGTCACCCGGTAACGGCGGGAGCTAACAGAACCTGCGGTAGTCTCCAGTTCTTTGACCCTGATAATCTCGGTATCGTCCAGATCTTTCGAGTCCGCTCTTGTGTAAATGATGCCCAGGCAGAAGTGTCCCGAGTAGTCGGCGTAGGGAAACTGGATATTCTTGGTCGAAGTTCGATCTTTGAAATACGCCCCATGACTCCCGAGAGTGAAACCGTTGACATGACCGGGGAAGTCCGGATCGCGATAGGTCGTCTTGAGATCAATCGCAAATTTTATTTTCGGATTGTCCTTCTTCACAAAACTGAAATCGGGATACCAATTTTGATATTCGGCCAGAACGATCGAGTAGCCGTTATGCTCGGCGAATTGAAGAATCCGGGGAAAAAGGTGTATCTCCAGAATTTTTGAGATGATTTTCGTATCGGAGCTGATCGTATAGACATTTTTGAAAATGTCGATGAATCCCTTAACCGTCCATTGTCCGTCCTCGGCGGAAACATAGTCACACAGCCCACGAATAAAATCACTCAGGGCCGAAGCAAAGACTTTTTTTTCTGTTAGACGATCCTTCTTGCTCAGTTTCATCAGCTCATTATAGTTTTTGCTGTTTTTATATAAGACCTAAAAACTGCGGGGCTTTTGAATAAAACGCTGTACAACATTTTATTGCTCTTGCTTATCCTTTCCACATTGATTCCTGATTTTCTGAACGGTTTCCCTGATAAGCTCTTCGATTTCATCGAGATGTTCCGCCATCTCTTTGGCTTGAAAGTTACGTGACAGACCGTCTTTCCTCTCCTTACGGGGAGTAACATTGCCGATGATGTTGCAAAGCGTTTTAACATAGTCATATGCGATATTTTTCGACAAACCAATTCTTCCGAGCTGGTCAGCAAGCCAGCCGACATAGAGCTCACCTGCCGTCGTCAGAACCAGTAAGGTAAGTTTTTGCCGGGAGCCCTTCGGGTCGGGCAAGCGAATAGAGATACTACTTGACCTCCCGAGCTTTTCACACCCAAGCTCATCAGCAAGAGAAAGTAGCTTCTTATAAAGACTCCGTGCAGTTTCGTCTTTGACCTCGTCAAAAAAGATATCTTCCGTAAGTTTCCTCCGGCTGGGGCTGGTGGAGTCTTTCGTTGAATCTTCAATCTCAACCGAAACCTGCGCCTTCCCCTCGGTCTGAACCCGAACGACCGCCCGCACAATTTCCGTTGTTTTGGCAACCAGCAGCGGCAATAGAATCTTTCCGTTAAAAACAGCCGGATTTTCGTAAATGTGGATTTCGACTAAACCAAAAGTGAATAGCCTTTGGGGATAGTTATGAAGATTTCCCAACACCTTCTCGACACCTTCGCGGATCCCATCACCGACGATGATAAGTAGAAAACGACTCATCCTCAGTCCTTTTTCGACATCATCTATGAATTGGTTCTCAGGTGGAACTTCATCGGGGCAGGAACTCGCTACATGCTGGTAAAGAGAACGATTTTTTTGGAGGGGGGATGACAGGCAAGTCCGAACGGAACTTTCAAGGTCGGAGTAAGACCAAGAGCTCACTTCCGCAGCATAGTCGAGAATCTGCCCGACGACTTCTCGCAGGGATTGCGGATTACGCCAGAGTTTCGTCTCAACCAAAGTCAATAACCCCGATGGCGAGATGAACAGGTTATCAATTCCAGCGATTTCTCTACCTAACGAAACAAGAGGGGAAAACGACCCGTCAATTTCATCGACAGGCAGAATACCAGGATTCTCGTGGAGCGCCTCCTGCAAAAACCCCTCTCCAATTCGCCTATCGGTAAAATCCACCCGCGTCAAAAGATGGTGCTTGCGGTCATTGGTGACTGCACTCGGAGTACAGGTTCTTCTCATACCTGCTTTTGCTTATTCACACAGGACATAGTTCATATTCTTCCTTAATGAAGCATAAGAGCCGAATGAACCGAAATTTGGGTTGTCAAAACCGATAAACTCTAAGATAAACAACCCCAATATATAGTGGAAGACTTGCAATCCTCCACTCTGGATAAGTTTCGATATCCCTTCCATAATCCTATCCTACCCCAAGGCCGGGTTTTGTCAACGAGCACTTTCATTTCGTTATTGCAAAATTATCAAAAAGCCAAGATTCAAAACCGTATAATTATTCTTACCCTCACGGTTTGTCAGAATCCAGCCGCACCGGCGTGGCTGCGCCTTCACCCACGACCGTCGTCCACGGTCGGACGCGCCAGCGTCTAACCAGCCCGTAGCGGACATAGGGGTCGGCTGCCGCGAACGCCTCGGCAACTGCCGGCGTGTCGCCCTGGAACAGAAGCACCGCTTCGTCGACGGGATCTGCCAACGCCCCGCCTAAAACAAGCTCGCCGCGTGCCGAAGCCTGCCAGGCAAGGCTGAGATGCTCGGTGCGGAATTCCGCCCGACGCTCAACATAATCAGAAACAACATCATAGAACAACAGATAATGCATAGACCCTCCTCGTTATAAATATACTGCGAATTCAACGTTACGATGTATATAAGAAAATTTGCTCATTTTCAGTTTCCGCAACCTATATCGTCAATCTCGAAAATTCAAGATTCAAGACCTGACACCCAATCCTTTATTTACGGTCCATCCGCTGCCAGTTGACGTTGTCGCCGATATTTGGATTGTAGTCTTGGTCGAGCCCGATCCGGTACTCGCCCAGATTGTTCGTCCAGGCTTGCACGCCGCCGATCGGTAACTTCACCGTCTCTTCTCGGATCGGATCATAATAGTTCTCAAGACCAAGCATAGCATCGCCGAAACTTTCGGTGGTCCGCTCGTCGGCCCGTCGGGTGTTCTCGTAGGCCTGTCGGCGCTCGGCGCTGATCTCATCGTTCGTTTGGGAGATGATTCGGCTTATCACTCCCTGATTGGCAATATCCTGAAGCTTATAATGAACCAGCGCCTGAATTAACTGATAAAGCTTGTTGAAAAAGGGCAGACTGAGACGCATGGAGTAGGTCATGGTCAGAAATCTTGGGGACTCTTCGATCAACTTGCCTTTGGCCGCTTTGAATGAAAAGACCTTGTCGATTGTCCAGGATGTAAGGGTATAGAAAGTCTTTTGGACGATCGAGCAATAGATCTCCTGCTCGACCGGCACGCCATTCTGCTCGTATTCGATACCGATCTTGGCCGCAGAAACTGTCGTCGTTATCCCGGGCTCGTCCGGGTTTTCTGCCCGCGTCGCCTGAGCCAACGCTGGAAGGAGTTCTTCCCGGACAACCCGATAATTTGCGATGTTGGAAAAATACCTGGGCAGAACAATGGTCTTAAGCGCTTCGATCGGACCGGACGGAGTTGGACGGACTTCGTTACCTAGATAATTCGAGCCAAACGGGTACTGCAGATAGGCATTCGGATCAGACGAAGCGACGAATGATAATACCGGGAAGACCGCGAATTCCGCAACACCACCGGGATCCCAGATGCGTAGCGCCGGAGCGGCGGGCGCGGTAGGATGGAGGCGCCAGACGATCCCGCCTTCGTATTTCCAGCCCTTGGGCACCAGCACCGAAAATGCTTCAAGCCCGGTTATTTGCCTATCAATGATATGCGCGGGGAAGAAATCATAAACCCTGGCAGACTCCGGTTTAGCGTGCACTCGACCCTTGCACCCGATTACCAATAACAGCATCACAGCCACTATCGATAATTTAATCTTCATTGTCTCCTCCTTTGGTTCGCAAACCAGCCCGAACCGGTTTCCCCAATATAGGGATGCACGACTCAATTGCTCAAGTACCGGGCGTGAATCAAGGTCTCGAACAACGCACGCCTGATAGTTCTTCAGTGTGCCGGTCCCTTTCTTGAACTATGGAAACTATCGCACCAATTTCAGACTCGGCAATTTGTCATCAAACTATACCAAAAATTTTCTTTTGTCAACATCGATTTAATGCTTGACTTTCAGGTAGGGGGTGCTACAGTCAAAGAGGAGAAAATATGGGATTATTAAACCGCCACCAGGTTCAATCCGAGCGCAGCGCACGGCCACATTTTTCTAAACAGAACTCAAAAGGAGGTCTTATGAACGGGTATAAATTCATACCCTGGGTAGTCCTTGCCGTCCTATCCACCGTCGGCGGACTAAACGCCCAGGTCACCATCCAGCTCCACCAGCCGCCGCCCAACCAGCTGACGATGGAGCATCTCTGGTGGGTCGATGTGAACAACCCCACAAGAAATACTTTTACCGTCTACCTCCACGCCGAAGTAACCGAAGCCCAAAAAGGTCTGGTTGCACGGGCGAATTCCAACAGCTTTCCTCTGCCACCCGGCATGAAGCGGATTAAAAAAGCCGACCTGACCGATGTCACCGATACATGGTATCATCGGGATTTCGCCGAGCTCAACATCCGGACCGGGTCGTTTCCGCCCGGCAACTATACCGTCTGCGTCTTCGTCCGGGAGGCAAAAACCGATAAAGAACTGGGCAAAGACTGCATCAATCAGAAAATCTCCGCCCTCGGACCGCTGCGGCTGCTTGCACCGAAAGACGGCTCAACCATCGGAGATAAAACACCGTTGTTCAGCTGGCTGCCGCCGACCTCTCTGCCACCCGGAGCACAGTATAAACTGAAGCTCGTCGAAATCCTGCGCGGACAAACCAAAGAAACTGCAATACGTCTCAATCCATCGTTACTGGTCCAGGACCGCATCAATGCCAGCCAGTTCCGTTATCCGGGGCAAGCAAAGGCGCTCGAACCGGGTAAAAAGTACGCCTGGCAGGTCGAGGTGTCCTATGGCACGCCGGCGGCGACCGCCGTAAGCGAAATCTGGGAGGTTTCGACCGGGCTCGGCTTCAAAGTGCCAGCAGCAGTAAAAACTGCTTGTATTTCGGTTGATCGCGATGTAGAACGACACGGCAACTGGTATGAAGTCACGCTGAGACTCACCAATACCTGTTCGGACAGTATCACCGACATCGTTGTCACCGATAGCAGCGTGGGTTTCCAGTACCTTGACGACGCCAAAGCCTGGCGCGAATATCCTCCCTATCCATCTATCTCTCATTCGGTCCCCTGCTCGGTTCACTATAATGTTAACGGTCACTCAAGCCTCATAGAAATGTCCTTCAAGAGCTCCCCGTATTTAGAATCGGGATTTGCAGAGTTGATGGTCTTACCTCCAGGGAAGACCATAGCCCTGAGTTATTCCGTAGTGCCTTTTCTCTACACGCTCTTTTCACTTCAGGGAACACCTCAATATAACTATGCTATAGGAAAAGAGCTGAAAATAACCTACGAAATCGAGGATGAGCAGCACGCGATAACACCCTCGCAGACCGTTGAGCCGGCTGATCTTAATACGGCGTTCAGCAGTGCCGATTACCTTATTATAACTACTCCTAAGAAACTGTTTGACCTCAACTCTTCTTCATCCGTCGATAACTTGCTCATCGCGACGGGGAAGCTGGCGAAAGCAAAAGATGGTATCCTCGGCTATCTTGATTCATGGGCGGCTTATCCCAGTGGTTTGCGCTATCGCATCTCTCCCGGCGGCTCTTGGAATTCAAAACTCGCTGCCGGCTGGACCCAATCCGGCTATCTCCTTTTGGTCGGTGATAAAAATGTGATACCACACTGGATCGTACCTAATCCGATCCCGGGGAAAGAAACACTTTATTTCTGCGACTATCCTTATTCAAACATAACCGGCGATGAAAAACCGGAATTGAAAATGGGACGGATAATTGGCGGCAACGCCACCGAGCTCCGGATTCCGATAGAACGGAGTCTTTCGGTTCACTATCATCATGCTGAAAACAACGGTTCCAATTCTTTTCTGATAAGCGGTTATGTCGATTGGGAAGGTTTTACGATCGATGTCGATAGCGGGGCGGTTTACCTCCAGAATCAAAAGCAGACCTCCACGTCCCATTTACACATGGATCAACGCCCCGACACAAACGCAGTGCGGGCTGAGATTAAGTCGCAGCTCAAAAACAAAGATTTCATACTTTATTGTGGACACGGCTCCGCTGGTGGCACAAACTGGTCAAGATTTTTCCCCAGCAACCTCGATAGTATGGACATACTCTCCGGTAACACCCGTCCGGTCGTTGTTGCATTTGCCTGCTGGACCGGCCAATATCCCGGGAAAATTTCTTCAGCTTTTTTACAGCGCGGCGCTGCGGTCTACGCGGGTGCAACCGTCATGACCAGCACTGACGACCCCATCCGCCATGTCCGCCGATATGGCTTTATCAAGTTCTGGAATCGAAACGAAAACATAGGAGACATAATTAAAGATTGGAAAATCGACTTAGCAAACCACGGTTTTGCGAATCAAACGTATGCCGATAGTGCGGACTACCGTCTTTTGCGCGCCATGAATCTGTATGGTGACCCAAAATTTGGAGGTAACCAATGAAAACAAAGTTATGGTTTGCCTGTTTATCACTTTTCGCTGTCATTAATCTCGCTTTTGCGTCTCCTACTCCACTAACTCTCAAAGTGGTTATTCCTGATTATATCGTATCTAAAATCGGAGGACTGGACGAAGTGACAATCCCGGGTGGTCAGCTACTCACCTCCGAGTGGCGACCCCAAGTTCCTTATTATTTAAAATCAATAGAGTATCCTGAGAATTATCGAATTCAGGCAGTTGTCATGAAAAACCGAACGGATGTTAAAGTCGATTCTGGACTGCAATTACCACCTTTCCATACCGATGAGGCACCACCCGAAATTCATGAAGCACGAACCGGCATCTTTCCCCAGAAGGACTATGGCTGGAGTGTCCGCTATGAACCAGGCGGTCCAACTCAACTTACTATAAATATTTATCCTTTCTACTACGATCCGCAAACGACCCAAGTCACCTTCTATAAAAATTACGAATTCGAAATTCGCTACGCACAGACAACAGTCGCAATTGGTAGTATCGGAGTTGATAAACCCATTTACGACCCCGGAGAAAAGGTCACAGTCGGGCTGCGGCTTTCCAATTCAGGTAAAGCTCAAGAAATAACGGTTGCTGCCACCCTCTACAAAGCCTTCAGTAACGAAAAGGTTGCAACGGTACCGGCGAAAAGTTTGAAAAAACTGGGAACGACCGACTCGGTCGCGCTCGAATGGTCGACAACCGGCTTTCCGACCGGCGACTATGAGGTCGAAGCGGTGGTCAAAGACCCGAAAGGAAATGAGTTGGACCGCAAACGCACCCTGTTCCGGCTCGGCAACCCCCAAGGCGAAGTCACCGATTTTAAGGTGACGCCCCCGCAGTTCAAAATCGGCAAGCCGATCGAGCTGTCGATGACTTTCAAGAACACCGGCACCTGCGACCTCGCCGGTGAAGCCGTATTCCGGATAATGACGGCTGACAGCCTGGTCGATGAATTGCACGAAACGATGGTTGCACTTAAACCGGGCGCTTCGACCTCTTTCCGGAAATCGTGGATGACGGATAACGCTCAGCGCAGTGCACTCTACCATGCAGTTGGCTACGTAAGCTATGAAAGTGGCTCATCCGATGCGAAAAACGCACTCTTCAGCACCAATCTGATGCCGGCTGCGACCTTCACCTTCTCGCCGGAAAAATCGACCGTCGGTCAGGAGATAAAATTCGACGCCGGGGCTTCGACCGACCAGGACGGAAAAATCGTAACCTTTCGCTGGCAATTCGACGACGGCGGCGAAGCAGCCCAGAGCACTGCAACCCATACCTATTCCCAGGCAGGCGACTACACCGTCACCCTGACCGTGACCGACAACGAAGGGGGCACGGCATCGGCGAAACAGATACTTTCGGTTAACGAATAAGTTCGGGGTAAAA
>CAYHGV010000015.1:0-38641 GCA_964356135.1 uncultured bacterium
GGCATCTATTTTTATCACCTGAAGATCGGAGAAAACACCGTAATAAAAAAAGCAGTGCTCGTGCAGTAATGAAAAATCTCCGGGTTTTGAAAATCGCCTGTGCATTTTTGGCACTCGGGTCAGCGCTCTTTGGGCTGGAACGAAAAGGAACGGTCTCCGGTTTTGTCCGGGACGGAGCGAGTGGAGAGGTAATACCGTTTGCCGAGGTTTATCTTAAGGACGAGAACATCGGCGCTTTGACCGACCGAAATGGCTATTATGTGCTTTCTTCGATCCCCGCGGGCGCACATACGGTTGTTGTTTCCCTCATCGGCTATCGGCCGGTGGAGAGAATTGTTCTTATCCGGGCGGGCGAGTCGGTTCGATTCGATGCCCGACTGAAATCGGAGCCAATACCGATGAAAGGGATAACGGTGACCGCCGAGCGGGAGCGGTTTAAAAAAGAGGTTGATGTTGGAATGCGCCAGTTAAAATTGAGAGACTTGAAAATAGCGCCCGGCTTCATTGAGCAAGACCTATTTAAATCCTTGCTAATGCTGCCGGGGGTCATTGCGATCAGTGATTTTTCGAGCGCCCTCTATGTCCGGGGAGGGAGCCCGGACCAGAATCTGGTTCTGCTCGACGGAGTGAATGTTTACAGCCCCTATCATTTAGGTGGGTTGTTCTCGACTTTTAATCTCGATGCTTTGAAGAATGCCGAATTCCATGCCGGCGCTTTTCCTGCCGAATACGGGGGTGCGGTCTCGTCGGTATTGGATGTTGAGATGAAACAGGGTAATAGTGAACGGTTTGAAGGAAACTGGGATGTGAGCCTCTTATCTTCCAAGGTCGTCCTGGAGGGTCCGATACCCAAAGGGTCGTTTTTAATCGCCGGACGGCGCACCTATCTTGATGCCTTCACCTGGACTATTGATAAGGTTCTTCAGGGAAATGGGGAATACTATTTTCCCTACTATTTTTATGACCTCCAGAGCAAGGTGAATTTCGATCTGTCCGAGAAGAATCGGCTGACCCTGAGCGGGTTCTTCGGCGATGATGTTATCAACCTGGAGACGGGAGGAGAAAATCTCAACTTCCGATGGGGAAATTATACGTTAGGATTGAAGTGGCGTTATCTCATCACCCCTAAGATTTTTTCTACGCTCTTGGTTACGAAGAGCCGGTATCGGGTAGCGCTGTCTGATAGCTATGCAGATTCGGCAGCAGAAGGAGCCGGGGCGCAGCTCAAATTGGGAATCGGTGACGTAGCCCTTAAAGAAGATATTTCTTATTTTCCGCATCCAAATCATACGATAAAATTTGGCGGCGAGGGAAAGCTTTTAGACATTTATAATTTTTTCAGGCTGGACACTGCGACATTGTTTGATTCGGACCAGAAGCCGGATTATGCAGCCGTCTATCTTTTGGACAAGTGGCAGTGCAGCTCGAGGTTTATTTTGAACCTTGGTTTACGCGGTGAGTATTTTTCGGGCGGGAACTATTTTCGGGTCTCACCCCGGTTGGGCACAAAATATCTGCTCAGTGAGGATTTTGCCTTAAAAGCTGGATACGGCCACTACTATCAGTATTTGAGTATTCCATTTCCCCGCAATGAAATGATGATGAAGTTTCCGGTGTTTATGTTCCAGCAGTGGCTGCCCGCGAGTAAGAGTTTCAAGCCGGTGAGTGCGGTTCATTACACGGTTGGTGCAGAAAAGTGGCTGTCAGCAGATGTGAATCTGAGCCTGGAAGGCTATTACAAGAGCATGGCGAATCTGTTGGAGACCAATCTACCTTTTTCGTGGCTGGGGGGTAACAACCCGGAGATTGATTCGCTCGTTTTTAAAGTCGGTTCGGGCTGGGCTTCCGGTTTAGAGCTGCTCTTAAAAAGAAAAGACAGTTGGATTGGCTACAGCTTTGCAGTCACGAAACGAACATTCGACGGTGAAAGCTTTTATCCGGTCTTTGATGCCCGGCACAATTTCAACATTGCCTGGGCGATTCCATTAAGTCGAACCTGGAATCTGAGCCTGCAGTGGATTTATCGAAGCGGGTTTCCTTTTACCGGACCGATCGGCCGGTATCAATATGTCGTAATCGGTCCAGATGGTGAACGGGAATACCGTTGGATCGTAATCAACGGGCGCAGAGGCGGGTTTCGCTATCCGGCATATCACCGATTGGATGTGGGAATTGACAAGCAGTTTAAATTATTCGGGCTAAAGTTTACCGGTTACTTTCAGATAGTAAATGTATATGCCCGGAAGAATGTGCTGTGGTACGATTATAATTTCGATACCGAACCGCCCCAACGGGAGCCATTTTCGATATTGCCGATTCCGATACCGAGTTTTGGAATACGGGGGAGTTTTTGAAAAGTAGCGAGAAACGAGTAGCGAGGGAGGAGCCGTGAAAAAATTTCTTTACTTTTTCTCCTCACTCCGCACACCTCTCTTCTCGCTACTGTTTATATTAGGTTGTGAAAATCCGCCGGAGGGGTATCAGCCCGAGCCGAATGTTGTTTGCTTATTAAGAACCGACCAGGATACGGTTTTAGCCCTGGTCGGGTTGAGCGCCGGATTTACGGATACCCTTAAGAACCAATCGCAGTGGAACGGAGTTTCCGGTGCAACGGTCACAATCGATAGCGTCTCGCTCCGGGAGTGGAACGATTCAATCGGATATTATCTCACCGATTCACTGAAGCCAACGGCAGGAAAAATCTATGCCTTGGAGGTTCTCTATCCCAACGAACAAACGGTAACGGGCACAACGACGGTTCCTGACAGTTTCGCGATCATCTCAGTTAGCATAGATACGGTTACCGATACGATCATATTTTTCCCCCACGATACTATTATCGAAGACATAGCTCGAGTGATATTCAGCTGGGAGAAGAGCAATAACGGCAGAGGGTATTTAATAAGTGGTGAATGCCATTATACGGGCGGAAACGACAGTATGGCGTTTCCGATTGATCCTTTTCTCCAGGATTCGACTTCCGATTCCTTGAAAATTCCAATTGAGATGTGGAGTCAGTCCGGGGATATCCTCAACTTAGTTGAAACGAAGATTTCGATCTGGGCGCTGGATGAGAATTACTACGATTACTCGACCTATTTGCAGACGGGCTGGTTTGACCCAAATGCCGATATTCCACAGCACCTGGACGGAGGGCTCGGGGTTTTTGGCTCGGCGTATGTCGTCGAACGGATAATTATTTTCTCACCGTAAATTTCGAAATTGACTTCTTAGAAATTATTAGTAAGGTAAAAGCGGATGAGTATACTATTCTTATTTTTCCTCCTTCAGCAAACGACGATTACCCTGTTAGCGACCGGTGATATCAATCTCGGCCGGCAGGTGGGGCAGGAAATCTTAAAAGGGGATATAGATTTTCCTTTTCGGAGTCTTTCTACATTTTTGCAATCTGCTGACATTACCTTTGGCAATTTGGAGTCTACCATTAGCGACCAGAAAGGAGTTACCCGCAAAGGAACCTATGGGTTTACCGCACCGCCCGCGGCTGCCCGGAGTTTAAAAAACGGAGGTTTTGATATTGTCAGCACGGCAAATAACCATATCTGGGATTTTGGGGAACGGGGCTATGTTGAGACACTGGCGAACCTCGATAAGGTTGGTATTGTCCATGTCGGAACCGGCACGGATTTGGCGCAAGCTTATAAACCGGTGGTTCTTGAACGGCAGGGGATACGGGTAGGGTTTTTGGCGGTGACGAGTATTTCTAATCATGGGTTCGCACCACCGGTGGGCAACCACGTAGCCCGGGCGGATATAAACACCGTCAGCGAAATTATCAGAACGATGAGGTCGAGCGTCGATTTTATCGTCGTCAGTTATCACGGCGATGCCGAATACACCGATTATCCGACCGAATCCCAGCGCCAGTTCGCCCATCGTTGTATCGATGCCGGGGCGGATGTCTTCCTGGGCCATCATCCCCATGTGGTCCAAGGGGTCGAATGGTATAAGAATAAATACATCATCTACTCATTGGGTAATTTTGTTTTTTTTCAGAACCGCCCCTGGGCAAAACGTTCGGTGCTGCTCAAGCTTTACCTCACCACATCGGGCAGCGAGAAAGAGATTACCGCGGCTTACTTTCCGATCAGCTGTGGTAATCAACCGGCATTAGCCGATTTCGGCGAGTATGCGACGATCATAAACCACCTGAAGAAAATTTCTTTTTCGCCCAATCTGGAGAATCAATAAATTTTGACCATAGAGCGCACAGAGGATAAAAAAAACCACGGATTGACTCAGATAAAGGATTTGATGTAACCACGAAGGGACACGAATAAAAACAGTTCGAGAATTAATTTACCGCGGATGACACGGAAAAAGAAACACCAAAAAGAAACCGACCGTTAGATAATTACAGTTACACCATCCGACGGGGTGCATGGTTCAGTATTTCAAAATTGCGTCTATAATCTCTCGGCACTTTTTCTTGAGTTCTTCTGGGCTGCCGGTGTTGTCGATGGTGATATCCGCCTTTTGAACCAGGGCTTCCTCAGGGAGTTGGCTCTGGAGACGGCGGCGGGCTTCGGCTTCGGTGAAGCCCATCCTTTTTAACCGTTCGATTTTAACCGCTTCCGGTGCGGTGACGACGACTACCAGGTCGAGCTCTTTTTCCAATCCCCAGTCGAAAATCAGTGCGGCGTCAATGACCAGCAGGTCGTCTTCTCTGGTCTTCCGTATTTCATCTTTCAAACTGGCGATGAGCCGGGGGTGGACGATGCGATTAAGAATCGTGCGTTTTGCAGGGTCGGCGAAAATGAGCGAACCCAATTTTTTCCGGTCGATTGCGCCATCCGAACAAACGATATCGGAACCGAATTCTTTTACTATTTTCCCGTATTCTTTTGAACCTTTTTTGATGATCTGCCAGCCGAGCTCATCGGCGCTCGTGACCCGCGCGCCCTGCTCTTCGAAAATTTTGCAGACGGTCGTTTTTCCAGAACCGGTGTTACCGGCGATGCCGATTACCATATTATTAAATATAAACCGCAGATGAAAAAAACGCAGGAAATGCAGGAGTTGCAGGAAACGGGGGGGGGGATAGTATAGTCCTGATAGTGATAGCGGTCATTAAATGTTATTTACAAATTGTGCACTTTGGATACAGGTTTAACCTTTTGTTTCTTTTAATTTTTTTATTAAAAGCGGCACGACTTCGAAGAGGTCGCCGACGATACCGTAGTCGCAGACTTTGAAGATCGGCGCCTGGGGGTCACGGTTGATGGCGACAACAAATTTACTCGGCTGCATCCCGACCAGATGTTGAATCGCACCGGAGATGCCGACCGCGATGTAGAGTTTGGGTGCGACCGTTCGGCCGGTCTGGCCGACCTGGTGGGAATAGGCGATCCAGCCGGCATCGACCGTTGCCCGGGATGCGCCGACCGCTCCACCTAAGAGCCCGGCAAGTTCTTCGATCAAGGAGAAATTCTTGGCGTCACCCAGTCCCCGACCACCGGAGACGATGATGTCGGCATCGGCTAAATTTACTTTCTGGGTGAGGTCTTCGATGAACTCGATGAACTTTACCCGTGAAGTCAAATTGTCTGCCGAAACCGCAATGATTTCGCCGTGCCAGTTGGGGTCAGGGTCGTTTTCTTGCATTACTTTATGCCGAACGGTTGCCATCTGGGGGCGGTGGTGCTCGGTAATGATGGTTGCCATAATATTTCCGCCAAAAGCAGGCCGCGTCTGCAAGAGCACTTTTTTCTCCGGGTCGATATCCAGTCCGGTGCAATCGGCAGTCAATCCGGTCTTCAAGCGAATCGCCAGCCGCGGCAGCAGCGAGCGGCCAATCGACGTGGCACCGCCTAAGAAGATTTCCGGTTTGTGTTTGTTTATTAAATCGGCCAAAACCCGGGTATAGGGTTCATCGAGAAAATGCTCTAATGACGGGTCGTTAAGATAGTAGACCTTGTCCGCACCTTTGGCAATCAAATTTTCGGTGTCCGCGACATTATAGCCCAAAACCGCACAGGCGAGTTCGCAGTCGAGCTTATCCGCCAGCCGACGGCCGGCACCTAACAGCTCATAGACGACACCCTGAATTTTGCCGCTTCGCTGTTCACCGAAAATCCAGACTCCTTTGTAGCCTTCAGCTTTGACTGCAGGTTTTTCCTCTTTGGTTAGTACTAATGCCTGGGTCGGGCAGACGTCAACGCAGGCACCGCAGAGATTGCAGTTGTCGAGGATCGAAGCGAAGTCATCTTTCATCTCGATTGCGCCGAACGGGCAGGACGGAACGCACAGCTCGCAGCCGCTGCACTTATCTTTTATTACTTCAAGACCCATGGTATCTAAATCCCAAATCAGAAATACTAAATTCTAACATCAGATGAGTTGCTGTTCTTTCAATTTTGCCAGGAGGCCGTCGATTCCCTGTTCGGGGTCGCCATCAAAGACGACGCCGGCGCCTTTTTGGGGCGGGGTGAAGATTTTAATCACCCAGGTGGGGGAACCGTTCAATCCGACTTCGGTTTCTTTCAATGCCAGATCGGTGGTCGTGAGATTTTTGAGTTGGTAACTTTTGGCTCGGATTTTTCCCCGCAGCGATGGGAGGCGGGGTTCATTGATTTCTTTGACCACGGTTAACAGGCAGGGAAGAGGCGATTCAACCCGTTCGTTGCCTTCTTCGCGAATGATTTCCACTTCAATCCGGCTGTCTTCGATGCGGTTGATTTTACGGACAAAGGCGATATGGGGTATGTCGAGCCATTCGGCGATGCCAGGTCCGACCTGGGCGGTATCGCCATCAATTGCCTGCTTACCGCAGAAGATTATATCAAAGCCGCCCAGTTTTTTGATCGCGGTGGCTAAGGAGAATGAGGTGGCTAAGGTATCAGAACCGGCTAATGCCCGGTCGGTGATAAGATAGGCTTCATCCACGCCCATTGCGATTGTTTCTCTCAGGGCATCAGCTGCCTGGGGCGGTCCCATCGAAAGTGCGACAACCGTTCCGCCGGTTTTTTCTTTTATTCTTAATCCTTCTTCAACGGCATAGAGGTCAAAAGGATTTACGATCGAAGGAACACCCTCCCGAACTAAAGTGTTGGTTACAGGGTCAATTTTTACTTCGGTGGTCTCGGGAACCTGCTTGACGCAGACACCAATCTTCAAGGAAGACGTTTTACGGCAAGGCTGACATTATGGCCGCCAAAACCAAAGGAATTGGAGAGGGCGGCGTTGATTACAACCGAACGAGCGCCTTCAGGGATATAGTCAAGGTCGCAGTTCGGGTCGGGATTATCGAGATTGATCGTCGGATGAGCCCGCTGGTCCCGAATCGAGAGACTGGTAGCGATGAGTTCAACCGCTCCCGCGGCACCAAGCAGGTGGCCGAGCATCGATTTCGATGAGCTGATCGGAATTTTATAGGCACGGTCACCGAAGAGCTGTTTGATCGCTTTAGTCTCGGTCGCATCGTTGAGCTCGGTCGAGGTGCCGTGGGCATTGATATAGTCGATATCCTCAGGTCTGAGGTCGGCTTCCGCGATCGCCATTTTCATTGATCGCATGGCGCCGGAACCATCAGGCAGCGGCGCGGTGATGTGGTAGCCGTCGCCGGTTGCGCCATACCCGGCAAGCTCGCAGTAAATCCGGGCGTTGCGCTTCCGGGCGTGTTCGAGTTCTTCCAAGATAATGATACCCGCACCTTCGGAGACAACAAATCCATCCCGGTCCCGGTCGAACGGCCGGGAAGCCTTTTCCGGGGCATCGTTGCGCCGCGATATCGCCCGCATGTTGCTGAAAGCGGCGATGCAGAGTGGGGTGATCGGCGCCTCGGAACCGCCGGCAATAATGATATCGGCGTCACCGTGCTGGATCAGTCGGAACGATTCACCGATCGCATGGGCTCCAGATGCACACGCCGAGACGGTAGAGAAATTGGGACCCCCAAGGTGGTACTGGATCGATATCTGGCCGGCAGCCATATCCGCAATCATCATCGGAACGAGGAACGGTGAGACCCGGTCCGGTCCCTGATTTAGAAACTTGGCGTGATCGTTCTCGTGGGTTTCAATGCCGCCGATGCCGGTGCCGATAATCACGCCGGCTCGTTCTTTCGCTTCGTGTTCGAGGTCGATGCCAGAATCAGCTATAGCCTCGATCGTTGCCCAGAGTGCATACTGAGTGTATCGGTCCGAACGCCGGACGAATTTGGGATCGAGCCGCTGGGCGGGTTGATAGTTTTTAATTTCGCCCGCGAACTGGACTGCGGAATGCGCAGGATCGAACCGGGTGATACGGCCGACGCCACTGGCTCCCTGTAAGAGTTGTTGCCAGGTGGTCGGGACGTCAGGACCGAGAGGGGTGATCGCGCCGATGCCGGTGATTACGACTCGATGATTCATTGCGCGGTCGTGGTTTGAGGGTTCGAACCTGAGTTGCTGACGGCAAAGCGTTTTACCGCCAGGGTTACATTATGACCGCCAAAACCGAACGAATTGGAGAGGGCGGCGTTAACCGTCAGGGTGCGGGCAGCCCCGGGGACATAGTCCAAATCGCACTCCGGATCCGGGTGTTCATAATTGGCGGTCGGATGGATTTGGCCGTGATAGACTGAGAGGGTGGTCACGATGAATTCAACCCCCCCAGCTCCGCCCAGGAGGTGACCGATCATTGACTTCGTCGAGCTGATCGGCAATTTATAAGCGTGGGCGGAAAAAATCTGTTTAATCGCCTTGGTTTCGGTCACATCGTTCAAACCGGTCGATGTGCCATGAGCGTTAATATAATCGATACCCTCGGGTGCTAATTCAGCTTCGTCTAATGCCAGCTTCATCGCCATTGCCGCACTCTCGCCGCTGGGCATGGGTGCGGTAATGTGGTAGGCATCAACGGTTGCGCCGTAACCGACGATCTCACCGTAGATTTGCGCTCCCCGGTTTTGGGCGTGTTCCAGAGTTTCGAGCAGAACGATGCCGGCACCTTCGGCGATGACAAAACCGTCCCGGTCGCGGTCAAAGGGTCGAGAGGCTCTCTCCGGTTCATCGTTGCGCCGCGACAGTGCCCGCATATTACCAAAGGAAGCGATGCTCAGTGCCTGGATTGGCGCCTCAGAACCGCCGGCAAGGATCACATCGGCATAGCCGTTTTTAATAATCCGAAACGCTTCACCGATTGCCTGGGCACCAGAGGCACATGCCGAAACCGTGCAAAAATTCGGTCCCCGGATTTTGAAATGGATGGCGATTTGCCCGGCAGCCATATCCGGGATCATCATCGGAACCAAAAACGGCGAAACCCTGGATTTATTAATACTGGTGAGAAACTTCGTCTGTTCGAAATCCCAGGTTTCGACCCCGCCCATACCGGTGCCAACGACTACACCCACCCGATACGCATCATCACGGGAAAAATCGATTCGGGCGTCATTTACCGCTTCCAGAGCCGCCCAGAGTGCATACTGGGTAAAACGGTCGGCATGGCGGACAAATTTGGGGTCAAGTCGCTCGGTTGATTGATAATTTTTAATTTCACCGGCGATATGAACCGGTAAGGGCGAAGAGTCGAATCGACTGATGCGGCCGATACCGCTCTTGCCGGCTAATAACCCCTGCCAGAGGCTCGGAACATCACTTCCGAGAGGAGTTATTGCGCCGATGCCCGTAATTACTACCCGGTGCTTCATTTTTTCTCAGCCAATTTTGTCTCTAAGTAGCCGACCGCCTTTCCGACGGTATCCAATTTTTGGGCATCTTCATCCGGGATTTCAATGCCAAACTTTTCCTCAAAAGCCATCACCAGCTCCACGATATCCAAAGAATCAGCGCCCAGGTCATCAATAAAATGGGCGGTTTCGGTAACCTTTTCGGGCGTGACATGAAGCTGTTCTACAATGATATTCTTTACATCGTCGAATAATGCCATTATGGCCTCCTTTAGATTTTTCCTTAACTTAACTAATTCAAAAGCAATTGTCAAGGGCTCTCAGGTAAGAGAACTGAAGAACTATATTTTACCACTGAGTCGCCAAGTTGCTTGGCGAACACAGAGAGCACAGAAAAGACGGAGAAAATCCGCCATCCGCCGAAATGTGTGGCGGATAGATTGTATTACAAGAAATAATTCTTTGTGAACTCAATTTCCTTTCTCAGTGCCCTCTATGGTTATTTTTTCAGATTTCTCAGGTTTGTTAATTAAATAAGGTAGACAAGTATTGAATTATCAGGCCCAGGCCGCGCAGAGGCCGTAGACGCAAGCCGCACCGGCTTGTACCAGCGCTTTGCCAGCGGCGTCGAGGGTTGCACCCGAGGTTGATACATCATCGATTAAAACTATCCGCTTGTCGTTCATATCAAAACCGGGTTTGGCGATAAACGCATCCTGGACATTCAGAAGCCGCTCGGCGGGCGAAAGCGTCGCCTGGGATTTGGTATTCTTTTTTCGCTTCAAGCAGTCGAGCATCGTCATGCCCGAGAACCGACTGATCTGGCGAGCTAAAAGCTCGCTTTGGTTGTATCCCCGGTCCCGTTTTCGGGCCGGGTGGAGAGGAACCGGCACGAGAAAATCAGCCTGTTTGAGGATCGGGTCGGAATTCAAGATTACACCCATTTTAGCGCCTAAGATTTTTGCTAACGAACGCTTGTTACCATATTTCAGATGATGAATCATCTCTTTCAACGGCGTAGCGTAAAGACCGAGGGCGCGAACCCGGGTCAGACTCAAATCGGGGTTGCAGGTGTGACCGGATTTATCTGCTTCGACCGGCCAGCCGCAGGTGGCGCAGATTGTAAGCTGCCAGCGGTCCAGATCCGAGATACAGCGCTGACAGACCAGACCGGATTCGAGTTCATCGGAACAGACGAGACAAAGGGGCGGGTAGATAAAATTGAGAATTCCGGTTACGAGGTTCTTAACTGCGGTTTTTAGATTCAGCACCCTTTTTTTGGAGGAGTACAAAAAGAACAACGGCAACGGCCATCAAACCAACGGCGATCGACTGATTCACCAGGAAATTGGAGAGATTTTCGTAGTAGCGGACAAAGTCGATGCTGAAGCGGAACGCGGAGTAGAAGAACAAAAATATTGCGAAGAGCAGACCGGGTTTGAGTTTTTTTCGTTCCAAGATTAAAATCGCAACAAAGAGGACGAGTCCAGCCAGGGAAGAAAAGAGCTGGGTGGGGAGAAGCTTTACGCCGGGGAAGATAGAGCCGGCCGCCGAGTGGGGGGAGAAGGCTATGCTGCAGAATGAGGTCGTCGGCTTGCCAAAACAGCAGCCGTTGAGAAAGCAGCCGAGACGGGTAAAGAACTCACCGAGCGCGACCGCCGGAGCGATGATGTCGAGCATTTTTAAGAGCGGCAGTTTATGGCGCCGGACGAACCAGATACCGACGAGCAGCGCCGTAACAAATCCGCCGTAGAACATTAATCCGCCCAGGCCGCCTTTCCAGAAGGCGATAATGTCGATCAAGTTATTTTTGTAATCACCCCAGTGGAAGACGACATAGAGCAGCCGGGCACCGACGACGACCGCGGCTAACGTCCAGAGGGCTAAATCGGAAATCAGTTTTGGCTCAATGCCGATTTTCTTTGCCCGTCGCTCGACGAGGAAGATACCGATGATAAACGACAGCGCGAGCATGACGCCGTAGGAAAAAATGGTGAAACCGCCGACTTTAAAGAGAATGGGGTAGATGGTCTTACTCCAGAGTTTCGATGCTTATCTCTTGGTTGGTGTAAACGCAGATCGAAGCGGCAAGGCGGATTGCTTCATCGACCACTTCTTTTGGTTCCTTTTCGGTATGATTCAGCAGTGCCCGGGCTGCCGCCAGGGCATAGGGACCGCCCGAACCAATTGCCACGATCCCGTCGTCGGGTTCAATTACCTCACCCGCACCGGAGACGATATATGAACGTTCCCGGTCGATAATCGCTAACAGTGCCTCAAGCCGGCGGAGAATCTTGTCCGACCGCCAATCCCTTGCCAGTTCGACGACCGCCCGCGGGAGGTTACCACGGAATTCCTGAAGTTTATTCTCAAATCGTTCAAAGAGGGTGAACGAATCGGCGGCTGAACCGGCAAAGCCGACTAAGATGGTTTCATGGTAAATCTTACGAATCTTGCGCGCGCTGTGCTTCATGATCGTATCGCCTAATGTCACCTGTCCATCCCCGGCAAGCGCCGCTTTATTATTTTTTCTGACGCCGATAATTGTGGTCGATCGCAACAATCCTCCTTCGGAACCCCGAGGTCCCGCGTTTGCCTTCGATTATAGGGTAATGGTTACCGCCGTCAAGACTAAGATAAAATTATACTACTGATTTATACTACTGATAGAATGAAGATTTTGTTCAGTCCTACGGTGATTAACCACAGTCCACGTTAATTCGGGTCATTCGGTATTCGTGCGCCATGAGAGATGCCGCATCCGCATTCCTCTGCGTAAACATTAGCTCGAGAAAACAAACAATTTAAAGCAGCCAATCCTACAGCTACCCAAAATCTCTCTTGCGGAGAGGCGAATTACTGGTCGATCGTCGGGTCGTATTCTTCTACCGTCGCCAGAGGTTCATAACCTCCACTCATGCCGCCGATGGCATAGATTTTATTATTTACTGCGCCACACGCTAAACCTGACCGGTTCGTCGGCATTGCGTTTTTGTGTTGCCACTGATTGGTGCTCGGGTCATATTCTTCAACAGTTGCTAAAGTAGCATAAGGAGAACCGCCGCCGATGACATAGATTTTATTACTTACTACTTCTGAACCGGGGAGACCGCGCGCGGTCGGCATATCTGCCTTCGATTGCCAGGTGTTGGTAGCCGGGTCATAGACCTCTACGGTTGAGACTGGGTTGTAGAACTCATCTAAGCCACCGATGGCATAAATCTTACCGTTGACTGCTGCACAGGTTAAGCCGTATCTCGGGGTGGGCATATCAGCTCTCTTTTTCCAGGTATCAGTTGCTGGGTCATACTCCTCGACCGCAGCCGAAGGTTGCATCCGGAATGTGTCTATCTCTGCGCCACCAATAGCATAGATTTTATTGTTTACCACGGCACAGGCTAAAGCCAATCGGGGTGTAGGCATCGGGGTCTTGGTCTGCCAGAAATCGCTAACCGGGTCATATTCTTCAACCGTTGCCACGGGAAACATCATTTCATCCTCTCCGCCGATAGCGTAAATTTTATTGTTTACCACGGCACAACCTAAGCCGTCCCGGGCCGTGGGTGGGGGAGTCTTCTCAGACCAATCATCAGTAGCCGGGTCATACTCCTCAGCGACCGCCATAACCATAAATCCAGAATAACCGTCAATAGTATAGACCTTGTCGTTCACTACCCCACAAGCCAAATTCGAACGCGGCGTTGGCATCGGACTTTTCACCTGCCAGGGGTCGAGCTTTTCTAAGACCGCATCAACGGTTGTCGTTTGGTCCTCGGTAACGCTGACGGTAGTCTGCCAGTCGTGGAAGCCCGACTTAACCAGCGTAACGGTACGGCTACCGACCGTACAGTTGGTAACAAGGTAATTGGTTAGATAGCTGGTATTCACACCATCGAGCCAGATGGCGGCGCCGGATGGTGTTGAATTGACCTGGATCGAACCGGTGGCAGGGGTGAGGGTGGCATTGATGGTCGCGGTTTGATTTTCAACAACAGTAATGTTTCCTTCCCACTCTTTATAATTGGCTTTGATGAGTTTGATGGAGTGGGTTCCAACTTCGACTCTGGTGAGGAGGCAGTTCGTTATCTTATTGGTGTTGGTCGCATCGAGATAGACCTGGGCAGCGGTCGGAGTGGAATTGACTTGGATTGAACCGGTCGCTTTAGCGAGCGTCACATTCAACTCTGCAGTCTGGCCCGCGGCTACGGCAATTTCATCGGTATAATCAACATATCCTGCCAGACTGAGTTTTACCGAATGGATGCCGGCTGCAACATTATTAATTGTAGTGTTGGTTTTTTCCCCGGTAGCCAGATTATCCAAAAAAATGTCGGCACCAGTTGGAATCGAAGTAATATGGATCGCACCGAAGGATGGGTTCAAGGTAATGCTCAGCTCGGTGGTTTGGTCTTCCCGTACAATTACCTCGTCTAAGTAGTCGGCGTAACCGCTGAGACTCAGTCTGATGGAGTGGGTGCCGACAAAGACGCTGTCCAGGGTGCAGTTGGTCTTCTTATTGGTTGGGTTATTGTCCAGAGAAACAGCAGCACCAACCGGGTAAGAAACGATATGAATCGCACCCATCGCCCGAGAAAGGGTGGCGGCAACCTGTGTTGGTTTGCCGCCTACAACCTCAACGGTGTCGTAATAATCCTTGTAGCCGGTGAGGACAAGCCGGATGATGTGGGTGCCGATTTCGATACTGTCTAAGGTGCAGTTGGTTTGTTTGTTGGTGGGCATTCCGTCTAAGAATACTGCAGCGCCCTGCGGCACCGAGGTTATTTCAAGAGAGCCGAACTGGTTCTGCTGCTCACAACCGCCGATTAGCAGAATCAGTCCGGCTAAAAGCCAAATTGGGATAGTAAATTTCATACCTACCTCCTTTTTCAGAGGTAGGATAAACTATTCTCCTACCCTGTCAATAGCCGGATAATCTGATGCCTCTCGACTTGTTCGGTGGTAACAAACATGCCTAATGTTTGTCAATAGAAAGTGGAGATGCCCCAGCCGTTTAGGTGAAACCGCTACGGCATTACCTATCGGGCGACGACCGCCCGGGTAAATTTTGTTATGCCGGCAAACTCGAGCTGGAAGATATAAACACCGGCAGGAACTTTTCGGCCAGCTTCATCCCGACCATTCCAGCGTGCCCGATGAGTTCCAGCCAGCTTGTGTTCACTTACCAGCGTCTTAATTCTTTCACCGATGAGGTTGTAGACGGTCAAATGAACCGTTCCGTCACCGGGAAGTGCATACTCGAGGATGACACTGCCGCTGCTGACACTGGGCTCGGGAGCAGAGAGCCGAAGCGGGTGAGTAATGGGATTGTCGACGGTTTCGATTCCGAGCGGCGGTAAATCCGACACTTTAATTTTCGCCGCCTGGTAGACCTCAAAGATACTGTCCTTAGTCATTTCGTTATTCTGGACGAAGACGATTACTTCGCAGTCATCGACCGTCCAGGTATTCTTGAGGGTAAAGTTTTCTGAACGTTCGAGGCTGCCGCCGGCAGGTATCGTTATCGCTTCGCCGGTTGCGGTTGGTATCATATCGCGGAAAACCTGATTGTGAATTTTTTCACCATTGGGCGCTCCTGACCGACTGATGTTGGTCTCGGTTACTACGAAGTGGAGTTTTCCGGTCAGGGAGTTGGCTGAGGTGTTATTAATAGTGGCATTGACAGTGCCTGTTTCGGTCGAATCGTTGTAATTGCCGGACAGGTTAATGGTCAGAGGACTTACGACATTGTAGCGAGAGAGAATTTTGCTCTTCCAGCCCGATGACTGAAAACCGGATTTTTTCCCATCGATATGGAGGAAGGGGGTTACATAACCCCATTGGCCGCCAGAAGAATACCAGGGCGGGTAATATTGTAGGCGCGCCTTGACCTCGGTCTGATTGGCATTGTAAAATGGGTCGGAGCTGGAGGGCCAATAAACATGGTATCGGATTATTGCGGCTTTATCGCCATCGCTGGTCACAAAGTTGTCCAGTACACTACTGGCCGCTGGACAGGACGGTCAACCCCAGTTAGTCCATTCTTCCACCAGAACCAGCCTCTGGGCAGCATCGCCGACCGAGGCTATTCCGAGTAGAGTAAAAACAAATAAACCTACGAGGAAACCATATTTCATCGCTATCTCCTTTTTTTAGTTACGGACACTTTCATGCGTATAACTTTTTTGTCAAGACCCCGGGTAATCGTTAATGGGTAAATGCGTAGGCGACAATATTTATCCCGACCATGAATGCCGCCTCCCGTTTTTCGGGCGGGTCGTTATGGGCTTCGGTCCAGCCGTCGGAGATATTGGTATTATACGTGTAAAACACAACCAGCCGGCCGCCATAAAATATTCCCAGGCCCTTGGGTGGACCTTCGTAATGCTCGTGAATCTTGGGCAAGCCGTTGGGAAAATCATATACGATATGATAGAGCGGATGGTCGAACGGTAGCTCGACGAAATCATGCTCGGGAAAGACCTTTTTCATTTCGCGGCGAAAACTTTCATCCATTCCATAATCGTCATCGGCGTATAAAAAGCCGCCGTTCTTTAGGTAGAGCCGGAGCCGCTTGACCTCATCGTCGCTGAAGCTGATATTGCCGTGACCGGTGAGGAAGAGAAACGGATAGGAAAAAAGCTGGTCGTCGGAGAGGCTGACGACCGCTTCCTTTTCCTCACAGCGGATGTTGGTGCGACGGTCGAGCTCATGTGCCAGATTGGGGAGCATATCCGGGTCATTATACCAGTCACCGCCGCCCGAATATTTTAACCGGGCAAGGATGAACGAACCGGTCTCCTGGGCGGACAGAATAAATCCAAAATCCGGAATACTAAATCCTAAACAAATCCCAAATACTAAAATCCAAATTCTCGATGGTGGCGGTCTCACTTCAATTCCAACTGCAGATTTTTGAGTTCGAGATAGTATCGTATCGGAACCTTCACTTCGCCCAGGAAGATTCTGCCTTTGATGCCACCGTGGCAGTCGGAGCCGCCGGTGGCACGTAATCCTTTCGCGCGGACGAGCGCGAGGTAGCGCTGGCTGTCCGAAGCCGAATGCTCGGGATGCCAGACTTCGATCCCGGCGAGTCCTTCGGGAACCAGGGCGTCGATGAGTTCATCTTTTCGGTAAATTCCGGGATGGGCTAACACCGGTGCGCCGCCGAACTTAGTAATGAGTTGTACCCCGGCGCGGGGGGTGATTTCCATTTTGGGAACATACGCCGGACAGTGGTAGCCGATAAACCGATAAAACACCTCGTTAATTGAAGTCGCGTAACCCTTCTCGACGATCGCTTGGGCAATATGGGGCCGGCCGACCGAGCCGCCCTGGGCGAGCTCTAAAACCCGTTCTAATTCGACTGCGATGTTCTGGACTGCGAGGTTCTTGACAATTTTCTCAGCCCGTTCCTTTCGACTTTTTTGAACGGTCGTTAAAAACTGGTTGAATTCAATGTTTCGATAATCAATAAAATATCCTAAGAGGTGTATGTCCAATCCCGCATAGAAGCAGGAGAGTTCGACTGCCGGAACAATCTCGACATTTTTTGCATAGTGTTGCGCACTCACCATTCCGGCAACGGTATCGTGGTCGGCGATTCCTAAAGCGGAAAAGCCGAGCGCTTCCGCCCGGTCGACAACTGCCTGGGGTGAGAGGAGACTGTCGGACGCGGTGGTATGAACATGAAGGTCGACAAATTCGTCGCTAAATTCAGACATAACCACCTAAAAGATTGTTATCACGAAATTCAAGAAATCTAGAAACCACGAAAAAAACCTTTTACTCACGAACTATTTTGGGACCCGTTCGTGTGCGTCTCGTTCCGCGGCGAATTCGTGGTTAATAATTACAGCTTCAAATCGAGGTTTTGTGCCACCCGTTCGATAATAAATTCATCAATCACCGGCTTACGCTGGACAAAGCCTTCGACTAAGGCATTATCGCAGACGACATTGACGAGTCGGGGTCTGCCGCCGGAGTATTTGGCTATTAAATCAAAAGCCGGTTGGGTAAAGAGTTCGGGCGTTCGACCGGCAATTGCTAATCGGTGCCGAATATAGGCTACGACCGTCGCTGAATCGAGCGGTCGTAACAGAACCCGGACTGCGATCCGCTGATAGAGCCCCGGGTTTTGAGCTAAAAATTCGTTGAGCGGCGGCAGCCCGGAGAGGATGAAGGTAATGAGCCGCACTCCGCCCGAAACTTCTAAATTGAGCAAACCCCGCATCTCCTCCGCACATTCGGGCTGGGTCAATTTATTTGCTTCGTCAATAAAAATTACCGTGCGCTGGTCTCGTTTGTAAATATCGACCAGTCTTCGGGTGATGACCGAAAAAAGTTCGTGGGTTTCCTGGGGCAGATCCCGTAAACCGAGCAGGAGGCCGATCTTTTGTATAAGCCAGATGGGCGAGAAATCGGAATGGGTTAAAACCAGCAGTCCGACCTGATACCCGCCCTGAGCTGCCAGTTCGCCGAGGATGCGCCGGGCAAGGGTGGTCTTGCCGGTTCCTAAATCTCCTAACAGGAGCGCCAGTCCTCGCCGGCCGCGCGCGGCATGGAGCAGATACTCGCGTGCCAGGGCATGCTGGGGTGAATTAAAATAGAACCGGGGGTCGGGATGGTTGGCAAACGGCTCAAATTTTAACTGGTAGAAAGTTTCGTAGCCCATAGTTAGAGAAATGCGATATTCTCCTCGCTCAACAAAGGCGGGAGTTCTTCAGGTTTAGGTTCTTCGAGTGCAACCGAGGGCAGAGGTTCTTCAATAACCGGGAATCGTTCTTCGATGACCGGGGCAGGCGCGGAAACCTCGGGCGAAGGTTCTTCTTTCGGTGTCGCCACCTCTGGCGGCGCCGGCACTTCCGGCGCTGCGGGTTCTGGCTCAGGTCGAGGAGCAGGTGCTTTTTCCAAGGGTGAAGGTGTTACTTCGGCAGGAGGGGTTACTTCTTTGACTGGCGCCGCTATCCCCGATGGCGCCGCTATCTCCGATGGCGCCGCTATCTCCGATGGCGCCGCTATCTCCGATGGCGCCGCTATCTCCGATGGCGCCGCTACCAGAGGCATTGCTTCTGTGACAGTAGAAGCGGTCTGGGGTATCACTATTACCGGCGGTGTCGGTTCTGGCTCCTTTACTATCGTCTTGGGAATAGTCGGTATCTGACCACCTAATAAGGCAATGAGTTCCTGGGTATTCCGATAGTCGGGTGCAAGTTTTGAAATCTGGGTAAATTCTTCCAGGGCTCTGGTTGTATCATCAAGATTTCGATAGATAGTGCCGAGGAGATAGTGGAGACTCAGTTTTTCAGTTTCGGAGAACGGTGCCCGGAGACCTTCTTTAACGAGGCTAATTGCTTTGGGATAGTCGCCTTTTTTAATAAGGCAGGTTGCCAATGGTTCAATTGTCTCGGCGGTCTTTTTGAGCCTGTGGGCAAGTTCGAGCTGGATTTGGGCTTCAGCCAGCATCCCGGATTCCAGGAATCGCTCACCGAGAGCCAATCTCCTTTCCGGTTGCTCATCGGGTTCCTGAATTTTGGCTTTAAAGTCATTCCAGAGTTGATTTGGGTCTTCAGCCGGAACAACCTCCTCTTTGGGCGGTGCCGGTTCGGGTCGAAGAGTGGTCGGTGTTTCTAAAGATTCGGTCGGTACCGACGCTGGTCTCGTCTCGGAAGGTGGTTTGGGTGGCTCACGTTTTACCTCTTCCATACCTAATCGGGCGACAATCTCTTCAACCCGGCGGGTGGGCGGTCCTGGGGCTAATTCCTCCAGACCCCGAATTGCGGTCCAGTTCTCAGGCTCGAGATCGAGAACCCGTTTATAGATCGTTATCGCCTCCTGGTTCTCGCCCAGCTCCCGAAGGACTACCGCCGCGGCTAAGAGTTCGGCAATTGCCTCTTCCCGAAAGCCAATCTGGAGCAAAAGATTAGCCAGTTCTATCTTGCTCTTCGAGTCCAGTCCTTCTTTCAATTACTACCTCCGAAACTCTTCAGGTACTCCTCCAGTTTTGACGCTTGCTCGGTATCTCCCCGTTCTTTCAGTTCAAAGACCAGTTTTTTCAACTCTTCGGCGGCAGCCTCGACTTTGTCCCAGAACCGGAGAAGTTTGGCGAAACAATACCGCAGTTCGACGTTTTGGGGTTCGAGTTCGGCCAAACGAGTGGCGGCAGTCAGGAACCGTTCCGATTCGTGCTGAGCGAACATTGCCTCGGCATAGGACAAAAGTCGTTTTTGCGCTTCCCGTTTAAGACCGAACTGGGTGTAGAGTTCGGCGAGACGCCACTGGTGTTCTAAATCGTGGGGTTTCAGTTTAACGAGTTTCTCGGTCACGACGATTGCGGCCGGTGCGTCCGATTTTTCCAGGTAGATATTTTTTGCCCGTTCATAGCGCCAGGTCGCCTCGGCGTCATCACCCTGGCCGCGGGCGATATCCCCTAAAATTTCATGGATCGCCGGTTCATTGGGATTGGCATCAAGTTCCTGGCGCAGAACCTTCAACGCCTCGTCATAATAACCGAGGTCGCTATAATCCCGAGCCCGTTTGATGTTATCTTCAGCCATTGGTTAATGCCCGCTCGACGGTTTCGGTCGCTTCTTTCACGAAGAGCGTTGCCTGGGTTGTGAATTCCTCGACCCGGGTTCTGGTTTTTTCGACAAAATCGGCATCACGAATTCCGGAAAGATTAATCAGGACATTAAGGCGAGCCCCCCGGAGGCAAGTCTCGAGGAGCATTGCGCCGACCCCGACATCGCTTAAAGAATTTTTATTACCTTTTTCAGCAAGCGGTTTTGCCGAGCGCAGCGCCTCAACCGCCCGTTCCATCGTTTCTAAGGGGACAAGCGAGGCTTTAACCAAAGCTGCCTGGATTGCCTGGGCACGGTTGACGGTATCGGCTTCGGTTGCTTTCGTTAATTTATAGGCAGACAGGACCGCTTCAAACGATTGGGCATCCTCATCGACCAATGCCAAAAATCGGTCGGGAAATGGCTTCAGGCGCTCTTTATGAGTTTTCATCTCTGCTTCGACGATCTCATACCCTTTTTTACCAATCGTCAGGTCAATCACCATTAACAACAGACCCGCTCCCAGGGCGCCGGCTAATGCCGCACACGAGCCGCCGCCCGGTACGGGCGCAGCCGTTGCCACTTCGCTGACGAAATCGTGCAGACCTTTGGGCGGCAGCAACCGGTTTTCCAAAATCTGGTCATAGTTGAAGGTATCAAGCTGGAGGTAGTAGACCGCGGTATCAATCAATGCCTGCTGGGGTACGAGTCCGACAATTTCACTTTCCTTAATCGTGACGCCGTAGCGTTCTGCCTCCCGTTTAATCGTCTCAAAAGTGCGAAAGAGCGGAGTGGCTAAAAAATTGGTCATGTTAATTGACACCTGGGCACAGTTCTTCTCTTTGATTTCAAATCCTAAAGCCTTGGCATAGCGGAATCCGCCGTCTCGGAACCGTATCGCCTTGGCAATTTTTTTGGCAATTTCCAGATCCTGGGTACGCAAGTTGACATTGTAGGCGATCAACGGGAAGCGGGCGCCGACAACGGTCGCGCCGGCAGTGGGGTGAAGCTCGGGGTTTCCAAAATCGGGACGCCGGTCAGGATCGGTCTTGATCGCTTCTTTGATTCCTTCATATTCGCCTTTGCGGATGTTCGCCAAATCAACCCGTTCGGGTCTGGTCGCAGCCGCTTCATAGAGATAGACCGGAATAGCGAGTTCATCGGCTAAGCGTTTACCCAAATTTTTTGCTAATTCGACACACTCATCCATGGTAATATTGGCGATTGGCACAAACGGAATAACGTCGGTGGCGCCGAGGCGCGGGTGTTCTCCGCGGTGCTGGTTTAAGTCGATCAACCGCTGGGCAGTGCGCGTTCCCCGAAATGCAGCTTCGACGCACGCATCCGGTTCGCCAATAAAGGATATGACCGCCCGGTTGTGGTCACCATTCATCTCTTTATCAAGCAGGGTTACCCCCGGAACGCTCGTAATCGCAGCGACAATCGTATCGATGACTTCGGTCCTCCTGCCTTCACTAAAATTCGGGACGCATTCGACGATTCTACGCATGGATGACTTCACCTTTTTTGATCACGGTCTGGACCGGATTTCTGCCGAACTGATAGGGAATCTGCCGGTAGTCCGGTATGTTTAAAATCAAAATATCGGCATCTTTGCCGACCTCGAGACTGCCGATTTTGTTTTCTAATTGCACCGCCCGAGCTCCGTTCAACGTCGAAGCGACCAGGGCTTCGGAAATGGTCAAGCCATAGAGAAGACAGGCTAAGCCGATAATTATTGGCATCTGGTATATCATACAGCTTCCAGGATTATAATCGCTACCGATGGCGATTGTCAAGCCCAATCTCCGCATCGCCGCCAGCGGTGGGTGTTTTTTGGTCTGGAGATAGAGCGATGTTCCGGGCAGCAGCACCGCCACGACATTATTTTTTTTCATCAAGCGGAGACCTTTCACCGACGGGAATAAGAGATGGTCAGCCGAGACGGCGGAGACTCTGCCCGCAACCTCGGCTCCCTTCGATGATTCAATCTCGTCGGCGTGAATCTTGGGTAGCAGACCAAACTCCCGGGCATAACGGAGGATCTGTTCGGATTCTTTATGATTGAAAACAAAATTCTCACAGAAGACATCGCAGAAACGGGCGAGACCCAGCTTTGCCACTGCCGGGATCATTTTTTTTACAATCGTTTCGATGTATTTCTTTTTGTCGGTTCCTTTGGGGACGGCGTGGGCGCCTAAAAAGGTCGGAACGATCGTGACTTTATTCCGAGATTGGAGCCGCTCGACAACGCGCAGAATTTTGAGTTCATCGTTTAATGAAAGCCCGTAGCCGGATTTGATTTCAACGGTGGTCGTTCCCCAGCGGATAAGTTCATTGATGCGTTCCTGGGCGAGCGTTACGAGCTCATCCTCCGATGCCCGACGGGTCTTTTTCACGGTGTTGAGAATGCCGCCACCGCGCTGGGTGATGGTTTTGTAGCTGACGCCCGTAAGGCGTCTTTCAAATTCATCCACTCTTGAGCCGGCATAGACGAGGTGGGTGTGGCAGTCAACGAAACCGGGCATTACCACCATTCCCCGGGTATCGAGCGTTTGACAATTTTTATTTTTGAAATGAGCATCCTTACCGACAAACGCAATTTTCCCCCGGTCGATCGCAACGACACCATTTTTGATGATGCCGGGCTTGCCCGCGCGCATGGTCAGGAGCTGGCCGATGTTTTTTATGACTAAATCCATAAACCATATAAACCCGAATTTGAACCCTTGTCAACCCCGTTGGATAAAGGTTCTAAATAAGTCATTGTTACCACGAAAACGCGACAATACGTAAGGATCGGAAGACCGTTCCGTATCACCGGCTAACGGGCTGAATGACCAAACGGGGAGCGGACTGCTCCCCGTTTGGTTTGCAATGATCGTTGAGGTTCTATTCTTTACCGGTGAAAGGTGGGTATTTATCGGTGAGATTTGCCATATGACCCATGACCCGGTTCTGCCAGCGGTAGAGACCAACGACAAAATTGAACATTCCCTGCGGGTACTTGCCGGTAAAGAGGATTGCCCACCAGGCAATAAAAGCAACAACACTTGCCGCAATCTGGTAGAAGAAGAGACAGAATAAGTGAGGAATTCCGATATAGATTGAGCCGAAGAGGGTTCGGAGAAGGAGTTTTCCCCGGGATAGTTTCTCTGGATAATCGACGGTAAATTTGATTGGATAGTCTGGCATCTAAGCCTCCTTTTTGGGTTGGAGTTTATTCATTCCGTTAGTTGGTCTGGGCGTCTGGCACCTCCTTTAGTTATCATACATTCTTTGTGCCTGGGCACTGTTGGAAGACCCGTGTCCAACAAATCATCGTGTCCACTTATACGAGGAGATTTGAAATTTGTCAAGGGTAAAATTTGATTGGCGGTCAATAATTTTAACAGTTCAGTGAAAGGAATATTCAGGAGTGCCGGTCACTATATTATAATTGACAGCGGCAATAAAGTCGGGGATAATCAACCAACTAAAGGAGGAGCAATGAAACGGCTCTGGATACCGATGTTGATCGTGGTGGGCTTCAGTGTGCTGCCTGCCCAAAAGGAAGAAGTAAAGCAGAAAAAGACGGATGATTTCCACAATCAATTAGAGGCTCTCGTTCCAACGATCGGTGAAGACCTGTCCCGTGTCGACCTGACGACGGTCATTACCGATAAGAAAATTTATCATCCTAAAGAACGGGTGCGGATATTCGTGGTCGGACTCAACCACCAGGAGGCGAATTTTACGGTCGCGCTCCTCCGGCAGGGTGAGTTGATCTATGAAACCGATGTGGCATTAGATAAGAGTGGAATGGGAATTTTGGAACTGGGCGACCTTGACATTTCGGAATATGGGGTGGAAATTAAAAAAGACGGAGCGGTGTTAGCCCAAACCGATTTTTCGGTCGTCGAATACACCTTTTCACCGCTGACCGTCGAGGTAAGTAGCTATACCCTCGAACAGGAAAATCTGAGGATTGATTTGAGCCTCGCGGTTCTGGGTGTACCCTATGCCGGCGAAGCAACCATCAACGTTACCTGTGAATACTGCAGCGGCCAGACGATTCAGGAATTCAAACTGACCGTCAAAGACGGCAGCGCCCATCTTGAAACCAACATCGGCGGCCATACCGGGCCTTTTGGCATCAAGGTTTTCACGCCCGACGGCAAGACCGCGTCGTTGACAATTTATGGAACTCGATCGGAAGAACGCGCCGAGTATCTGGTCAGCGATTTGGGCACCCAATACTTTGCGTCGCTTGCCCCGCGTGAAGGCAGCACGAGCCACCTGGGTATGTTCTTGCGAACGGCTGGTGTTGCCGCTGCCGATTTCCAGCTTGATAAAGTAATTGCGGAAATTGCCGAAATTAAGGTGACGACGGTGTTGACCCGGGCGGCAGTTATTGCGGTTGACCCGATTTCGGGCAAGCACCGGTTGATGGAATACTCGACCGGTCTTGATAAAGGCCGCTCGATCTTTTTTGAGGTCGACCACCCCTATTCGTTGATCTATATCTTAGCCGAAAAAGACGGCGAGCTTACCGGTTATTACGCGGTGATCTTCAGACCGAATCCGACAAATTTGAAATTGACCGTTCCCGAGAATGCAAAACCTGGGAGCACGATTACGATTAAAATCGGCTCGGACCGGTCGGCACGCTGCCTGCTTGCGGTCTATGATGCCCGGTTGGACCAGGAGCAGCCGGAAACCAAACTGGGGAAAAATATCCTAACCAACGTTGATGGCAACCGGAATCTCCGCTATACCCCGCCGCGCGCGGAGACAGAAGAGTTGGAGGCGATGGAAGACCGGGCGGTCGGTGGAGCGGTTCAGGCGATAACCCCGGCACCTTCCACTGGAGGGGCAAAATCGGCTCCGATGGGTAAAGGTGGAGGGGCTCCACGCGACGGAGGCACCGAGCCCAGCCTGCCCAAACCTGCCGAGTTGATTGAGGTTCTGGCATTCAAACTGATCGATATCAAAGGTGAAACCGAAGAGAAGATCACCCTGCCCAAGCAGATTGCGACCTGGAAGGTGAAGGTCTTTGCGGCGAGGGGACTCGAGTTCGAAGGTTTGACTGCGACGGTCGAAGCGAAGCAGGATAATTTCGTCCACGTTGATTTACCTGCATTCATCGGTGCCGGTGACAGTGTCCAAGCTCCGGTCAGCTTCCAGGTGAAAGGCCAGGGACAATTGAAAGTAGAGGCGCCGGGTGTTAGCTGGTCAAAAACGGTGACCGGTGCGGGCACCGAAACTTTCATTTTGAAAAAGCCGGGGGCAGTGAAAGCCGTCTTGAAACACGCACAGGGGACAGAGGTCTTCGAAGCGGTGGTTAAGGAACCGGGTGAAGCGAAACTTTTGTTCTCCACTATCCGGATGCTCGATGCGGATGAAACAATCGAAGGGAAGGTACTCGTCGTCTACCCCAATCCTCTGGCGCTGGCCGATGAGGTGATTAAGGGTTTGATAACCTATCCGTTCGGCTGCGCCGAGCAGACGAGCGCTAAATTAGGCGGGCTTGCCCTGGCGTACAAAGCAATACAGTCCGGAAACTACTCGGGCGATATCAAAGAAGTAGAAAAGTTGATTACCGTCGGCTTAGGCCGGATGCAGCTTTTCTTCCACGGCGATAAGGGTTTTTCGCTCTGGGAGAAAGGTGAACCCGACCCCGAGGTGACGGAAGTTGTCCTGAAAAACTTAAAGCCGTTTGTCGGCTTGGAATTTCAGAAATTGAAAAAGCTGATTGAAAATGGGGTCAAAGCGCTTTTAGCCGGCAAGGTGAAAGACAATGCGTTGGCGGTTTATGATGAACGATTCCTCGACGAGCCAGACGACTTTGAGGGACTGGTCTACTATGCCCAGGGACTTGCGGCGAAAGGCGATAAGAAAGAACTCAATAAATGTATCGACGATATCGAACAGCAGGCGAAAAAGAATGGCGATTACCTCTACTGGCACTCGGATAAACTCTGGGGCGGTGATTTAGAAATGACTTGCGAAGTCTTGAAGGTTCTCTATCTTCGGAAAGAGGACGGCTATTTCAAAAAGGGTTTCAACTATGTCACGAGCCGACTGGTTGATGATCGGTTACGAACGACTGCCGATACCCGCTCGCTGGTTGAACTGTTGGCGATGATCGGTAAGACTGAGCCGCCCTGGGCAGAGATCGACGGGAGTAAAGTCAAGCTCCAAAAGCCGGTGATTGCAAAACGGGTGAAAGCCCTGAGCGATGGCGTCCTGGTTAAGCAGTCCGAAGAGCGGCTGGTCAATTATTTTGAGACCTCGGGTGATTATCGGTTCAGTGTGACGATCGATAAAGCAAGCCTTAGGGTTGGCGATAAAGCGGTCGTCACTATCACCCCGCAAGCGACCGGCCGGGCACGTCCCGATGTTCCGTTAACCCGGGTCTACCTCCCCGCCAACTTAGCTTTTCTCTTAGGGGGCGGCAATGTCCAGGAAATCTACGAGCCTCTGAAATACGGTAACCTCCAGCTGGAGGTGGTGGCGGTGCGTAAAGGTTCGGCGGGCTTGCGGGCACTGGTCCACGATATGTACGAGACCGACAAAATCGGCATCGCACCGAAAATGGAAGTTACGGTGAAGTAGGGAAAGTCTGAATCGACTTTTGAATCGGCGGGGCTGACCGAAAGGTCGGCCCCGTTTCTTTTCTCCACTTATTACGGTTACTTATTACGGTTACCGGAGTTCCCATATTTTTGTAAAAAATGTAGTGCGAACCTTTAGGTTCGCCTACTACATGGAATTGTCTTCTTATGTCCGATTCTCACTTGTTTAAAAACGAGCTCCATCATTAATTTCGAGGAATGTCCAAATTACGGTTATTTTTAAAAACACATCAGCGTTTTAAGAGGAAAATTGACAAACTGGCGAGGAGTTTATTGCTGTAAGCTCTTGGTAATACGACTGTTACGGTTTTTTGGTAGAAAACAAGGAAAAGCTTGACTTGGTTAAGGGCGCTTCTATAGTTTTTAGTATGGACATGACCAATTTTCATAAATCATAAATGGGAGGTAGTAATGTCTAAAATAACCAAAACAACCACTCTGTTACTGCTCGTCGGCAGTGTCGCTGTCGCCTCGTATCCACAGGTGAGCATCGGTGCTAAAGTGAGCCGCTATTTGGTCGGTGCACGATTTGACAGTGACACCGTAGCAACTTGGGGCTGGGGTGTGGAAACCGAATTTTTGCTTGCGCTCAGCCGGTGTTTTTCTCTGCGGACCGATGTCATAGAATTCCGGACTAATGAGGGGAGCCGCAATTCTTTTCGCCTTAATTCTCTTATGAGTTCGGATGTGGTTTATCGGTTTCCACTCAGAGGGGCTTTTGCTCCCTATCTTTATGGCGGCATTGGTTTTGTGACCCCTAAAGTTAAAACCGAGCTCGATTTCCGCTTCGGCATTGGAGCCCAGTACGCTTTTTCTCAAAGGTGGAAAATATTTTTTGAAGATGAGCTATTAAAGATTCTGGGCAGTAGCATTCAAGATCTCAGGTTTAATGGTTTTGAGTTTGTGGGTGGAGGAATGTTTGCTAAACTGAGCGCCGGCATCCGGTTCGGGGGATGATTTAATTTGAGGAGGGAAGCTTATTTTGTCCCCAGGACCTCGACCGCCATCTCGGTTACAATGTAGGGATTTTCGAGATAGCGGGAGAAACTATCCTGGGCGACGCCGACCAGGTCATCGCCGAACATCTTGAATAAATTCGACTGCACGCTCAGCTGGGGATAGCGGCCGATGATTTTACCATCGCGCCAGCCGAGGGCAAGTTGCACCGGCGTCGCGAAATCGCCGTTATCGACAAAGTCGCCGCCGGAGGCGATAAAAATCAGGATAACTTCATCGCTGCCGGCGATTTGGGCGAGGGTTTTGTCGCCCGGTTGTACCCGCAGGACGTTAAAACCGATGTCGGGATTGGTTGAATACTGGCGAAAACCGTTGCCGGTGGTCGCGGTTTTGAACTTGGTGCCGTTACGCAAATCAAAGACGACGTTTTTCAAAACACCGTTTTCAATCAGGGGAAGATCGGAAGCTTCGCGTTTCACGCCTTCGTCATCGAATGGCATGACATAGCCGTACTCGTAGAGGTCATTACTATCATAGAGCGTAAACTGGGGAGAGAAGACCGGCTGGCCAATTTTCCCGGCAAGCAGCGATGCACCGAGATGGTAGCGGTCGCCCCGTAATGCTTCCCGGAATTTGCTGAACAGGAGGTCAGGTGGAACGAAGACTACTTTTTTCCTGCCCGGGGAAAGGGGCACCGGGTTCCGGTAGCCTTCGAGCAACTCCTGGTAGCGGGAAAAAAATTCTGCGCGGTCAAACTCCTGTAACGAGATAATTCCCCAGGCACCGTCAATGATATTGGCGGTATCCTTATGCTTGAACAGGATGCCGATCTCGGTTGGCCGGGTGGTAAGCGACAAAGAAATTCCGGACGAGTTTTCTAACGTCGTTGTACGTTCGGTCACGGCAACCGAACCGGAAAGGATGAAATCCGGCGCTAATTCCCGCAGCCGTCCGAGAATCTGTTCGGTCAGGTCAAAGACACCCGTTTCATCAAATGGTTTCAGACTGGCGGTGAGATTCTTTTCGTAGTGGAGATTTGCCGGCAGTGAATAGTCCCAGGGCAGGCCCAAGATCAGGGCGTCGGTCGCTTTGCGGGTGAGGTCATCAAAGCTGATTTCCCCCTGTGCCGCGGCAACTCCTAACACCCGGTCTTTGAATACCCGCACCGCCCGCCGGACAATATTTTTTTTGCGGAGCGAGTGAACCATATTATTTTTAATTTCAGCTTTAATCTCGAGGAATTTAATTTCTAATTTTTCTTGTTCCATGACAATTATCCGAATATTTCAAATGATAGCGAATGTCTCGAATATTTTTTCCCATTCGGGTAATTCGCTGTCATTCGCCTAATTCGTTTTTTAATATTAACTGACATGCATCCTCCGCACTCGAACCTTGGGTCCTCCAAATGCAACCGGCAGCGGCATCTGTTCATTCTTCCCGCAGCCGCCAAAGATGCTGCTCTGGAGCTTCACCTTCGAACTGAGGCCATCGATATCCTTCAGGGTTTGAAAGACGGTTCCTGAGACAACCGAGACCCGGACCGGCTCCGCCAGCTTGCCGTTGCGTATCATGTATGCCCGGTCGGGTGCAATCGTAAAGGTTGAAAGACCGGAGCCGTGGCGCATCGATTTGATATAGACCCCGTTTTTGATCTTGGCGAGGAGTGACGAAAAGCTGGTTTTACCGGCTCCGATATAGGTGTTGGTCATCCGAACGATCGGTTCAAATTGGGCGTTAATCGCCCGGGCGTTACCGGTCGGTTTCTCGTTGAGTTCGGAAGCGGTCTGAAGCGAATGGAGCCGGCCGGTCAGGATTCCCTTTTTAACAAGAAAAGTCTTCTCTGCCGGGGTTCCTTCATCATCGAACGGGCAGTAGCCGGTTTTTTGCCGGATAGCGCCGTTATCGACGATTGAGAGTATCGTAGAACCGACCCGTTTGCCCAGTTTCCATTCGGCGACCATTTTTTTATCGCCGAGCATAAAATCGGCTTCCGATTTGTGTCCGAACGATTCGTGGGCAAAGACGCCGGCGGTCTCTTCGGAGAGGACGACCGGATAATAACCGGGTTTGACGGTGGGGGCTGCAAGGAACATCTTCGCTTCGGCTAAATCCTTTTTTGCGTCTTCGCCGATGCCGTTGAGCTTTTGGAAATCGGGTTCAGTTCTGGTGTAGCTTGATGCAAAAAGGCGGTCGCCTTCTTTTAAGGTAAAGAAAAACATAATCCCGAACATCGTATTGTCATACGAAACACGACTGCCTTTGGAAGTGATAATTGTTTTGACGACGTCCCAATCCGCATAGACGGAAATTAAATCAACCAAGGTCTTTTCTTTTTTATATGCTGGAAAGAGGGATTCAATGAGCTTCTTTTTCACGATGATCTTGTAGGAACGGGCATTCCGGGTTCGATACCGCAGAAGGGTTTGATGCGTCGGCTTGGGGATGGAAAATGATTTGAAATCGCCCGTGGTTTTTTGCGACAGGGCGACCAACCGGTCGAGTTCCGCTTCGACTTTTGTCAGGTCGGTATGACTTGCATAGAACCAGCGGCCATTGTTGAAAACCCGGATGAATGCTCCTTTGTCCGAGAGTTCGATACCGTTTTGAATTTCAAAGTTCTTATAGGAAAGTAATGTTCGATAGCGGTCTTCAATCCGGACATCGGCGTAGTAACAATTGAGCTGCTGGAGCTTTTTAGCAAGATTATCGACGAACGCTTTAGGTAGTTGACTCAGTTTATTCGTTACTGCGCTCATAGAATACTGTACCTGCGGCAAGGAAACTTGTCAAGGACTTTGGTAAGTCATTATGCAAAAATGACGGGATAGTGACGGATAAATCCGACCGCTACCGCCGGAGCGCCGCTACTTGTACTCGGCTGGATTGGAGAAAACCGGTGGGAGCGACTTCCAGTCGCGATATTCTTCGGAGAGTATCGCACGAAGAAGATTTTTCAAGCTTTTTTACTGAACCGTGGAGTTATATTTAACCGTTTTTTTTTTTTTTTTTATTCGTGTCTATCCGTGTCGGCACCTTCGGTGCCGCTATCCGTGGTTACTATTCATTGTTTTTCCGGGTCTTCCGGGGTCAATTTTTTATCCGTGCTCATTCGTGGTTATTTATTATTGGTGTTCATCCGTGTTTATCCGTGTGCATCTGTGGTTAAGGTTCAGTGTTTTCCGTGTCTTCCGTGGTTAAATGATGTTCGCTCGATTCATTCTTGACAAGAGAGTTTTACCGGATACAGTTAGATTATGAAGATAATAGTCATTCTCGGTTCCAAAGCCGATTTAGAGCACGGCCAAAAGATTGCCGCAACCGTTAAAAAATTCGGAACGGAGTGTATAGTCAGAATTGCTTCCGCCCATAAAACACCAGATCGGGTCCTCGAAATAAGCAGAGAATACGAACAGAGCGATGTGGTGTTTATTACCGCCGCTGGCCGGAGCAACGCCTTGAGCGGGATGGTCGATGCCCAGACGGTGAAGCCGGTTATCGCCTGTCCGGTTTACAGCGACGCCTTTTCCGGTGCGGATCTGTTTTCGAGCTTGCGGATGCCGTCCGGAGTCTGCCCGTTAGTCATTCTCGATCCGGAAGCAGCAGCGCTTGCCGCGTTGAAAATTCTCGCCCTCAAGGATAAAACCTTAGAGAAGAAACTGAAAGATTTTCAGGAGGGAAAACAAAAGGAGGTTACGGAAGCCGACCAGGGGCTGGGGCGTGGGTAGTGTTAAGGATCTAACCGTTATCAAAAATCCGACCGAAGCCGAGAGTGGAAGAGGCCGGTTCTGCTTTTCTGACCGCTATTCGGTTTTCGATTGGGGTGAGATGCCGGACACCCTCGCCGGCAAAGGGGCATCGCTCTGCATCACCAGCGCCTATTTTTTTGAGAAACTTGCCCGGCTCGGCGTCAAAACCCATTATCTCGGTCTGGTCGAGGAGGGCGTCGATAGGCAGTCACCCGAACTCAAGAATCCGACCAACACGATGGAGGTAAAACTCCTTCGAATTATTCAGCCTGCCGTCCGGGGCGGTAACTATGATTACTCGGTCTATTCAGAAAAAATGTCCAACTGCCTGATCCCGCTCGAGATCATTTATCGCAATGCTTTGCCCGTGGGTTCGAGCGTGTTCCGACGGCTCAAAAGCGGGGAGCTGAGTTTAGCCGAGCTGGAGTTACGGGAACCGCCCGAGCCCGGTCAGGTTTTAGAAAAGCCATTCTTCGATGTTTCGACCAAGCTTGAAGTAAGTGACCGATACCTAACCTGGGAAGAGGCGGCAAAAATCTCCGGACTGGGAATCGAGGCAATCGACAAGGTCAAAAGAACCGCCGAGCTCGTCAATCAGGTAATAACCGAAGCGGTAAGTAGAATCGGTCTGTGCAACGAAGACGGCAAGATCGAGTTGGGCTGGGATGAAAGCGGAGATTTGATCGTGGTCGATGCGCTGGGCACCCTCGATGAGTGCCGGTTTACCTACCAGGGGCTGCCGGTGAGTAAAGAGATTGCACGAATCTTTTATCGAACGACCGACTGGTTTAAGGAAATCGAGCGGGCGAAAAAAGAGGAGAAGATTAACTGGAAGGAATTGGTCCCGACCGAACCACCAGTATTACCCGGCCGTTTAAAAGCTCTCATCACGCTCATCTATAAAGCCTTTGCCCAGGAGCTGACGGAACGGGAATGGTTTGGAAAAATTCCGCCACTGAAAGAACTACTTGTTGAGATAAGAGAATGGGTAAAGAGTGGTACAACGTAATAGTCGAGGAAGTCCTCCAATCCTTAGGTTCCAGCCGGCAGGGTTTATCCGAAACTGAAGCCCGGCAACGGCTCGGCCGATACGGTTTTAACGAAATAAAAGAAAAAAAACGGGCATCACCGTTTTTACTGTTTCTCAGCCAGTTCAAAGATTTTCTTATTATTATTCTTTTAGGCGCAGTCGTTCTGTCGCTGGTATTGGGGGAAGTAGTCGATTCGATTGTAATCATTGTCATCGTTTTGTTCGCAACGCTCTTTGGTTTTATTCAGGAGTATCGAGCAGAACGGGCATTGGCGGCACTCAAAGAGATGGCGGCACCGACGGCAGCGGTGAAGCGGGATGGGAAAATTAAAGACCTCCCGGCACGGGAATTGGTGCCGGGAGATGTAATTTTCACAAAAACCGGCGACCGGATTCCGGCCGATTGCCGGCTGGTCGAGGCGGTCAATCTTAAGATCGAAGAGGCTTCCCTGACCGGGGAGTCGGTTCCGGTTGAGAAGAAGACCGACCCGATAGCGGGTGAGGTTGTTATCGGCGACCGTCGGAATATGGCTTTTGCCGGCACGACTGCGGTTTACGGTCGGGGTGGAGGGGTGGTGGTTGCAACCGGCATGGCGACCGAGTTCGGTAAGATTGCCGAAATGCTCCAGGTTGTGGAAAAGAGGGAGACGCCGCTTCAGCAGAACCTCGACCAGATGGCGAAATGGATTGCGATCGGCGCCGGGGGTTTAATTCTACCGTTAGTCATCCTGGGAGTTCTGCGCGGTCACAAAATTCTGGAAATGATTGTCTGGGGTGTGAGTTTGGCGGTGGCTGCGGTTCCCGAAGCCTTAGCCGCAGTCGTCACGATCGGGCTTGCCCTGGGTGTTCAGCGGATGGTCAAGCGAAATGCCCTGGTCCGGAAGCTGCCGGCAGTCGAGACCCTGGGCTGTACCAATATCATCTGTTCGGATAAAACCGGCACCCTCACCCAGGACCGGATGACGGTGCGCCGGGTTTTTGCTAACAACCGGGTACTTGAGGTCACCGGCGGGGGCTACGATACCAAAGGAGATTTTCTTTTTGAGAAACAGCGGCTGACGCCGCTTGATGACCCGGTGCTCAAGAGGCTCCTGGAAACCGGTGTTTTGTGCAATGACGCCCAGTTTGATGCTGCCGGTGCAATGAACGGCGACCCGACCGAGCTGGCGTTGATGGTGTTGGCGAAAAAAGGTGGACTTGAGTCAACCAAGTTGAACCGGGAATTTGCACGAGAACATGAAGTTCCATTTTCTTCGGAGCGGAAACGGATGACAACGGTGAACAAGACGCCGACCGGCAGATTGGTTTTCTCCAAGGGTGCACCGGAGATAATTCTCGGTTCCTGCACGAAGCTGTATCGAGACGGCAAGGAATTTCCGATTGCCGCTGCCGATAGAAAAAACATTCTCGAAACGAATCATCAGATGGCATCGGAAGCGCTGCGGGTTCTGGGACTGGCGTATAAGCCTTATGAACATGGCCATTTGGAAGAGGAGATGGTGTTTTTAGGATTGGTCGGGATGATTGACCCGCCCCGGGAAGAGGTAAAGGAAGCGATTAGAGTCTGTAAACGTGCCGGTATTAAACCAGTGATGATTACCGGCGACCATAAGCTGACCGCAATCGCAATTGCCACGGAATTGGAGTTACTGGATACCGGACGGGTGTTGGCGGGTGAAGAACTGGACAAACTCAGTCCGGAAGGGTTGGAAGGGATAGTGGAAGAAGTGGATGTTTATGCCAGGGTTTCACCGGCGCATAAATTAAAAATCGTCGAAGCCTTACAGAAAAAAGATTATGTCGTGGCGATGACGGGCGATGGGGTGAACGATGCCCCAGCCTTGAAAAAGGCAGATATCGGCATTGCAATGGGAATAACCGGCACCGATGTGTCGAAAGAAGCGGCAGATATGGTTCTTACCGACGATAACTTTGCCTCGATTGTTGCGGCGGTGGAAGAGGGAAGAGGAATGTTCGACAACATTAAAAAATTTCTCGTGTATCTCCTCTCCTGTAATATTGGTGAAGTGCTGGTGATGGCGCTGGGAATTCTGCTCGGACCGTTCATCGGGCTACCCGCCGGCACTCTGCCGCTGATCGCGATTCAAATTCTGTATGTCAATCTGGCAACCGACGGCCTGCCGGCAATCGCTTTAGCGATGAATCCCAATGAAAAGGATTTGATGAGTCGGGTCCCGCGCCGCCGCAAAGAAGGCGTTTTTAATACCAAGACCCTGACCTACATTATCGGACTCGGGTTGTGGACTGGTCTGGTCGCTTTTTTGAGTCTCGCGATTGCCATAAAACAAGGCAAGGGAGTGGAGGAGGCTCAAGGGTTCTGCTTCGTCACGTTGATCCTCATGCAATTCGTCAATGCCTTCAACTGCCGTTCGTTAGAACACTCCCAGTTCAAGGTCGGTTTTTTTTCCAATCGCTGGCTGATTGCGGCGGTCGCCTGGGAATGCCTGCTGCTGGGGTTGCTGCTGTACGTACCGTTTTTGGAGAGACTGTTCCATCTTCACGCATTTGGGGGAACCGATTGGATTATATCAATCCTCCTTGCCCTTTCGATACTGGCTATAACCGAGATCGGCAAACTCGGGTATAAATTAATAAAAAACAGAAAACGGACATAACCACGAAATTCGAAGAATAGGCGAAAGCCAATGGACACGAAGGGATACGAACAGACACGGTATTCGAGCTTTGCGAGAATCGGTGGAGCGTGCGGCACCTTTGGTGCCGAGCGACACCAAGAATCATGAGTGGTTCTAAAATTTCGGCGGGAGAACGGTCAAGGCTCATCCGGGCGGCGCGCTCGGCGGCGAAGCGGGCGTATGCACCCTATTCGAAAGTTTGGGTCGGTTCGGCGGTTTTGACTAAAACCGGGAATATCCATACCGGCTGCAATGTCGAGAATGCATCATACGGTCTTACAATCTGTGCAGAGCGGGCAGCGATTTTTTCGGCAGTCGCACAGGAAGGTGGAGACAAACTGAAAATTCGGGCGATAGCCGTTTTTAAAAAGAGCGGTTCGCCGCTCTCACCGTGCGGAGCCTGCCGGCAGGTGATTTTTGAGTTCGGACCGGATGCGGTCGTGATTTTCCAAGGAGCGGAAGGTTTAGAAGAAATGCCGATTAACCGACTTTTACCCGAGGCATTTTGTTTATGATCGGCACGTGGAGGTTCGTTTTCTTTTCTCTGATTTTAATTACCATTGGAGGATGTATGGGCAAAAACAGAGTGGTTTCGAGTCAAAGTTCTCAAGAGCTGAGAGTCTATCAAGGGGAGAAACTGTCATCGATCAACGACTTCCGGGAAAATTCGATCAAAGGACCTCAAAAAATAGCGATCGAAGACTATCGCCTGGGAATACGGGGCATGGTAGCTAAGCCCGAGGAATATAAATACGAAGAGGTTATTAAAAATTTCACCAGTTACAAAAAAGTTGTTACCCTTTATTGCATTGAGGGCTGGAAGGTGAAATTGTTGTGGGAAGGGGTGCGGATAAAAGAACTTTTTGCCCAAGTCGGGGTGAAACCGGAGGCAACGGTTGTTATTTTTTATTCGGTTGATGGCTATACCACCTCGGTGCCATTAGATTATATTTTAAATAATGATATTATGATCGCGTTCAAGATGAACGGGGTTACCCTGCCGCCCGAACGCGGGTTCCCGTTCGAGCTGGTCGCTGAAGGCAAATGGGGATACAAGTGGGCAAAATGGATAACCGCAATTGAACTTTCCGCCGATGTCAACTACCGGGGGTTCTGGGAGGAGCGGGGCTACAATAACAACGGTGATACCAGCGTACCAATTGAGGAGCGGTGATGCAATTGCCGGGCGACCGCTTAATTCTTTGAATGAGAATCTGGGATATCGAACCAAAACATTTATGTCGTAACCATTTATTAGGCGAACACCGTGAACTGCATGCGATCTGGTCGATCATTACCAATAGGAAACAGGGTTATCGCAACCATCCCGAGACGAAACGCTGGCAGGGGAAGCTGAAAGCTTTGTACCGACGGCACGACGCACCGGTTCGAGAAATGGGAAACCGAGGCTATCTTCATCGGTCGATTTTAGACCAGAGAAGGGCACGAGGGACAGGGATGCAGAATGTTTATCTGGAGAGCGTCGGACAGCAACGGGCGCGGTTAAAAAAAAAACGATGCGGTTGTTTTGGCAAAGATTTCTAAGAGAAGGGGCGAAATGAAAAAAACTAATTTCAATTTAGCGGTCTGGGGTGCGGTCTTCGTCATTATCGTAGGCACGGTCTGGCACTTTGTCTATGGGTGGTCGGGCAGGAGCGTTGCGGCGGGGGTGTTTGCACCGGTCAATGAAAGTGTCTGGGAGCACATGAAATTGGCTCTGACACCCTTGTTTCTATTGGGGATAGTAGATTTTTTTGTCCTTCGGAAAAAATCGAAGAACTTTTTTTATGTCAAAGCGATAGAATTTTATCTGGTCGTTGTGCTGATGATTTCTTCTTTCTACACCTATGCCGGCATTATCGGGCGAAATTTTCTGCCGGTTGATATCGCCACGTTTGTTGTTTCGGTGGTGGTCGGCAAAATCGTCAGCTACCGGTTATTGATGAAAGAAACCAAAAAGCCGGTTGTTGTTTCGGTTGCACTATTGGTTCTTTTGGCGGCGATGTTTGCGATTTTTACTTTTCACCCACCCCGGATAGCGCTGTTCAAAGATTCGCGCGACAACACCTACGGTATATATAAAACCCGATAATCGAGGTTAAAAAATTACCACGAAATTTTCAAAAAAACGAAATCACGAAATGAAATAATTTTAAATTCGCAAACTTAGAGAATCTTGATTTTATTCGATGGTTTGCCTTTGAAATTCTGAAAAACAGGGAATTCGATAGCGCTTTTTTATGCGTAATTTTTTTTCTGAACCTTCCGTGCCCCTGTGGTAAATTAAATATTTTTTATCTGTGTCTATCCGTGTTTATCCGCGTCCTAATTTTTCCTCATAACTTACAAAACCAAAATTCTCATCTGTGTCCATCCGTGTCGATCTGCGGTTGATTTCGCCCGCCAAGGTGCGTGGCGGATTCAATCTATTCTCCGCATCAAAAAATTTTTTTCAGTGATTTGCGTGTCTTGCATGGTTATATATATATCAATCTGTGTCTACCCCGTTAGATAATTCTATCTTAACGGTTCTGTCATCAAGACTAATTCCTATCTAACGGAGTAAATCCGTGTTTATCTGTGTCCATCTGTGGTCTAATTATCTTTTCCGTGTCTTCCGTGGTTCAATATCTCTTGACAACCTCGCCGGAATGGGGTATAAGGCGGATATGAAATCGAAGAAATCCATCCGGGTAACGAAGATTTACCGATACGAAAAACAAACCCAGCAGGAATTGCCGATCTTTGTTGCGCGGATTGCGGCCGGCTTCCCGTCACCGGCAGAGGATTACATCGACAAAAAACTGGATTTGAACGAGTATTTAATTCGACACCCGTCGGCGACTTTTTTGGTCCGGGTGGAAGGAAGCTCGATGGTCGATGCCGGCATTCACTCCGGTGACATTCTGATCGTCGACCGTGCACTGGAACCGGTGGACGACAAAATCGTAATTGCGGTCGTGGACGGTGAATTGACGGTCAAGCGGATCCGAAAAATCAAGAACCGGCTCTATCTCGCGGCGGAGAACCCGGAATTCTCGCCGATCGAGATCACGTCCGAGATGAATTTTGAAGTCTGGGGGGTCGTCAGCTATGTCATCCATGCGGTGTGAGACTTCTGAAAAAGACTTGATCACAAAGGGCACAAAGGAAAAACGTGAGTTCACGAAGAATTAAAAAGGCAAGACAAAACCGATCTGAAACGGATTTTATCAGTGGGTGTGGTGTATGAAAAAGATTTTCGCCCTGGTCGATTGCGATAATTTTTATGTTTCCTGCGAACGGGTATTCAATCCCCGACTTGAGGGAAAGCTGGTGGTGGTGCTCTCGAATAACGACGGCTGCGTCGTTTCCCGTTCCAATGAAGCCAAGGCATTGGGGATTGAGTTTGGGGTTCCGGCGTTTCAATGTAAGTCGCTCATCCGTCAGCACTGGCTCGTGTTC
>CAYHGV010000016.1:0-38465 GCA_964356135.1 uncultured bacterium
TATAGCACATTCTTTCACGCCCCTCCAAGTGTTGCACTTCATTATTGAACTCGTGGATGGTAATTTTCGGGCTTGACGGTTTTAAAGATTGTGCTTAATGTAAGCTGAAGGAGGTGGTTATGGTGAGAGGTTTATTTATAATCTTCATCCTTCCCAGCTTTGGCTTTAGCCAGGGCAAGTGGGTGGAGCAGAAGAATCCTTTCAGTGGTGATGAGCACTACACCTATAGCGATGTCTGCTTTCTCGATTCTCTAACCGGATATGTGCTTGCAGGTGGCCTCGTGTTGAAGACAATGGATGGAGGGGAGACCTGGGAAGTGCAGGATTTGCCCATAGCTTTAGCTGGAGATGGGGTGTGTTTCCTCAACCAGCCCTTAGCAGGAGGGATCGATTTCGTAAATTCCCTGTGAGGCTGGGCCGTTGTATCTACTTGGGGAGTTTGCTTCACAGAGGATGGGGGAGCTAAATGGAATTATGTGCCGGTCTCGTTCCCCCAAACATTGAACGATGTAGATTTTGTGAACGAGAGAGAGGGCTGGGCAGTCGGTTCTAAGGGATACCCTCCACACAGTGGTATTATTCATACCGAAGACGGCGGCCAGACCTGGGTGGTGCAGGATAGCTTGACATATCCAGGAGCACTTTATGGAGTCACCTTCCTCGATACCCTCAAAGGTTTTGCGGTTGGCGATTCCGGGCTTATCCTCCGCACCTTTGATGGAGGCAAGACCTGGGATTCGATACCGAGCGGGACAAAGAATAACCTCTATGATATTCAATTTGCGGATAGTATGAGGGGGATAATAGTGGGAAGAGGATATTGTCTTTTGACGGAAGATGGCGGTGTAACGTGGATTGAGGGAACAGGAGGACCGGGAATGGATGTAGCCTTTCCGGATACTTTACATATCTGGACTTCTTCAGGTTATTTTAGTGGTGACGGAGGTAAAACTTGGGAATATCAAGACCTGCCGGATGTGCCCTATAATGCACTCAATGGTATCTTTTTTCCTGATACTGCGCATGGTTGGATCGTAGGGGATTATGGTAGAGTTTTCCACTATTCCATCCCTGAGGGAATCGAAGAGACGGGACAGGATCAAAGGTCAAAAATCTACAGCCTCAAGGTATCTCCGAACCCTTTCAAGTCACTACTGATAATCAGCTTTTCGTTACCAAAAAGTTCTTATGTCTCGCTTAAAATCTATGACATATCCGGGAAGTTAGTGTGGTCGTTAGTGAATGGAGGGAAGCCTGTTGGTCAGCATAGGGTTTCTTGGAACGAAGACCTTCTGTCTTCCGGAGTATACTTTGTAAAATTGGAAGTAGACGGATTAGCTAAGGGTTATAAGAAGATAATCAAGCTGAACTGAAAGGAGGAGAGATGAAAAAGTTAATGGCGCTCTTAAGCATTGCAGCTTTACCGATGGGGATGAGTTATGCCTTCGTTCCCTATGTGAGTTCAGTCGACTCGCTACGGCTCTATCCGTGGCCTCAGAGCATAACCCTTTCTCCTCCAGCCTGCACCTTGAATGTTTTGCAGGATACTATCTGGATTGTCATCGGCAGCAATGACCCTATTACCAAAGAGGCGGCGCTTGTCTGTTCTTTGGAAATTACAAAGAACTTCTATTTTGCCATTGATACCGTTCGGGGACCTATCAAGAGAATTAGAATCGAGCAAAGGAATTCTTTACCCAACGATACAGTGGTTATTGCCTTCGGAAAGAAGAATGACCCGCTGATTACGAGCATCAGCGGAATCAACGGTTTAATTCCTAATAAGGCTGAAGGCTATGTGTTAAAAGAGACGGTGCAGAATAAGAAACTGATAATCGTAGGAGCTGGTTATGACCACAATGGAACATTTCATTCGGCTTCGACCTTACGGGAGTTAACCGCACAGCATTGCAGGGGCCTCGTGCCAACGACAATGGTAATTCAAGACTGGCCAGACTGCGAGTGGCGAGAGGTCTCTTGGTCAGGATTGGAAGTAGGAGTCGATACATTGCTTTATCCTGATTTGTACAAAGACCGTCTTGCCCAGCTTGATTACTTCTCGTTGCTAAAGTGTGGGCAGGTGGAGCATTCTAACCATCGGTTCTATTTTAAAATGCCGGACCCGTTCAAGACACCGGATGAACCAGATACAGATAAAATTGAACTCATGAGGCAATATTACAATGATGATGTTACAAGCAACAACCTCCCCAACTTCTGGTATCCGAAATACCGGTATCAGGGGATTGAGCCGATACCGTATTATATGAATTTTGCTGTTGACATGTACAAAGTTTGGCTTAATTTGAGTTGAACAAGGAGGTAGGGATGGTGAAATACTTAGTCATACTTTTAGCCCTTGTCAGCTTTGGCTTTGGTCAGGGCAAGTGGGTCGAGCAGGAGAATCCATTTACGGGTTCCGCAACATACAGAGATGTATGTTTCGTCGACAGTCTGACTGGATATGTGCTAACATGGGGTAAGGTGGTCAAGACTGCCGATGGGGGTAAGACCTGGGAGGTCCAGGATTTACCGGATTATCCCTCTGTTTCAGCGGTAACTGTTCTAAATAAGCCTCTTAGTGGTGGAATTATTTTCATTGACTCATTGCGAGGATGGGTTGCAAGACCTTACGGAATAATAAATGCGACTTCTGATGGCGGCAAAACATGGAGTTGTCAATTGATCGATACTGTTGCCCCTCCCGGGTTCTACGATATAGAATTTGTTAATGAAAGAAAGGGTTGGGTAGTGGGGGATGGCTGGGCAGGAGGAGATACGTTCCGCAGCGTTATCCTCCATACCGAAGATGGAGGTAAAAATTGGGTTTATCAGGACAGTCTTACATATCCGACACTCAACGCTGTCACCTTTTTCGACACACTCAAAGGTTTTGCGGTGGGTGATTCCGGGCTTATTCTGCGCACCCTCGATGGCGGCACGCACTGGGATTCAGTGCCGAGCGGGACAAAGAATAGTCTCTATGATATACAGTTTGCGGATAGTGTGAGGGGGATAATTGTGGCCTATCATGGCTCTAATCTGGTATCTAAGGATGGCGGAAATACCTGGGAAGAGGTAACCAATGGAGCTCACGGTTGGGACTTAGCCTTTCCCGACACTTCCCACGCCTGGTGTGTTGTTACTGGTAGTGTTGTGGGTGGAATTTATTTCTCTCAAGATGGAGGAATAACTTGGGAACAGCAAAGCTGTGGAGTGGATATTGATTTTCTTTACGGTGTATCCTTTCCCGACACCGCTCACGGTTGGGCGGTGGGAACCCAAGGCAAAATTATCAATTACTCTCTTGGTGCCGGTATTAAGGAGACGGACAAAACGGAGTTCGGAGATTATCAGTTGCAGATTTACCCGAACCCATTTCGTAAGGCAGTAACAATTGTCTATCAACCAGCGGTCTTCGGAGAAGTTTCTCTTAGAATATACAATGCCGCTGGATTGTTGGTTCGGAGCTTAACACTGGAATCAAAATATCATACTTCATTCTGGGACGGCAGGGATAATCAGAGGAAAGCCGTGCCTCAAGGGGTTTATTTTTTGAAGTTTGAGGTATCAGGCAAAACTTTGGGTTGTAAAAAATTAGTTTTGTTAGACTGACGAAAGGAGGAGCAATGAGACGATTGATATTAGTCTTAGCTTTAGGGGTCGGGATAGGCTATGCTTTCATCCCTTTTGTAGCTTCGGATACACTTCTGAAGCTCTATCCCTGTCCACACGGCATACAAATCACTGGACCGGCTTGCACGCTTAATGTAATTCAGCCTGAAATTCAATTGGTTTATCAGTCGAGCAGCGGCTATCAGAGGGATGTTTATCTTACTGCGGCCAAGGTCTGTAGTGCCGAGATTTACAAGGCGTTTTATTATGGCATCGGAACGGGGCAGGGTAAGATTAACAAAATTACTATCTCAGAGGCGGGAGCCATCCCGCCGTGCCCTCAAGGTCAGGGTGTCCAGATTCTATTCGTTTTTGGCAGACGGGGAGATATGCTGGTGAGCAAAGCGCTCGATTCGTTGGATTTGAACTCAAGTGATATCCCTGGCCCGGATACAACAGAAGGCTATCTTTTGGCCTCAAAGACCAGAACCACCACACCTAAAAGACTTCTTGTCCTCTGTGCTGGGGCGACTGAAGTAGGGACAGCAAGAGGAGCGGCTACCCTCCGGCAGTTGATAGCTCAACACTGCCGGGGATTGGTTCCCACCGCTATGAAGGTTAGAGACTATCCGGATTGTGAATGGCGGGAGGTTTCCTGGACTGGTCTTGAAGTGGGAGGAGATACAATAACCGATCCGCTAAAACATCAACAGCTTGATTATTTCTCGCTACTAAAGTGTGGGCAGGTGGAGCATTCTAACCATCGGTTCTATTTTATGCCGGATTCTCTGAAAACACCTTCTGGGTCAGATGAGTATAAAATTGGAAGGATGATTAACGATTACACTGTCGATATTACCTCCAACAACCTCCCCAACTTCTGGTATCCGAAATACCGGCATCGGGGGATTGAGCCGATACCTCTGATCAACAACTTTGAGAATCCGATTTTTCATGTGGGAGTGTGGAATCCAAACTGCATCGCCGGGACTTTTGATTCGCTCAAATTTGTGGTCGGCCAAGATATGGAAGCTACGCCAATCTATGAAATCCCTCAGATGTATAATCCCAATAACCCCTGTTTTGATGATACCTTGCAGCATACTTTCCCTAACCCTACAAGAGGTGAGCAATATAACTGGTGGTTTAACGACTCCTCCACCGGTTTTGCCCGCTGGGATGATAGTATCAAATACGCCGGTGCTGCCAGTATGATGTTTGTGTGCGACCACGGGAAGTGGATTCGTATGGTGTCGAAAAAAATCCTTTGCGAACCGGATAGTAACAACCATTATATTTTCAGTTACTACGCCAAAACCTCCGCGAATTTCTTCTCCCAGAAAGCGACAGCGAAAATTTATGTGAAAAGCCACTCTGCTACCGTCATTGACACTTCTTTGAAATGGGAGCGTCACTCTGCATCCATCTTTGGCCCTCAGGATTCGACCAAATGGAATGGCGTAATCGATGCCACGCTCTCCGATTGGCGAGATTTTTCTTTAGGGGTAAGCACCAAGGATTGCGATACAGTCGTTTTTTATGTCGACTTTTCAGTTCCTAATACAGCCGCTCCGTGCACGCTCTGGGTTGATGGCGACCCACTTATGAATAATCCGGGAAACCCCACTGCCCGCTATACTCACCAGCAGCGTTTCTTAGCTCAAACTCCGGCTGGCAAGGAACGGGTATGGCGGGATGGTGATTCTTTAACTTCGTCGCAATATAGTATCGATTACGGCGGACTGAGCTATGATTACGGAAATGGATTTCTCAATACTGCTGACCCTAATAATCCCAATAAAAACTTCCAATTAAAACTTAATATTGGCTCACCCGGTGATACCGTCTTTATGGCATATAACCACATCACCGGCGGCTTCTTTTATTCCGATTTCAAACCCTCGAGCCGATGCAATTACGCATCACCGACGGTTGATTCTATTACTGCCCTGTATGACAGCACCGGAGTTGAGCTCGTCCGTAACAATCTGCACCCGTCGTTCATTGACCACACCTATAACGAAGTAGATCAGAACTCGCTCAATAGAGATGGAAGAGTTAAAATCAAAGGTTGGACAAAGCCGAGGGTTTTAGCCGAAGATATCCATTATAATTTGAGGCACACTCGAAAAGACGATGCCTATAACAATAAAAAGCCGACTATGACTATGCTTGCGGATGGGCTTTTGCCCCAGCATCAGGGAAAAGAAACCTGGACCGCGATCGACACGATAAAAAGTAAGTATCCTCTGGACATTCCGTATATAATCCCAAAGACCTGGGGGTTTACTTTCGATAAGGATTCCGTTCTCACTTATAAAAAGCATCAGGATTCTCTTACAGCAGAAGCTGAGACCCTTGCTGACCGTGGGTTTGCTTTAGTCTTAAACCCCTTTCGAGGCAAGTATCTCTGGTGGCTGAGTACTTTAGCCTATCTCAAAGACAGCGCAGATTTCAAGCCGAAGGGATTTGCCTGGACATCGGACACTGCTCCGGCGTGGACTGCGAGAGATTTTCGAGGCGATACCGTTAATTTTGAGTATCTGCCTTTGAGCATGGACTTGGCATGGAATCTTGATTCAAACCGGTTCTACCGGTCAGACGACGTGCCTGATAGTGTGAAGGTCGGATACGATGCCAAGAGACTCCACATTAATAAAGGCGACATCTTCTCCCCACCGGTGGCGAATTTTCTGGTGAGGGCTGTGGGATTCGATGGAACACCGGAGGTGAATCTAATCTGGTCTCAGAATCTCAATAATGATCGGCGGAATACGACTTCCCGCTACTGTTATCGGATTGACCGTTATGACTGGAGCCGCAAGCCGCCAGAAGATCCCTGGGATACCCTTACCCTTAATTATCCTCCCACGGGTTATCCTCATAGACCGCTGGATACTACCTGTGTTGATACTTCACCCTACTGGTCAGAGAAAAGAGTCCCACACGAGAAATACTGGGAAATTTTACACTTCGCCACGTATAGAATCTCGTCTTTTGATAAACTTAGCAATCAGAGCGAGTATACTTACGCGACAGCCCGTTACTCCGAGTTTCAAGTGGATTCGACAATTTTCTCAAGGGTGACTGCCTACCACTGCCAGAAAAAGCATCCAGACCCGGAAGGGGTCTTTCATCTCACCTATACCGGCGGGATGGAGGATACGATAGTTTATTATTTCCGGTTTCTGCCCGGCGAAACCAACCAGGCAAGACCTGAGACCTTGGGCATTGGTAAATTCCCTACCGTTGTCGTTAAACACGGGTTGAGTCGAGATACCCTCGGAGTTGCCTATCTTTCCCAGGGTTCGGATACAATTTATTATACCTGCCGGTTGGATTCCATGTGGCTGGGTCCATATTCACTGGTTAATTCCGACACGAGTAATGGGCTTTCGGTGCCGAGGATGGCGCTCGATGCAAAAGATACGGTTCACTTAACTTTTCTAGAAAGGAGCAGCAGCGATAGCAGCCTTATCCTCTATTACGGAAGGTTTCATCTTACCAATCCTCAGGGAATTACCTCGGTTTCGGTTTCGCGCTGGACACCGACTGCATCGCTTATTTCCATTGACCCTTTGGGTGCAGCGGTTGCGGTAGACGAGGAGGGCAGAGCCTACTTCGGTTGGGCAGAGAATAACACCATTAAATATGGGATGAGTGGTGGCAGCGGCTTCGCAATCAAAATTCTTGGTTCTACCGCGTTACCGTGCACCTCGGTCGCAATGCACCACTTTAATCCCGCAAGTCCGGGTGCGAATGTCAGCTTGAACTGGTCGGATAGTAATGTAATTCAGCGCAGCTATTTCTACACCGGTGACACCGTCGAAATCTTCAGCGATACGGTCTATTCAGGAACCGGCCCGAGGAATGTGACGGGCACAGGTAGTTTTGTCGTCTTTGAAGAGAACGGCGGTGTCTACTCCTCTCTCTGGGATGCGGTGAACCGGACCTGGTCTTTGCCCGAGACCCTGAGCACCGACACTCTGCCTGCCTCGTATCCCCAGATCGAAGCCGACCAGTTTATTGATAGCACTGATAATCTTCATCCGGCACGGTTCGCCATCTGGACCCAGCAGGTAGACGCCACGCTCTACACCCTGGGCAGAGACATAAAACGGTATGAGAATTCAGGCGAATACGGCATCACGCCCTATGCGTATCTCAAAATGGGCAAAGAGCATCTCACACCGTTCACCCTCCATCGTGATGGGTTTCGTTCCTTCGGCAGCGAAGACTATATGCAGATAGACTATGGCAATGATAGCCTTGTTTATTTCTTACCCTCTCTGGAGCCGGTCGGTCGGTATCGGATTTTTGCGGAGTTCTACTTTGATACGACTGCACCCGAAAGCTGGAAGGCAAAGTTTCGGGTGAACGGCGTCACGATCCGGGATTCGATAATCATGTATCCCGGAGAGCCGTTAAGAATTACCGAATTTTTGCCCGCTCAGGTGATAGCTATGGGTTATCTCAGGATCAAACTTACAAACGAGCGGGGTGAGTATGTCCCGTGTTCAAGGATAATTCTTACCCGATTTAAACAAGAGTGAGCTATAAAATTATAAAACTGTTCGGAAGTCGATGTGCATCTACCCCCGATAGATTTTTTCTTTGATAAACGGTTCGTCTTTGCGCCAGTCCTTCTGGACTTTGACCCACAACTCCAGGAAAACCGGACGGTCTAAGAAACGTTCGATGTCGTGTCGAGCCCGCTCGCCCACCCGCTTCAGGGCTTTGCCGCCCTGGCCGATAATAATCCCTTTCTGGGACGGTTTTTCGACATAGATTATCGCCCGGATGAAATCCTTCCGGTTCTCCTGTTCCCGGAATTCTTCAATCTCAACCGTCGTGGAATAGGGAATTTCTTCACCGTAGCCCTCAAAGACCTTTTCCCGGATTATCTCCGCAACGAAGAACCGTTCCGGCCGCTCGGTCATCTGGTCAACGGGATAAAACGGCGCACCGACCGGCAGATGTTCGATGATGGCGTTTTTCAGTTCGGCCATGCCATCCTGGTGCAAGGCTGAGATGAGGAAAATCTTAGCAATGCCCAGATTGGTATAAGCTTCGATCAGCGGTAAAAGGCTCTGCTTTGGTTTCGCCAGATCGATTTTGTTAATTGCCACCAGCAGCGGTTTTCCCCCCAGCTGTTTTTGCAGATTTTTGATTTCAGTTGCAGCGAGAGATTCAAACGGTTCGACGATTAAGAGCACCAGGTCGGCGTCTTCGATCGCTTCCCGGATACGTTCGACCATGATTCGCTGGAGCGGGTAGCGAGGGTCAATAATCCCGGGGGTATCTAAAAAGAGCGCCTGGTAGTTATCACCGGTTGCGATGCCGAGAATTTTATGGCGGGTGGTCTGGGGCTTGGGTGAAACGATTGAAAGCTTAAAATTCAAAAGGACATTGAGCAGCGTCGACTTACCGACGTTGGGCTTGCCGATCAAAGCAACATAGCCGGAGCGGAATTCCATAATCGATTATTACTCGCCACCCGGACTCTGTCAACATCGATGATTGAGAATATCGGCCAGAAGCCAGAATCGTCTTCAAGCTGCATTTCTCGCTATCTTGACATCACTCATAGATTCGATAGATTCTGGGTATGATTAAAACCTTAGCCGAACTTTTAGAAAAAGCAAAAACACTGGGTCCGAAGCGCTGCGTCATTGCCGGTGCCGAAGACGAAGCTTCGTTGGAGGCGCTCGAAGCGGCTTCGAAACAAAAAATCGCCCGGGGTGTGCTGTTCGGCAATAAAGCGACTATCGAAAAAATTGGACAGGGGCTTAACATTTCTTTGAAGGATTTTGAGATTTTTCATGAATCCGACCCCAAAGCCGCAGTCGCCGGGGCGGTGAAGTTCGTCCGGGAAAAAGGTGATTTTCTATTGAAAGGGCAGGTTTCGACCTCGACATTTCTTAAAGGCGTCCTGGATAAGGAAGTCGGGCTGCGCACCGGCCGGGTCTTAAGCCATATCGTTCTTCTCGAGCTGGCAGCCTATCCCAAGCTGCTGCTCGTTACCGACGGCGGTATGAACATCAAGCCGGATTTGGCGCTCCGGGTTGACATCATCAACAATGCGGTCGAGCTTGCCCATTCTTTAGGGATAGAGAACCCGCGGGTGGCATTATTAGCGGCAGTCGAAACCATTAATCCGGATATGACCGAGACTCTGGACTGGGCCGAGATCAGCAAAATGGCAGAGCGGGGTCAGATACGGGGCGCGGTGGTCGAAGGTCCGTTAGCTTTGGATTTAGCCGTCTCGGAAGAAGCGGCGAAGATCAAAAAGATTAAGAGTGAAGTCGCAGGCAAAGCCGATATTTTCGTCGTGCCGGATATTGCTGCCGGCAATATCTTCGCCAAAGGGCTGATCTATTTGGCCGGCGCCAAGACCTGCGGCATCATCATGGGTGCAAAAAAACCGGTGGTGATGCTTTCGCGGGCGGACTCGCCTGAGACCAAACTCTATTCAATTGCCTTAGGAGGTGTATCATCATAACAAAATCGAGCTTCATCGGCGCACTGCTGATTGCGACGGCTGCGTTTGCCAACGGTGACGTCAAAGACTATTTAGTCGTAACCTATCCCCAAAATTGGAATGAGCGGCTCGAGATGGTTGCAGCGGGACTGCGGCCGATATTGAACATGGATGAGTTCACGCTCTGGGTGGTTTATCAAGATCAGTTGGTACTCCTCAATCAGAAGAACTTCACCGTCGTGGATTCCAGCTACTTCGAGAACAAGTATTATCTGGTTCGACCGGAAAAAGCGGAAGAGCTTACGGGCTTCGGCGAGATTGTATTTTCACATAAAGACGATTATGTTATTAAAGTAAACACCAGCGGTGAACAGCAGCTCTGGAAGAGCGGGTTTCGGCTCAAGCGATTGGGTAATATCATAAAAATCCGTCCTCTGCCCGAAAAGAAAGAAAGCAGCAGTTTTTTCATCGGAAAAAATCCCCAGATCGTCGATATGCTGGCACAGGTCGACTCGCTCAATTATCTGGGGTATATCCGGCGGCTCCAGAATTTTAAGACCCGCTATTCGACCACCGACTCCTGCCAGAAAGCGGCTGAATACCTCTGGTCGGTTTACGACAGTTTCGGACTCGCACCGGTCTATCAGAAGTTCATGGAAGAGTATGCCTATGCCCCCAATGTGATCGCAACCAAAACCGGTGTTACCGAACCCGAGGTTCAGGTGATCGTCTGCGGCCACTTTGACGCTGCCTGTTCCGGTGGGTTTGACCCGGATACGATAGCACCGGGTGCGGACGACAACGCGTCGGGCGCCGCGGCTGCGGTCGAGCTTGCCCGAATCTGTAAAGAGTACCAGTTCGAACGGACATTGAAATTCATCGACTTTGCCGGTGAGGAACAGGGTCTGTATGGCAGCACCGCCTATGCCGAGTCGGTGGCATGGAAGGGCGACAGCATTCTGGCGGTATTTAATCTCGATATGATCGGCTATGTCGATGGACCGGAATCGCTCAAGGTGTATGGTGATTCAAGTTCACAAGGATTGGTCGATACTTTTATTACGTATGCCCAGACCTATGTCCCGGATTTGAAAACCGAGTACGAGATCGGTTATTTCCCGTTTTCCGATCATGCCAGTTTTGAATACCAGGGGTATGATGCCATTCTCGGGATCGAACGGTGGTCGAACATTTACTATCACTCGCCCGGGGATACGATTGGCGGCGGGTTCAACTCGCTGTCGTTTGCAACCAAAGTTTTAAAAGCGGTATTAGCGGCTGCCGCCAGTTTAGCGAAACCGATACCAGGCGCGGTCGCAGAGGGTCAGTCGCTGCCGGAGTTCGGACCGAGCGTTCGTATCGAACCCAACCCCAATTCCGGCAAGTTCTTTTTGCAGTATGTTTTGCCGAAACCGGGAAAAGTGAATATTGAAATCTACAATGCAGCCGGGCAACGGATTGTAAAAGTATTCAGAGGTGAAGTGAATGGGGGTTCTAACCGATTGGCGTGCGACGCACATCCCTTGCCGGCCGGGGTATACTTTTTAACTATCAAAGGAGACGGTTTTTCTCTAACCCGGAGGTTTGTCTGTGTCGGTTAAAACAATTCTAACCGAGGATGCACCCAAACCGATCGGTCCCTACAGTCAGGGACTGGTTGTCGATGATTTCATTTTCAGCTCGGGCCAGATTGGCATTGACCCGAAAACCGGGAGCCTTGTTGCCGGTGGTATCGGGGCGGAGACGAAAAGGGTCTTTGAGAATCTCAAGGCGGTACTGGCTGCCGGCGGTTCGTCGTTGGCCAAGGTGGCGAAAGTTTCGGTTTACCTCATCGATTTAGCCGAGTTTGAAGCGATGAATAAGATCTACGCAGAATATTTTGCCGGCCAGGCGCCGGTTCGGACCACCATCGGCGTAGCGGCACTGCCCAAGGGCGCCCGAATTGAAATCGACGTGATCGCTGTTAAGTGATTATTGGACACGGAGTAACGCTGACTTACGCGGAAGGTAATTTTTTTTATTTTTTCGACCGGTGATGTATTATCTGGCATTGCTCTTTTTCAGCTTGAGCGGATATACCCAAAACTTAAATCCACCGGAGCTGGAGGCTTTGATAAAAAAAGGCTTGGAGTATTCCTACCAGATGGATTATCGCTCCTCCCAGGAGTGTTTTGACAAGGTGATTACGATTGCGCCGGAGAATCCGGCAGGCTATTTTTTCCAGGCGGCACTGCTTCAGTTCTATATGCTCGATTTTGCCACTGGTTCGAAGGAAGAGGAATTTTATTATTATCTCAACCAGGCGATTAAAAAATCTGAAAAAATTTTGAAAACAGAAGAAAATCCGTGGGCGCATTTTTATTTAGGTGCAGCCCATATCTATCGCGCTCCCTATGAAGGCTGGCGTCACCGCTATTTTGCCGCTTTGCGCGAAGGGCTCCAGTCGGAATCCCAGTTGCGGCAGACATTAAACCTTGACTCGACTTTCTATGATGCCTGTTTGGGGCTCGGTTCACTCGAGTATTTCAAAGCCCGGGCAAACCGGTATGTTCTGGGGTTAAAGCTTTTTGGTGATGCCGAGCGAGGAATCAATAATATAAGGAAGGCAGCGGAACACGGCCATTATTTCGCGACTACTGCCCAGCACTCTCTTGCCTGGACTTTGACCGCGGATGGAAAACCGGAAGAGGCGAAGTCCTATACCCAGGCTTTATTGTCCCGTTATCCGGAGAACCGGGTTTTTTTGTGGCAGTTGGTCGACATCTGTTTGGCAGAGAAGGATTGGCAGGGCGCGATTGATACCGGGGGGGTGCTCTTGGACAATGTGCGCAAGAATCAGTCCGACTGTTGTGCCAATATCACCGGAGTCAAGCTCCGGATCGCCCAGGGCTATTATGGATTAGGCGAGTATAAGACGACGGTCGGGCTCTGCGAGGAGATAATCCGGGTGAAAGAGTGCCCGGACGGAGCGATTGGTTTGAAGGAAGTAATTAAAGAAGCAAGAAAACTTCTGAAAAAAGCCCAGGCAAAAATTTGAGTGGCGAAGCATAAGGTCCTGATTTTAGGAATCGGAAACCAGTTACGTCGGGATGATGGAATCGGTCCGGTGGTCGCCCAGGCATTGATTAAAATCGGCACGCCGTTGGCCATCGACTGCGCCACCGCACCGGAAAATTTTTTGGGGACGATAAAAAAACTAAACCCCGAAAAAGTAATCATGGTCGATGCCTGTGATTTTGGCGCCGAGCCGGGTGCGTTCCGACTTTTCAGCCTGGCGGAGCTGGAAAAAATGCCGTGGGCAACGATCTCAACCCATACCTTACCTCTGTCGCTCGTGGGTAATCTCATCCGGCAGGAAGCAGGTTGCGGGGTTGAGCTCCTGGGAGTTCAACCGGCAACGGTCGAATTTGGTGAAGGGTTGAGCGAAAGCCTTCGATTGGCGAAGAGGAAGATTTTAGACTTCTTAAAGAACTTGAAACCACAGATGGCGCCTCGCAACGAGGCGGACCCAGACGAAAATAAACCGCAGATTAACACGGATAGGAACCGATGATTCGGGGGCAGTTTGTATCCTTTTAACAGACCTAAAGGTCTGTTTCTACATTAAATTATTACGAAGTCCCAATCCAGATGTAACCACAGATTTCGCCTCGAAAACGAGGCGGTACAGATTGGATAAGGAATAATAAAAAATATGGTTCTCACCGATTCAGTGAAAACGATGCTTTCTGAAGATGAAGGGTTTGCGGTATCTTGTGATAATCTCGTGGTTTCTTATTGTAAAATTAGGGTTACGGGTTGGTATTAATTGTGGCGTCGGCGGGCAGACCGGGTTTGAGTTCCAGATCGCTATTATCGATTTCGATTTTCACCCGAAAGACATCATTGATCCGTTCTTCTTTGGTCTGAATGTACTTGGGTGTAAACTCTGCCTGGTTGGCAATAAACGAGATTCGACCGGGATACCATTTATTCGGGAAGGCATCGATTTTCACCGAAACCGGCTGGCCGATCTTCACCTTCGCCAGATCCTTTTCCCGGACATAAATCACCAGCCAGACTTTTGTCAGGTCGGTAATCGACACGAGCACCGTGCCCGGGTAGACCGTTTCGCCGGTGCGCTGGACAACGGTGGTGACATGGCCCTCGACCGGAGCGGAGATCGAGCAGTCTTTCAGCCGCTGCTCGGCGAGTTCCAAAGCGGCTTTGCCCTGGTTTTCGACCTCGGAAAGGGCGACGACCTCCCGCTTCAAAACATCATAGTCGGTCTCGACCTTTTCTAAGTTTTCCTGGGAAATGAGCGAATCGGTGTGTAATTGCCGGATCCGGTCTACATTGAGTTTCGCGAGGTTCAAGCGCGATTGAGCTTGGGCGAGCCGGGCTTCGCTCAATCGGAGGTTGGCCGATGCCTGCCGGATCTGGAGTTGATAATCGGTCGGGTCAATAATCGCTACCGTGTCATTGGTCTGGACAACGTCGCCTTCTTCCACCTTCAGCGCGAGAATTCTCCCGGTCACTTTTGACGAGATGTCGATTTCGATCGCTTCGATGACGCCGGTAAACTCAAGACTGTTTTTATGCGCCCGGGGATAGAAGACGATGACGAGCATGGCAGCAATCACCGCAAAAAAAACCACACCGATAATGAGCGCCCGTTTTTTCTTAGACATACGGCAGTCTAAAATAGAATTGGTGGTAAGTCAAGTGAATTATAAGAGAGTTCTGGCAAAGTATAAAAATTATCACGAAAGCCCCGAAATTCAGAAAACACGAAATTTTAATACATTGAAAATACTATCACATATTTTTCATGGCTTGAAAAATTTCGTGATGATTTTTGTAATTTTTATTAATCCAGCCGCCGACGGAAGCGTGAGATGCTGATGGTAAAAACGACAAGGCCGAAGAGTAAGAGTGCCGCGGCTTGGGGCCAGAGGCTGCTAAAGCCAACGCCTTTCAAGAATATCCCCCGAAGAATCGTCATAAAGTAACGGGTGGGAACAAGGTAGGTGAGATACTGGATCAGTTTCGGCATATTTTCAATCGGGAAGATAAAGCCGGAGAGAATCATATTGGGCATCAGGAAGAAAAACGAGGTCATCATCGCCTGCTGCTGGGTATGGGAAACCGTTGAAACAAAAATTCCAAAGCCGAGGGTGGAAAGGAGAAAGAGGCTCGACAGGGCGAGCAATAAAAGAACGCTGCCGTGGATCGGCACCCGAAACCAGAGGGTGCCAATAAAAACCACGAGCAGAATATCGAAAAACCCGATGAGAATATAGGGGATGAGTTTGCCCAGTAAGAACTCGAACGGCTTTAAGGGGGTAACGAGAATCTGCTCGATCGTGCCTTTTTCGTATTCGCGGACAATCGCAACCGCGGTCAGAATGGTCGTCATCGTCATCAGAATCAAAGCGATGATTCCCGGCACCATAAAATTCCGGCTTTTGAGATTGGGATTGTATAAAATCCGCAGGCGGAGGTCGATGGGCGATTGGAGGGTCTGACCGGGCAGCCCGAGACCAACGATCGATTGAAGTTTGTTCTTGACGATCTCGGCGACGTATCCCTGGCTGATGAACGCGGTGTTCGGATCCGAGCCATCAACGTAGACCTCAAGCGTAGGCGGATTACGCCGTAACAGCTCGGCGCTCGAACGTTCCGGAAAAACGATGCCGAGTAATGCCTGGCTCCGATTGAGGGACTGCTCGATTTCATGCCGGTCAGAGCAGAACTTGAGCCGAAAGATCCTCGAACCAACCAGGCCATCGGTAATCGTCCGGGCAACGATACCGTGGTCAAAATCACAGAGCGCAATCGTGATATTCTTCAAATCGAGGTTGACCGAATAGCCGAAGAGCAACAGTTGAACCAACGGCGAGATAAAGACGATCGGCAGGATGCGCCGGTCGCGGATGAGCTGCAGCACCTCTTTTTTGCTGACCGCAAGAATTTTATGGATCACGGTATCGAACCACTGAGAACGCTGAGTTCACAGAAGGGAATATTTTTATACTACAATGACCACCCGAATCCGGACATAACCACGAAATCCGCCACGAGGTGTGGCGGACACGAAAAGACACGAAAAAAACATTTGTTTCTGCAGTTCTTTCTCTCAGTGTCCTCTGTGGTTTTTTGAAATTCATAGCAGACGCCGGAGTCGGATTACGGCGAGGGTGATGAGCACGGCGGCAAACCCGCTCAAAATGAGAACCGGTTGCCAGAGTGCCTCAAAACCGACTCCTTTGAGAAAGATACCCCGAACAATCACGAGAAAATACCGGGCAGGAACGAACAGGGTCAACCACTGGACCACGGTCGGCATACTGGCAATGGGGAAGACAAAGCCGGAGAGGAGAAACGACGGCAGGAGTGAACTTAAGAATGCGACGTACATCGCCACCTGCTGGGACCCGACCAGCGTCGAAATGAGGAGACCGAGTGACAGGCAGGCGACGAGAAAAGGCAGGGTCAAGAGGATGAGCAAAAACAGGCTGCCGTGAATCGGCACCGCGAACATAAACCGGCCGATAATAATAACTGCCAGACAATCGACGAGGGCGATAAGGGCGTAGGGCGTGAGTTTACCGAGGACGAATTGTACCGGTTTCAACGGTCCCGCCCGTAACAGTTCGAGCGTGCCCGATTCCTTTTCCCGGACGATCGATAGTGCGGTCAGCAATACCGAAAGAGCCATCATGATAATAGTCAAAAGACCGGGGACGAGAAAATTGGTGCTGCGGGCAGTTGGGTTGTAGAGGGTTTTGGGCTGAATGGCAACCGGCAGTCCTTTCGACAACAGCCGATTGGTGTAGGAGATTATGACCGAGGCGGTATTGGCATTGGAGCCGTCGACGAGCATCGCCAACGCCGGACGCCGGTTTTTTTTAAGGTCGGTTTCATAATTGACCGGGATAATGAAAACAACCTTCAGTCTGCCCTGGTCAAGCTCAGTTTTAATCGCTTGCTCGGAATCGAGCAAACCGGCGAACCGAAAATAGTTGGAGTTTCGGAACTGGTCGATAAAATCGGCCGAAGCCCGGCTCCGATCAAAATCCAGAACCCCAAACGGAATATCCTTAATATCGAGGGTGATGGCATAACCGAACAGGACGAGCATCAGTGCGGGCATGAAGAGGACGATCAACAATGTCCGCCGGTCGCGGCTGATTTGGATGAATTCCTTACGGAGGATTGCTAATCCCGAACCACTACTCATGGTCGAGTTGAATGGTGCCGGGGACAGTCCCGGGAAGGTCGGTTTGTTTTTGGACGGAACTATTCGGGGCGGTCATCCCCGAACCAACGCACCGAAAATATCTTCTAATGAGGGTTGGTCGAGGGCGATTGTGCTAATCTTGACACCATGTTGCTCGAAATCTTTTCTCAACCGCGGTTCGGTTTGTTTCGGGTTTTCGGTGAAGAGCCGGATGGTGTTGCCGTAAACGCCGGCTTCACCCAGGTCGGGCATCGCCAGCAGTAGTTTGAGGCCGATTTCCAACGGGTGACATTCGATTTTCAAGATTGTGCCCGGAACCATTTTTTTTAATTCGGCGGGACTGCCGACCGCGATGAACTTACCCTGGTTCAGTAAGCCGAGGCGAAGGCAGTACTCGGCTTCATCGAGGTAGTGGGTCGTGACCAGGATTGTTTTTTTCTCTTCGACCAGTCGATGAATCAGTTCCCAAAAGCTGCGCCGGCTCACCGGGTCCATTCCCGCCGTCGGCTCGTCTAAGAAGATGACCTCGGGGTCATGGAGCAGCGCGCAGCCAAGGGCAAGTCGCTGGCGCACACCAGTCGATAGTTCGCTTGCCCGGGAGGTGCGATAGCCGGTCAGGTCCAGATAGTCTATGACCGAATCGGGCTGGGAATGTGATACGCCATAGATTCGGGCATAGAAGTTCAGATTTTCTATTGCGGTCAGGTCATCATACAGTGAAAAACGCTGGGACATGTAGCCGATATTCTTTTTCAACTGGTAAGGGTTTTTGGTCGGGTCGATACCGAGGACGGTGCAGGTGCCGGCACTGGGCCGGACGAGCCCGCAGAAAATCCGGATGGTCGTCGTCTTGCCGGCACCGTTTGGGCCTAAGAAACCGAAAATCTCGCCCTGACCGATCTCGAGGTTCACCGAGTCGACCGCGACAAACCGGCCAAATTTTTTGGTTAAGCCCTGGGCTTTAAGTACCGGCGGCAATGAAGACATCCTCAAGGTTGGGCTCGACCGGTCGAAGTTCGTCGATGCCGATACCGGCTTTTAGAAAATCTTTTTTAAGATCGATCCCGGAGGTGGAGATTAAAACCGAAAACCCGGTGCCCGAAGTTTGAACCGATTGGACATAAACCAGACGTTCGAGCAGTGCTTGAGCTTTTTTCGGCGACGAACTGCGCAGGAAGAATTTCCGACCCTGGATGGTTTCGAGCAGGATTTCGGGTTGGGCGCAGGCTTTGAGTTTTCCCCGGCTCAATAGTCCAACCCGGCGAGCGCGCAACGCCTCTTCGACATAGACGGTGGTGAAGAGGATCGTTTTTCCTTCACTTAACAGGCTTAAAAAAAGGCGCCAGAACTCGCGGCGCGATACCGGGTCGATGCCGGTGGTCGGTTCATCCAGCAGGAGCAGCGCGGGAGAATGGACTAAGGCACAGCCTAATGCCAGTTTCTGGCGCATGCCGCCGGAGAGATTGCGGGCTAAAAATTTTTCAAACCCTTCGAGGCGGATGAAGGTAATGACCTCCCCGATCCGCTTGTTTCGGACCGACCGGCCGAGTCCATAGAAATCGGCATAGAATGACAGGTTCTCTTGAACCGTCAGGTCGGTATAGATGCTGAAGCGCTGGGGCATATACCCTATCCGCATTTTTACTGCCCGGTCCGGGCCGAACATATCCGTTCCCGAAACCTGGACCGTGCCGTGATCCGGTTTCAGGGTACTGGAAAGGAGACGGAGGAGAGTGGTTTTACCCGCGCCATCGGGACCGATGAGGGCGAAGAGTTCGCCCGGGCTGAGGGAGAGGGAAATTCCGGTTAGGGCAAAATCCCCCCACCGTTTTCCCAGATTATCAACTTCTAAGACGGATGGGATTGCGATTGCTTGGATTTATAAACCCTGTTAGAAGCCCGGACTTGCATTAGATCCCGGTTTCGGTAAAAGGGGTTTATTTTTTTTCATCTTCTGCCCGGTCCAAAGGGTGAGGCTTTCTAACAGGGTAAATCTTTCGGATGAGCTGGTAGGCGACCCAGATTCGAAAGATGCCGTAGGCGAGGATAACGATGCCAAAGCCGAGCCAGAGGGAATAGCCTTTCTTCGACAACCCCTGATAAATGAAGAATCCGCCCAATCCTAAGAAAACGATGGTGGAAAAGATTTTATAGATATCGAGCGGCGAGAGTTTCACGTTTTGCATTCTCTAACCATACCCCAAAGGTGAACGGTGTCAAGTGCGGCTTGAAGAGAGGGCTGAAGAGCTATACATTACCACAAAGAACACAAAGATCACAAAGAAAGAATTCTTATAATTCATTAATCTCTTAAGCTTTTCCCTTTGTGGTTAAAAATGGCTTTTTCAGTGGTTTCTTCGAAGCGAACCGGGCGCTCGAAGCGAGCGAAGTGGGGTGGCTTGACATTCGCCTGGTATTTCTTAATCTACGCTATGAGGCCGAAGCTTCAGGTGGCTTTGGATCTTAGCGAAGCTCGGCAGGCTTTGCGGCTCGCCCGGCTGGTAAAGCCGTATATCGACATCATCGAAGCGGGCACCCCATTGATTAAAGCCTTGGGCTTAAAAATCGTAACTCAATTGAAAAAACATTTTCCCGACCGGTTGCTGGTTGCGGATATGAAAACTGCAGATGTCGGAGCTCTGGAATCGAGGCTGGCGTTTCGAGCCGGTGCGGATATTACGACCGTTCTTGGTGGTGCTCCACTGCCGACGATTGAAGCGGCGATCCGAGAAACACGTTCGTGTTCACGCCAGATTCTGGTGGATATGATTGGGATAAAAACACTTGCGGCACGCGCCCGGGAGATTGTACCTCTGAAACCCGACTATCTTGGAATCCATACCGGCATTGACGAGCAAAAAAGCGGTACCCAGCCGTTAGCGCAGCTGAGTGAGTTGGGACCACTCGGTATTCCTTTGGCAGTTGCCGGCGGGATTAATCTTCTTACCCTCGACCTGCTGGTTGAAATGCCGGTAGCGATTATTATCGTCGGGAGCGCGATTACCACTGCTCCCAGTCCCCAAAAAGCAGCCCGGCTGATACGAGAGCGAATAGCAGCGCTCTGGCCAGGGTGAGATGGAAGCATACTACCAGGGACTGTTAGCGCGGATCCGGCAGGTCGTCACCAAGATCAGGCATGACGAAGTGAAACGGTTTATCGCGATGATCAAAGATGCCCGCCGGGTGTATGTGGTGGGATCAGGCCGGTCCGGACTGGTGGCAAAGGCATTTGCGATGCGCCTGGTTCATTTGAGAAAACGAACCTTTGTCGTGGGTGAGACGGTGGTGCCGGCAATGCGCAGCCGCCAGGATATGCTGGTCGCGGTTTCAGGCTCGGGTCGAACCCGCTCGGTGGTAGAAATTGCCCGCACCGCTCACCATATCGGTGGCAAGGTTGCAGCCATTACCGGTCATCGAACTTCACCGTTAACCGTTCTTGCCGATGTTGTGGTGCTGGTTCCAATCGCACAACGCGGAGCACAAGAAACCGGCTATGATGCACGTCAGCTTTTAGGTAAAGTTGTCCTGACGCCGCTGGGTTCGCTGTTTGAGCTCTCGGCGTTAGTTTTTTTTGAAGGTGCCATCGCCCAGTTGATGCAGGAACTGGATATTACCGAGGAGCAGATGCGACGCCAGCACACCGTCCTGGAATAGAGGGGGCAACGATGGGGACTGAGCTACCCGGAAAGATTTGCCTGGACAAAAAAATGAATCTTGTAGTACCGGTCATCGAGCAGACGATGAAGAGAAATTCGGCAGACCGAAGAAGGATTGCGGGCACGCCCGGCCGGTTGGTTTATACTGGTCAGCGGTCGGAGAGTATCTCAACCCTTCCCGGATTGCGCTCGGTTTTTTATCCGGTTGGGCGAGTATGAAGTTCACGTATAAGCTGTTATTTTTCTGGCTTGTGCTAATAATTCTTCCTGTTTTTTTGTTCGGGTTTTCTGTTTTTCAACGGGACATGAAAGCTGAAAAGAAGGCGGTGTACACTGGGCGGTTACTGGAGGTCCGCTCGTTAGCCGATGAAATAGGAGATCGTTTTCAGGAAGTGCAGAACGGGTTCAGTGCGTTAGAAGAACTCCATCCTCATGTCAGCGAAGAACTCTTGGTCTCCGCCCTGAAAAGAATATCGGTGGTTAAATCCCTGGTTCTTTTAGACCCGACCGGTAAACCTCAAATCGTTGTTCCCGCAACATCAAAATTAAAGAAAATGGATAATGCCCGGGCACTATATTTTACCGAACCGTTGGCAAGCGGCACGGTTTATCTTTCAGGCTTCATCGGAGATTCAACCGCTTTTATGTCGCTGCCGATCCGGTCTGCCGCCGGTTCGGTTAGGGCGGTGCTGGTCGGCGAGATTGATCTCAGCTTTATTAACCAGAGATTGTCAGCGCAAAGCGGCTCGATCGAGAAATCATTAATCTATATTGTCGATAAGCACGGTCAGATTTTTCCGCCGGCTCTCAGCCAGCAGAGCGATGGTGCCAGCTCGCCGGTAGTGAGTAGGATACGATCCGATTCGGCCGAGTGGGCGGGACCGTATCACCGGGGCCGAGTTCAAATGTTTGTTGCCTATGCACCGGTTCCTGCCACTACCTGGTGGGTAGTGATAGAACAGCCGTATGCGCAAGCTTTTTCTTCGGTCCTCAGTTTAGAGCATGCCGGATTAGAAATCCTGATCTTTTCAGTCATCGGGATCGTTTTCGTCGGTTTTTTGGGAAGCATACTCTTCGCTCGTCCGGTGAATAAACTGAGACAAGCGACAACTCAATTGGCGAGTGGAAACTACGAAGCGAGAGTAACCATTAAAACCCGAGATGAATTCGAACAGCTGGGCAATGTTTTCAATCGAATGGCGGAACGGGTGAAAGCTTATTTTTCCATCTCCCGGGTGCTCACTCATTTTCTGGACGTCGAATCGTTATCGAAAAATGTCGTTACGATTATTCAGGGAATGACACACTACCGTTCGGTCGCGTTATATTTGAATAAATTTGAGACCGGCGAGTTGATTCATGTCGCCCGCCAATCCGAAACCGCCTCAGGCGAAAGTGCCGCGTTCAACGATGAGCTCAGAAAGACATGTATGACCAGCGGGAAGCCGTATCGTTCAAACGAAGGCGTACTGCTTCCGATAACCGGTAACGAGAAAGTATACGGATTATTAGAAATCGTCAATCATTCTCGAGGTATAATCGACGAGGAGACGATTCAAGGGCTGGAGCAGGTCAGCCAGCACGTGGCGATCGCCCTGGCAAATGCTGAACTCTATAGTCAGGAGACCAAAAGAGCGGCAGAGCAAGCAACCCTCTATAATGTGGCACACATCGCCAGCCAGTCCTTAAAACTGGAAGAGTTGTTGAGCCGGGTGTTGGATCAGGTGTTGGCGGCGACGAAACACGATATTGGCGGTATTTATCTCTGGGATGAGGTTGAGCACGAGATGGTGCTGAAGCAGCAGAAAGGATTACCGAGCGATTTTGTTAGCCAGAAGAGCCGGTGGAAACCTGGAAGTTCGAAGGATTCACCTTTTAGAACCGGTAGGGTCTATGTCGTAGAGGACCTGGAGAAGGATGCCCTTATTACTCCAAATGAGATGAATGCGTTAAAGATTCGGTCAGGAGTTTTTGTCCCGCTGAAGGCAAAGGGCGAAATCATTGGTGCAATGCAACTCGCGACGTACCGGGTCCGACGGTTTGAACCGGGAGACGTTGCATTGCTGACCGCGGTCGGCGAGGAGATTGGGATTGCTATCTCAAACGCCAAGCTCTTTTCAGATATTTCTCAGCGATTCAACGAACTTCAGAGCATCCAGGAATTGGGGACCCGTCTGGGCGGAGAATTAAAGGAAACGAGAGTGATAAAATTGGTAACGACCCAGGCTCGGCGGCTGTCCGGTGCTACCAGCGCCTGGATAAATCTTGTTAGCGTGGATGGCAAGTACCGGGTTCATCGAGGTTGCGTTGGGCAGGGAGCAACTAAAATGGAGGGCACGGAGATTGAAATCAAAGATGCTTTGCAGGACCTGGTTATTAAAAATGGCGAACCAATTATTTCCAATGAGGTTCAAAAAGATAGCCGGGCACTTAATACTATCGTCGATGACCTCGACATTCGGAATGCAATCATTGTGCCATTGAGAGTGAAAGATCAGATTATCGGCTGTCTGACCGTTTTTAACCAGAAACTCCATCGACCATTTACGTCGGAACACCTCCGGCTGTTGACGATCTTTGCCAATCAGGCAGTGGTTGCAATTGAGAACGCCCGGCTCCACAGTGCGCGCCGACGCCAGGTCGAGGAAAAGACAATTGTCAGTGATATCATGCGGAGTCTTGCTAACAATCTGGATCTCGAACGTGCTTTCCAGACCGTCGTTGAAGGACTCCGTACGCTCACCGGTTGTGAGCGGGTCAGTCTTGCCATCATCGATAAAACCCTCGAGCACTTTACCATGGTCGCCTTAGACCAGCCTCGTCCGGAATTGAACAAAGGAACTACCCTGCCCCTATCGGCTACTGCCTCGGCCGGAGATCTGCTTGCCGGCCATCCGCATTTGACGCCGGATTTAGACACCGAAGTCGACTATCCGGGTGAACGAGCGCTCTATGATGCCGGTTTCCGTTCGCGCATCAATCTACCCCTGATGGTCGGCGAGCAGGTGATAGGCGCATTGAATCTGGCGAGCCGCCAACGTGCCGGTTTTACCGAAGTCGACCTGCCGGTCCTGCAGCAGATTGCCGATGTACTGGCGATCGCGATCGAAAACTCCCGGCTCTTCGCCACCGAGAAAAAGCGAACTCAACAGCTGGAAGCAATTCATAAGGTCGGCGAGAGGATCACGGCGATTGTCGACCTTGACGACCTGTTCCGCACGGTTGTTGCGATGATCAAAGATATTTTCAGTTACGATACGAACTACATTGTGCTGGTGGAAGGAAATGAATTCGTCGTTAAATCGGGGACCAGATTGGGCCAGCAGTCGGTAGCAAATTTCCGCATGCCCCTTTCGCAACGTTCGCTGACCGGATTGGTCATCACAAGCGGTAAGCCGTTGATTAGTAATGACTTAGAAAAGGAACCAAAATTTTTCCGGATTGAGGAAGTAAAAGATTTAAAATCGATGTTACTGGCTCCAATCAAGGTAAGCAAAGGGGTGATCGGAGCGCTCGGTATCGGAGACCCGACAGCCAATGCGTTTGACGAGATCGACCTCGTGACCTTCGAGAACCTGGCCGGTCAGATCGGGATTGCCATTCAGAATGCCCAGCTCTTCGCTACCGAGAAAAAGCGAGCCCGACAGCTGGAGGCAATTCATAAGGTCGGTGAGAAGATTACCGCGGTTGTCGACTTGAATAAACTGTACGAGACGATTGTCGAAACGATCAAGAATATTTTTGGTTATGAATCCATCCACATCGTTCAGATTGAAGGGAATGAAGTTGTCGCTCGGGCCGGGGTCAAAAGGAGCAAAAAGATTTTAAAGAATTTTCGCCTGCCGCTTACCCAACGTTCGCTGACTGCAACGGTGGTCTCGACCGGAAGGCCCGTGATTGCTAATGACGTGGATAAAGAACCGGGATATTATCGCTTTGAGGAAATAAAAGATTTAAAATCGATGTTAATGGTTCCGATCAAGGTTAATGAACGGGTGACCGGGGTACTGGGTATTGGCGAGCTCACGGTCAATGCGTTTGATGAGACCGACCGCATAACTTTCGAGAATCTGGCAGAGCAGATCGGGATCGCCATTCAGAATGCCCAACTCTTCGCTCAGGAAGAGAAGCGGTTGAAACAGTTGGAGGCAATTCGTAAAGTGAACGAAGAAATTACCGCTATCCTTGACCTCGAGCGTCTGTTTCCGGCAATCGCCGATACCCTGAAAGAGACCTTCGGTCTCTACCATACCTATATCTTATTGGTGGAGGGTAATGACCTCGTGATGCGCGCGGTGAGCGGCACGATCTACAAAGAGCTGGTTGGGAAATTCCGTATCGCGATCGGCGAAAATTCAATCAATAGCTGGGTTACGCGTACGGGTAAGCCACTGATGGTGAATGATGTGAGTAAAGAACCACGATATTACCATTTAGAAGAGACAAAAGAAACACGAGCGGAGCTTGCGGTTCCAATCAAGCAAAAAGGGCGCGTCATTGGGACCATTGGCGTAATCGATATTCACCCGAACGCCTTTGATGAGACTGACCTCCAAACCTTCCAGAATTTGGCGACACAAATTGGAATTGCCATTGAAAATGCCCGACTTTACGAACAAACCGTTATGCTTAAAAAATTGACCGACGCCGTGATAGAAAATCTTACGAGCGGAGTGATGTATGTTGATACCGAAGGAAAGGTGTTGATATGCAATCGGAGCATGGCGGAGCTCCTGGGAGTCGGAGCGACGGAACTGGTCGGAAAATCCCCCCGGATGCTGAGTGAAGCATTCGAAACTTCCTCGTGCCCATTTCAACAGGTTTTAAAATCCGGGAAGTCCCTGGTCTATCATGAAACGAAATTTAAAAAGACCGATGGTTCGTACCTGACCGTTGGGATGAGCATTACACCTCTTACCGATGCGGGGAAAAAAACAATCGGTGCGGTCGGGCTCTTCGTTGACCTGACCCCGCTCAAGACGATGGAAGCCGAACAGCGGCACGTTCGGGACCTGGCGCTCCTGGGTGGGACGGTTACCCGCTTAGCCCACGAGATTAAGAACCCGTTAGCCGCCATCCTCTCCGGTATTCAGCTCCTCGAACGGCGTCTCGAACCGAAGAAAGAGCAGCGGGTACATTTTGATGCAATTGTTACTGAAATTCAGCGACTCGATTCCTGTTTAAAGGAACTGCTGGTCTTTTCTAAACCGAAAGAACCTGAGTTCAGCAACGAGAATCCGCTTCTGCCGTTGGAAAATGCACTGAAATTACTGGAACCGCAATTGACCGAGCACCAGATACGGCTGGTTCGCGATTTCGAGCCAGCGCTGCCGCACTATCGAATGGACCCCCAGAAAATGGTGCAGGTTTTTTTGAATTTAATGCTCAATGCTATTCAAGCATCTCCGCCCGGTGGTTCAATTCGAGTTTCGGTTCGATCGGTGATTTCATCGCCTCTCCAAGCCAATGATGGCTTCTCGATTTTACGGTATGAAATAACCGACTTTGGTTCGGGCATCTCGAAGGAGAATCTGGAAAAGATATTCGACCCATTTTTCAGCACCAAGACCCAGGGTATCGGATTGGGCCTGACGATTGTCCGGCGGATTGTTGAAGAACATGGCGGAACGATCACGGTCAAGAGTAAACCCGGTCAGGAGACGACGTTCATCGTTCGTTTGATTACGGAGAAGGTATGAAAGAACCGGTGCTCTTGGTTGACGACGAAGAAAAATTCGCTTTTTTTGTAAGCGAGCTCTTACAGGACGAAGGCTACGAGGTGGCGATTGCCCATACCGGCTCCGAGGCAATAAAAACATTCGCCGACAAAGAGTTCGAATTGGTGCTCCTCGACCTGAAATTGCCCGATATCGATGGTCTTGGGGTCTTGCGAGCGATCCGGGAGGTTTCTGATTGTCCGGTCATTATCATTACTGCCTACGGCTCGGTCAAAAATGCGATTGAGGCGATCCGAGCAGGTGCAACCGACTATCTGGTTAAGCCCTTTGAGATGGAAGAACTACTGTTGCTCAACAAAGAGGTGTTGGCGCGTTCCCGTGCCCGGCGGGAGCTCTGGTTCCTTAAAGAAAAAGATAAAAAGCAGTTTAGCTATATTATCGGAGAATCGGCGGCGATGAAACCAGTGTACGAATTGGCTCTCAAAGCGGCAGCGAGCGAAAGCATCACGGTGCTGCTGGAAGGCGAATCTGGTTCAGGCAAAGAATACATGGCGCGGTTCATTCACCGGCACTCGAATCGTGCCGATGGTCCATTTATTGACCTCTCCTGTGCGATTCCCGATACCCTTTTAGAATCGGAGCTTTTCGGTTATGAAGCAGGGGCGTTCACCGATGCTAAACGTTCCAAGCCCGGACTGTTAGAAATTGCCAATAACGGTACTACCCTTTTAGATGAAGTGGGCGATTTATCGAGCAATGCCCAGGCGAAACTCCTGCGGTCGTTGGAAACGAAAACCTTCAAACGGTTGGGCGGAATAAAAGATATCCACACCGATACCCGGCTTATTACCGCCAGTAACAAAAATTTGCGGGAGGCGGTCAATGCCGGTAGCTTCCGTTTAGATCTCTTCTATCGACTGGCAGTTGTCAATATCAAGCTGCCACCGTTACGGCAACGCAAAGAAGATATACCGATCTTTGCCCAGGCGTTCATCGAAGAATCTACCAGAACCCTTAAAAAACAGGTTTTAGGCATTTCGAGTCGGACGATGGAGATGCTGACCGATTACTCCTGGCCGGGCAATATCCGGGAGCTCCGTAACACGATCGAACGGGCGGTGATTTTAACCGAAGGGAATGAGGTTCAACCCCGTCATATCCTCCTGGAACCGGTGTTTTCACGACCGGCTTCGACCGTCACGATTAACATTCCTGAAACCCTTCCTTCAGAAGGCGTTGATTTGGAAGCATTGCAAGGAGAACTTTCGAGACGGCTGATCGAAAAAGCGCTTCGGTTGTCTCAGGGCAATCAAGTTAAAGCTGCAAAGCTATTGGGTATCACGAGACACATTTTGGCATATTCATTGATAAAATACGGCATATCTGCTGAAAAGTAAGCATAGTATATCTTCTTCTCTTACACTCACTTACAAAGAAAACTGATTTTTACTGCTGAAAAAGCGGCAAAAATTTAAGCACCATGGAACAGTCAGCCTTATAAGTTGTTAAATCACAACAACTTAAGATATTGCTGTTTTTGGCACGCAAATTGCTATATACTATATTGAAGGGTCCTCCTGAGACCTTGCCTTTTGAAATTCGGTCTGCACACCCCCAAGAGGAGGGCCCCTTCTTTTTTACTTCAAAATTCACCAAAAAAGAGATCATTAATTATCCTTTTAGAAATCCCGGTTAGCATTTTTGAGAAATTTTTAACGCTAAAGATAACGGAGTTGATTTGGTGTCCTGCGGCAGGTCTTTTAGCATTGGATTATCGAGCATTTTTCAAAAAAGAAAACCAGCGATTTTTGAAAATTTGGCACCACTATTGCTTTATAATTAAATGAGCGTGAGATGTTAAAATTGGCCAGCGGCAGGGGGGCATCATTTTTGCCCTCCTTTAGACCCGGCCCGCCTCCCTGCTGCGACCGATTTTCTTAAGATTATCCGTTAATCCTGAAACTCACAAGAGTAAGTAGCCAGAACACGAAGGATCGAAAGCGCGAATAACCCGTTATGCAACAACGGGTGGAAGTTTCCTCGATTCGGGCATGGTTTAAAAAAGACTGAGCAGCGGTAATAACAGGTATATCCCGAACACAATCAACAGGAAACCGAAGATGTCGAACAGTATTCCGGCTCTTATCATTCTCGTGATCGGCACCAGCCCGGACCCGTAGACGATCGCATTGGGCGGAGTAGAGACCGGCAGCATAAAACCGAAACTTGAGCCGAGACAGGCACCTAATGCGGGCGGCAGAGGATTGACCTTGGCGGCAATTGATAATGAAATCATGATCGGGATAACCATATTGGCGGATGCAGTATTGGAAGTGAGCTCGCTGGTTATTATCCCCATGCCGGTTGCGACCGCAGTGATGGCTAAGAGGCTGTGGGCGCCGGTCAGTGATAATATCCCTTTTCCGACACTGTCGGCAAGTCCGGTCGAGAACATCAGGCTGCCGAGGGAGAGGCCGCCGCCAAAGAGCAGGATGGTGCCCCAGTCGATTGAAACTGCATCTGACCAGGAAAGGGTAAATGTCCGTTCCTTCCCATGGATCTCGTTAGACGGTTCCGTTTTTTGGGGGGAAGCCGGTTGATCTTTGCCGCCTGACGGGACGAATTTTCTAACGCGGCTGACCGGCAGAAAAAAGAGGAGCGCGGCACCGATTATTCCCACGACCCCTTCGGGAATATGGTTTTCATACCAGAGGCAGGGTCGAGAACCGGTTCAAAAAATTATTGCCATTATTCCGGGGGAAACCCAGAGGAGAACCGTGATAAGAAAAGCAATGAGAACATTCCGTTCGCCGGCCGACATCGGCCCGAGCGCCTGGCGCTTCGTTTTAATAAACTCCTTAATCCCGGTCAGTTGTTTAAATTCCGACGGGTAGAGCAGATTGAGCAAAAGAAACAATCCTCCATACATGATGATGACTAATGGAATTGCAAATATCATCCATTGGAAGAATGTGATTCGGATTCCGATCAGGCGGTTGATCATTCCGATGCCGATGAGATTGGGGGGAGTGCCGATCGGCGTGCCGATTCCGCCCACCGATGAACCGTAGGCTGCCATCAACATCACGGCGGTCGAGTATTTTAATTTAGAAGGTTCCTTCGAATGGAGCTGGGCGATGGTGTTGACGATCCCGAGCCCGATCGGGAAGAGCATTGCGGTCGTTGCGGTGTTCGACACCCACATCGAGAGAACGGCGGCGATCGCCCCGAAGACGAACAGGACGCGCAGGCTGCTTCCCCCGACCCAGGGAAAAGAGAGAACCGAAAAGGCGAACCGCTGGTCCAGGCGGTGAACCCGCATTCATTGGGCGAGGATGAAACTGCCGATGAATAAGAAGACGATCGGGTCGGCAAACGGCGCGAAGACTTTTTTCACACCTTCCACGCCTAAGATGACGCAGAGGCTGGTCCCCAAGAGCGCGGTAATCGGTATCGGGATCGGTTCGGTCACCCACCAGCTGACGACCAGGCCTAAAATTGCGGCTAAGGTATGAGCAGAATAGGAGAGGTTGTTCATCGGGATAATCAGCAGCGTCAAAAAAACGACCGGACCAATAAAGAATCCCCAGGTGTGACGTGCGCGTTCAAATCGTTCTTCGGCCGGAGAAATCTGTTCTCGTATTTCGTTCATCGATCACCTCACAGTAAAGAAACACCCAACGCTACATTCACTCCCACAAGCCAGCGGAATTGAAAGTGGGATTCGCCGGCCGGGGGCGCGTTCTTCCAGAAGGGAAAATCGGCATAGAGCGGTCCAAGGTTCACGCTCACGCCTCCATCCGCCATCAAGTTCTCGAAATTGATTCGCCCGTTTCCTACTGTTCCCAGATCGAAGAACGGTTTAACCGGCACCGGCAGTCCGGCAAGATTCAGATTGATGGCTGCGATCGACGTTCCCCGGCGATGCTCGCCCGCATATCCTCTGAGATTACCATCACCGGTAATGTGCCAGTGTTCCTGAGTCGCCCAGGTCCCGAGAAAAGCAAGGGTCAAGGGCTCGGATGGGGTCGGCAGCAGGCTGCCGGATAAGAAGAACTGGTGCTGGGCCGGAGCCTTGCTCCAGATGTTGCCGCCAAAGAATCTTAGATTGATCCGGAGTTTTTTAGTTAACCGGAAGGTCTGGTTCAGCTCCGCGCTGATTTTAAGATAATCAGTATCTCCACCCAGCATCGTCGTGCACCAATTCAAATCAAATCGTTCCTGACCACGCCAGCGTCGGAGAAGATAGCTGTGGGAGAGATTCAACTTAACCGCGCCGGTTCGGGCTAACTCCCAATCCAATGTGTCCCGAGCTGCCAGGTCTTTGAGGTGTCGGTACTCATACTTTACACCAACTTCGTAGGCGGGCAGTTTCAGCACCGGTCCGAATTTTCCATTAAACCCAAACTCACCGGTGGCTTCAATCCGGGAGAGACTGCCGCCGAGTCCGAGCCGCACCCGACGGTCGAAAAACGGAAGCGGGGTCAGATAGCGGAAACTCGGTCTCCAGGTCTGGCTCCGAAAACCATAGACGATGCTGGCGTTCCACTGGTGTTCGCCTTTGAGAAAGTCGTAGTCAATAAATCGCCGGCCCTGGAGCCATGCGCCTATTTCCAAACCATCCCCGCCGTTATACCAGATATAAGGGCAGTAAAAAATCTGGTAGGCGTCAAAGCTGGGAAAATCAAAAATCGGTTTTATGTCGACTTTTTTCGGATGGTAATTATTCCAGCGGTCGATTTCCAATAATCGCTGGTTCGGGTCGATAACGACCTGCTTAACCGGCGACCGGGTCGTAAAGGTGATTGTTCCGTGCCGGTTTTTCCCATTCCAGGTTTGAATGACGGTCCCGCCATTCCGGGTAACGGCCATCACCTCGACCGGCATTACAATTCCACCGATTCTTTCGATTGCCACTTTCGTTTCCCGCTCTTCGCGGTGCACGTCTTTTATTCTGTAATCGCAGGTTTGGGTCGTCGTCAGCCATTGGTCAAAGAACCAGTCGAGGTTCTCACCGGCGACGGTTTCGGCGGTGCGAACGAAGTCGTCGGTGGTCGGATGCCGGAATTGATACTCCTGGTAATAGCGTTGCATGATTTGGCCAAAGATTGATTCTCCGACCTGAGCGCGCAGCATGTCGATAACAAAACCGGCTTTTGAGTATTCGACACTTGCGTAGGCAATCGGATTATCGTTAAATTCATGCGCCGGTGTCAGGATTGGTTTTTCCAGAGCGTTGGTGGCGGCAATAAAGTAAACCAGTTTCTGATAATAGCGGTCGCCGATATTCGGCAGGTATTGTAAATACCGGGGCCAGTTGAAATAATTGTCTTTGCCGTATTTCGCTTCAAGATAGCGCATCTCGGAAAAAGTAGTAATCCCCTCATCCAGCCAGGCTTCCGCCAGTTCATTCGAACCTAAAATGCCGTAAAACCACTGGTGGCCGATTTCATGGATCACGACCGTTTCCAGTCCGCGGATCCAGGAAGGACTGGAGGAGGAAATAATCACGAGGTTGGGATACTCCATTCCACCACCGGTAGAACTTCCCTGGGCAACGGTGAGCGAAGCGTAGGGATACGGTCCATACCATTGACGGTAGTAGTTCAGTGCATCCTTGGCATAGCCTGTGACTTTCCGCCAGTCTTTTTCACTTTTGCGCCGGGCGAGAACATTGATCGCGACGCCGTTGAGTGAATCCGCGAGAAGAACGTAATCCGGATCCGCCACCCAGGCGAAATCGTGGACATTCTCGGCATGGAAGGAAAGAGTTTTCAGCGAATCAGCTTTCAGCTTTTTGCGTTCCTGAATCGGTTTGCGCATCCAATCGAGCTCCGATCTGGGTTTTACCAGAATTCCGGTTGCGCCAACCATCATATTTGCAGGCACGGTAATCGCGACATCAAATGTTCCATACTCTCCATAGAATTCGCCGATCGCATGGTAGCCATCGGGATGCCAACCCCGATGGTCGTAGACGACTATTTTTGGATACCACTGGACCAACTCGTAGTGTTTGCCGGAATGCCCCAGGCGTGAAAAGAATGCAGGAATTTTCAACAAAAACCGTATCTCCAATTCTATCGAATCGCCGGGAACGAGTGGCGCGGGTAAAGGTATTTTCATTTCGGTCTCCTGAATTTCGTAGTGCACGGCTCTGCCGGCTACCTTCAGGTCTTTAATCTCAATATACCCGCGCTCCTTTTTCGAAGCAAACGAGAAGCCATAACTCTGCATGCGTTCAGACTCCAGGCCGAACACGGTGTTTCTTTCGCGGTAGGCGTTCGGATAGAGGTGAAGCCAGATGACATTGAGACTGTCGGGTGAATGGTTACGATAGGCGATAAACTCGTTACCGACGAGCGTGTGGTTTTTGGTGTCTAAACTTACCTCGATGGTATAGCGAACCTCTTGCTGCCAGCCCGGTGGAATATTTGTGGTATTTATTCCACGGGGCCAGCCCGAGGCAGAAACCCCGATGATGAAGAGAAAACAGAAGATACTCACGCGGTAAATCCGGGTTTCAGTTTCCGGTAGGTTTCGGTCAGATATTCATAAATGACCTTGGTGTTTTCTAAAACCGGCATAAAGTTGACATCCCCGTGCCAGCGGGGAACGATGTGAATATGAATGTGGTCGGCAATACCCGCACCCGCCGCCCGACCGATGTTGATGCCGATATTGAGCCCCTCGGCATTGACCGTCGCTTTCAAGACCCCGACCGCTTTCTGCACGAGGACGAAAAGCTCCGAAGCCTCGGCCCGAGTCAGGTCTTCAATCGAGGCACAATGCCGGAACGGCGCAACCATCAGATGGCCATTCGCATAGGGATAGCGGTTTATAATGATGAAGGAAATATCCCCTCGATAGAGAATAAGGTTTTTTTCGTCCTGGTTTTCTTTCGGTTTGGTGCAGAAAATGCACTCTCCTTCTTTTAATTCTTCAATATACTCCATCCGCCACGGCGCCCACAATTTTTTCATAAAACCTCCGAAGTAAGGATGCAGGAATCGCAGAATCGTTGCACTCGCAGGAGGCGCAGGATCATTTCATTCGCAGGAACGGTATAGTGCAGGAGCCGCAGAATCATTCCATTCGCAGAAAACGCAGTTAGCGCTTCTGCGCTTACTGCGTTCTTACTTTGTATCCGAATATCTTTTCCGTCGAGAAGCATCGGTCCTCAATGTTTTAGCAAAGGCAATGAGTTTAAAATATTCTTTTTCAATAAGCGGCGAAGCTTCTGTGTAATCATTTTTTGAAATATAGTTTAGTTCTATCCCTATTTTCAAAACAGCGCCCACCTCTTGGAGCGAAGTGATTGACCGATTAATAAAGACGCTGAAATCTTTGTCGGTATGGCGTCCACTTCCTTCTGCAATATTTAAGGCTATGGAAACTACCGCCCGTTTTCCCTGGGAAGTCAAATCGTAAAGTTCTTCTTTTGGAAATTTTTTTAGAATTCCATAGATCTTTCTAATGAGTTCGAGTGCAATTTGCCAAATCTCCAAATCTTCATACTTGAATTTCACCGTTCACCTCCATTTCTTTGCACTTCCTGCCCTTTCTGTATTTATTACGTCTCCTGCGCCTACTGCATCTCCTGCGTCTCCTGCATCTTCTGCATGCCCTGCGCTTACTGCGTTTCCTGCATTTCCTGCGTCTATTGTGCCTCCTGCGTCTTTCAAAAGAGCCCCATCTGTTCTTGTTTCTTCTTTTGTTCGACTGCCTGCTCTTCGCCGAAGATTTTAACCGTGCCGAAGACACCGTCGTAACCGGGGAGAACGGTAATGTCGCCGTTCCGCACCTTCTCGATCGCCTGGGCGATGCGGCTATCGGAATGTTTTTCAATTTCAGCACCGGGCGCGGAGAGTAAAACGGCAAACTCACCACCGAGATTTTTGACCAGTGAGAGGTATTTATTCTTAACTGCGGCAGTGTCCCTGCCCATTCCCAACACCTCAGCAATAATTTCTTCCAACGGGACCAGGTTTTTAAAGGGGATTTTTATCGCCGGCACAAAACCCTCCTCCCGGTCAGCCAGGCTTTCGACCCGGTGCAGTACGCCGACCGTCAGGCGCCGGCCGCAGACCGGGCAGAGGTCATTGTTGAGTATCGATTCTTTCGGTGCGAGCCGGATATTGCATTTTCGGTGGCCATCAAAATGATACTTGCCTTCTTCCGGAAAGAATTCAATTGTATATAAAAACCGGCTGGTGTCTTTTTTCTTGAAAATGTCTTTAATCTCGAAATAGTCGAGTGCACAATTAAGAACATTTGCCTCCCGGCCGATGCGCGACGGTGAATGGGCATCGGAATTGGAGATCAGGGTATAATTGTCGAGTGCTGAGAGGCGCCAGTTCATTGCCGGGTCGGAAGAGAGCCCGGTCTCCAACGCAAAGACTTTATCGGCGAGATTGTCGAAGCAATCTTTGATGCTGTCGAATCCAGAAATTGCGCCGAACAATGAAAACCAGGGTGTCCAGATATGGCTGGGAACGAGATAGGAGTCAGGCGATAGTTCGAGAATGGTTTCTAACATATCTTTGGAATCGAGGGCGAGGGTGGGGCGGCCATCCGCTTTCAGGTTGCCGTAACGACCTAAAAAGGCGTTGATCTTTTCCACGTCTTCAAAGGAAGGAGAAAAAATGAGGTTGTGGATGCGGCGCAATTCGCCCTTCCGGGTGTAGGTATTATTCACCTCGGTCGAGAGCATGAAATAGGTTTCGTTACAGGAAAAAAGACCTTTGCCATTGGGTTGTAAGTCCTTTTTGAGCATCGTTAACCATTCGGGGTGGGTGAAATCACCGGTTGCCACGAGGGTTATTCCTTTGAGCTTGGAATATTCGGCGATGCGCGGTATGACCATATCGAGGCTGGTGGCGCGGGAAAATTTCGAGTGGATGTGGAGATCGGCGATGAACCCGGTTAGATAGTCCGTTGGGAAAGTTGAGGACATGTTACTTTTAACCTCTTTTTAATTCGTGTTCATTCGTGTGCGTCTCTCCGCCAAGAAACGTGGCGGATCGAGGCGAATTCGTGGTCTTGTGTGGTTCGTGAATTTATCATTATTCGTGTCGATTTGTGGTTTCATTATCGTTCCGCAACAATCATCATCCGGGCGGTGTGGCTGGACGGAGGCGTAAAAAAGAGATGCTGGTAGAAGTGAGTTTTGGCAAAGCCAGCTCGTTTTAAGCGTTTTTCGATGACCGGAGCCGGATAACCCCGCTCCCGGTGCAACTCGTCCATCCGTTCGTAGGACTGCTTGTTTTTGACGAAAAGGGTCAAATGCAGGGTCGAGATATTATCTTTGTAATCATAGGTGTTTTTCCAGATCGAATAAATATTCCCCACCTCGCGCAGGGTAATCGAATTACCCCAATGGGTGGAAAGGCCGAAAATTGTATTCATATCGAAGACAAAGAGCCCGCCCGGCTTCAGGTTCTGATGCACGGTTCTAAAACACTGTTCTAACTCGTCCTCGGTTAAGAGATAATTTATGCTGTCAAACAAAGAGATGGCGGCATCGGCCGGTTGTGGTACGGTAAAACCTCTCATATCCGCGCAGACAAACGTTATGTCAAGTCCTGCCGCTTTCTTTTTAAAGATTTCAAGCATTCCCGCTGACTGGTCGACGCCGATGACACGAAAGCCACTTTTTGCTAACAGCAACGCGGCATTACCGGTACCGCAGGCGACATCGATAATCACCTCCGGTGTTTTTTTTAAAGCCCGGAATATTTTTATGATATATTCCACCCAGCCGGGATAATCGATATGATTCATCAGCGTATCATAATAGGGGGCAATCTGAGAAAAAGGGCTCACTGGGAAAACCCCGTTAGAAATATTTGACCAATCAGGTCTCGCCCAAAATTTGTTGTGTTCATGTTCGTCTTTTTAGATGTTGGTCTCGGGAAGGGTTTTCTCACGGGGTAAACTGTGCGGTAAAGACTTTTAAATGTTCTGGTTGGTAGCGGAGTTTCAAGGGTTTCAATCTGCGACTCTGGCAGGCTTTTAAAACTTCGACTACGTATTCCAACTGGGAATTCGTATAGACCCGGCGGGGAATTGCCAAACGGAAGGTTTCGTGACCCGAGCCCAGTTTGCCGCCGAACACTCCTCCCCGGACCGCGCCTTCGAGATACACCGCACTTGCCAGCGAGAAGCCGGCAAACTCTTTCAAATAAGGCGCAACTGCTTCGGCATCGGCACAAACCGCATGGCCACCAAACGGCATCGTCACCGGCACGCCCGCTTCTGCCAAGGCGTTGCCTAAAAACCTGACCTGCCCGATGCGAAACTTCAAATAGTTTTCGTCGACTACTTCATCCAGCCCTTGAGCAATCGCGGCTAAATCCCGGCCGGCAAGTCCGCCGTGGGTGAAAAAACCTTCAAAGAGCTGGATCAAGTCTCTTATTTTTTCCGCGCGGGCGCGGTCATTGGTTGCGATAAAACCGCCCACGTTGCAGAGCCCGTCTTTTTTGGCGCTGAAATAAACGAGGTCGGCGAACGAAAACAGTTCTTTCGCTATCGCTCGAATGGGTCTATTTTTGAAAGCCCGGGTGCGTTCTTTGATGAAATAGGAGTTCTCCGCGAACCGGCAGGCATCAATAATCAGCGGCAGTTTGTAGTGTCGGGTGAGCGATCTAACCGCTTGGAGATTTTCGATTGAGACCGGCTGGCCGCCCGCGATATTGCTGGTTACGGTCATAAGCACAAACCCAACCGGTTTCGCTTTCAAGAGCTCTTTCAGACGGTCGATAGCGATATTCCCGGGAAAGTTTTTATCGGATGCGGGCAGGTCGATCGTTTCCCCGCCTAAGAGTTGGATATTTTCCCGGGTTGTCTCGAAAAAAGTGTTGGCAACGGCAGTCATTCCCGGTGTAACCAGATTTAAAAAAATGATATGCTCGCCCGCCCGTGCCTGGTGGATGGGAAAAATGTATTTAAAACCGGTCAGCGCTCTTATTTTTTCTACAAAGACTTCGTAAGTTTTTTGAACGGCGAATGCCTCGTCCGCCGCGAACATCCGTGCCCACTGCTCGGACGACTGTGCCGAGGTGCCGGAGTCGGAAACGAGGTCAATTGAAACGCTATCGGCGGGAATGAGAAAGGGATTATAGCCGGCTGCTTTTAAAAATTTTTTACGTTCGTTGAAGGTGGTAGAACCGATTTTTTCAACTACTTTTATCCGATAGGGTTCGAAATTCATGAGACGAGTATAGCTGTCATTTTTGCTCTGTCAAGAAGAGGGCGGAGCGAGTCCGGTGAACTTCGTCCCAAATTTGCGACCCTGAAGGGTCGCACTACGACTAAAAAAATTCACCACAAAGGGCACAAAGGAAAGATCCAAGACGAGATGGGCAAAAAACGTAAGCTTTGAGTTACCGTATAGTGCGAAGCGGTACCTTTGGTGCCGAGGTTTAGTTTCGCTTTTAATCTCTTGCGACCCTGAAGGGTCGGACTACGACTTTGTGTCCTTCTTGCCCTGTTAGATAATTTCTGCATATCTAACAGGGTAAATGGTTTAATTTTTATTTTATCTGTGGTTAATATTCTTTGTGGTTCAAAATCCCCTATGTTTTACTCCCTACTCTCTTTCCCGTGTCTTCGGTGGTTAATCCGCCTTAGTTCTCTTCTTTGTGTTCTTTGTGGTTCAATTGTATTCTGAGTCTTCCGTGTCCGCCAATATTCGTGGCGGATCTGTGGTTGAAGTTCTTTGTGCCCTTTGTGGTCCAATCTTTCCGTCGTTTATTTCAACCTGAAACCTGCGTGAAAACCGAGCTTTAAATTCTCGAAATTCTCGAATTTTC
>CAYHGV010000017.1:0-38387 GCA_964356135.1 uncultured bacterium
GGTTCAACGATCACCAGCAGTGCCGGCGCTAATGCAATAATGACCGGGACGGTCAGGTCGGAAAATCGGAACTCAAGTCGCTCTTTTTTTGATAGATACCGGGCAAGGGCAAAGACCACCGCCATCCGCGCCAGCTCCGACGGTTGAAAATTGAAAACGCCGAAGTCAAACCAGCGCCGCGGATGCCGGTCAGCTAAAAAAAGAACCAGCACCAATAAGATCATAACCAAAAAATAGAACGGCCAGGTCGATATGTAAAAAATCTTAACCGGCAAAAAGAAGCAGGCACCGAAAGCGACCAACCCTAATGCAAACCATAAAAGCTGGCGATAGAAAAAACCACCCGGTACCCGCGAGATTATTAATACACCGATTATAAAAAGCGCAATCGCCGAAGCGGCAATCAACCAGTCGGATTTCTTAGCCATTGAGCCGGAGATACTCCTTAATCAATTCCCTGACAATCGGTGCCGCCCGTGCCCCGCCCATTCCCGCATTCTCCAGGAGCACGCAGAAGAGAATCCGGTTCTCGACATAGCCGACAAACCAGGCATGGTCTTTGCCATGCGGATTCTGAGCGGTCCCGGTCTTACCCGAAACCCGAACCCCGTCAATTTTTGCTCCGGCTCCAGTCCCCTCCTCCACGACCCGATACAACGCATCCTGTAAAAACCGGAGCTGCCGAGAGCTTACTTTGAGCGTGCGCTTCGACTGCGAATCAGATTCCTCAAAAATCGGTTTGCTCCGAGCCGCCGCTTCACCCACTGCTCCGTTTCTCCTAATCGTCCATAAGAGGTGGGGTTTGACGCTCTCGCCGCCATTTGCAATCGTCGCAAAAAAACAGGCAAGTTCGAGCGGTGTGACCAGCACTTCTCCCTGGCCAATCGCCAAATTCAATGCCGCACCGGGTGGAACATAGCCGGTTTGGCGTTCATACCATTTCGTATCGGGCACAAACCCCGCTCCTTCGTTCGGCAGGTCAATTCCAGTTCGCCCGGTAAGACCTGCGGCCTGGACAAAATTGGCTAAGCGGTCAATACCGACCATCCTGCCCAACTGATAAAAATAGCAGTCACAGGAGTTGATGATCGCCGCTTTCAATGCCAGCCGGCCGTGCGTCTTCCAGCAGCGAAAACTCCTGCCGCCGAATTGATACGCACCCGGGCAGGAAAAAGCGGTCGTAGAATCGACCAGCCCTGCTTCCAACGCTGCCAGGACAACTGCCGGTTTGAAAGTTGAACCGGGCGGATAGCGGCCCATTAAAACCCGGTCAAAGAGCGGTGAGCCCTCATCGGCAAACAGCTTGAACCGATTTTCAGAAGCGGTCGGGGTCGAAAAAAGATTCGGGTCGAAGGCGGGCTTGGAGACGAGACAGACGACATTGCCGGTTGCCGGTTCAATCCCGACCACCGCTGCCCGGTCATACTCTTTCACCAGTTCATACGCCTGCTCCTGAATCCGAAAATCCAAAGTCAGGTAGACATCGAGGCCCGGCTCGGGAGCGAGTGGACGCTTTTCGGACAGCAACCCCAACGAGCGGCCCTGGCAGTCAACCTCGACATATTCGATGCCGTCTCTTCCTTTTAAATACGATTCGTAAATCGCTTCGATACCGGCGCGTCCGATGTAATCACCCAGCCGGTAGTCGGCACGCTCTTTGAGCTCGGACTGTGAAATCTCACCTTCATAGCCGAGGGCATGGGCACAGACCTCTCCCTGCCGGTAACGCCGCCACGGCTCGACTTCAATGATCACCCCGGCTATATCGCTTGCGTGTTCTTCAATTTTTGTCACGATACTGAAGTCAACATCGCGCTTGACCTTGACCGGCACCGACGGCGGCAGGTCTTGCTCGATCATTTTTTTTAGCATAATCTCGTCCATTCCGACGATTCGACTGAGATTGGCTATTGAGCCGGGCGCGAGTTCCTGGGGGACAACCGAAACTGCAAATGCGGGTCGAATATCGGCTAAGATAACACCCTGCCGGTCGTAAATCCTGCCCCGCGGGGCTGGAATGTACACCCTCCGAATCCGGTTTTGTTCCGAGAGTTGATAATAGCGGGTACCGGAAACCAGCTGGAGCTGGACCAGGCGTGCAAAAATTGGAATACTGCTGATACCTAAAATCAAAAGGACGATGCGAAACCGTATCAGCCGGTCTTCCATTGGAAGGCATTCCGGAGCAAAACCCAGAAGGGCAGGGCAATGACCAGAGTAATACCGATTGAAGGGAGTAAAAAACCGAGCGGGAATTTGATACCCCAGATAAGCAGGTTGCGGATAACGATCACCAAGACCGCCGCCACCGGAGCGAAGACCTGATAATAATAGAGATAGTTTTTTATCGAACTGACCAGATAGGCAAGCCCGGTGTAGATCACGATATCGAGCCCCAACAGCTGGGGTGTAACCAGTCCGGCAAGAAACCCGGCAAAAAACCCCACGACCAGTCCGACGTGACCCCGCTCATACCAGGCGACCGCAATGACGAAAACGGCTGTCAGTTCGGGTGCAAACCTTCCCAGAACCACCTGAATTAAAAAAAGGCAGTAGACACTAACAACCAGGAGAAAAATCTTCACCGACAATCGACGGCTGCAACAATCTTCTTAGAATGGCTGGCTGGCTTCAATCCGGCGGGTGGGTAGAGAAGGCCGCTCATGTTTAAATTCAATTCTTCGAATTTTATTCATTTTTTGAATTTGAGCCGATTCGGCAATCGCTTCGACTGCCCGTGGTAGTTCGGTACATGAAATCACGACCGAGACCTGTTCAATCGCCGCGACCCGCACCAGCGGTTTTAATCTGATTCGTTTAAAAATTCCGCCCGGGTCGTCCTCGACGGTCGCTACCACCCCGATCGGCAGCCCGGGAAGAAAGATATAACCCAAACCCGAGGTCACAACCGTATCACCGATCATAACATCTTCATCGAGCGCTACATAATCCATCGCCAGCGCCGGTCCTTTGACGATCCCAACGACCCGGCTGCGCTGGTCGAGCGCACCCATGCGCAGGGTAGGACTGAGTATCGTTTCGACCACCGACTGGTAGGGCGTAGTCTGGATGATCTTTCCCACAAGCCCGCCACCACCCAGCACCGCCATCCCCGCTTTCAAACCAAAGCGTTCACCCCGGTTTATGACGAGCGACCGCACCAAGGTCTGAAAGTCCCGGCCGACTACCTGTGCCGGTTTGAAAACAAATCCGGCTAAACTCAGATCGCCATTCGTTCTGCGCGTATCTTCGCGCAGGGCGATATTGGCATACTGCAATTCGCTCACCTGCTGGCTGAGCCGTTCGTTATCGTTTTTTAATCTGATTATGCTCGCCTGGAGATGTTTGGTCCAGTTGAGCGGCATGAGCAATATTCGAGCCGGCAGCTCGGTCAGAGTGAGTTTGAACTTGACGGGCAGAAAGTAAACAACCAGGGCACCAACCACCAGGGCGGCAACCAGGCCGGTTTCCCCCTGTTTCCTCAAAACTACCTCTTGGTTGATTTCAAAATCAACTTCTCATGCCCTTTGATGTTTTCTAAAATTTTCCCCGCACCGGAGGCGACGCAGTCCAGGGCATTATCCGCCACCACCACCGGCAGTCCGGTTTCTTCCTTGATCCGCAGGTCAAGCCCTTTTAAGAGCGACCCGCCGCCCGACATAAAAATTCCCCGGTCGACAATATCCGCCACCAACTCGGGCGGGGTCTTCTCCAATGCCAGCCTGATTCCGTCGATAATCATTTCCACCGGCTCCTGCAGGGCTTCCCGCACTTCATTGCTCGAAAGCGGAACCGTCTTGGGAATACCGTTAACCAGGTCAAGACCTTTAACATCCAGAGTCTCCTCGTCATTGACGTTGAACGCCGAACCAATTTTAATCTTAATCTCCTCCGCGGTTGGCTCGCCGATGACGAGATTGTGCCGGCGCCGGAGAAAATGGATGATCGCCTCATCCATCTCATCACCGGCAATCCGAATCGAATTGAGACTCGCCACGCCGGAAAGAGCAATGACCGCAATCTCGGTCGTACCGCCGCCGATATCAACGATCATGTTCCCGGTCGGCATCTCAACCGGTAAGCCGACCCCGACTGCCGCCGCAATCGGCTCAGAAACCAGATATACCTCCCGGGCTCCGGCTGAGGCAACCGAATCCTCGACCGCCCGCTTCTCGACCTCGGTAATACCGGACGGAACCCCGACAATCACCCGGGGACGGATAAACCGCCGCTTCTTCTGCACCCGGGCAATTAAGGACTTGAGCATAATTTCAACCATTGAGAAATCGACGATCACCCCATCCTTCATCGGTCGTATCACTTCAATCTCTTTCGGGGTCCGCCCCATCATCCGTTTTGCCTCGGTGCCGACAATCATCGTTTTTTCTTTTTTATCAATTGCCAGGACCGAAGGCTCCCGCAGCAGTATCCCCCTCCCTTTCACATAAATGAGTGTCGACGAAGTTCCCAAATCAATTGCCATGTCGTTGGTAAACCGCTCGGCAAAATCTTTGACGAAATTTTTAAAACCCATGTTACTCTAAAGATAAGAAAACTAATTCTCGTGTCAACCCTTTGCCGAACCTGATGCCCTACTCCTCGCCCACTGATTCAGCCGCCGCCGGTTCGGTTCGAAACGACGAGCAACCAGGAATTTTATACGCGGTAGAGTGTTATATAGGTTCAAGGAGAAACAGCATGAATGAACCAACGACCGTCAACACTCAGCAAAACCCAGGCTTGGCCGACCGCCGACCGGAACGGCAAGACCGTGGCATATAAAAGAAAGGAGGAGCAAATGAAAATCGTATCGACCTTCCTGACCGTCGGAGCCGTCCTTGCGGTCATCGGTGTCTCTTCCGTGTTTGTCTTTTCGCAAGAGACGCAGGATACTTTCACCAAATATCCCGGCAATGAAATCACGCGCCTCATCGACCGCATCTCAATCGAAACCCCGTATCACTACAAAAATCTCACAATCTTTCCCATCACCCTGAGCAACCAGACCGACTCCCGGAACTATCTGACCCTGGACGAAGGCTTCAAACGAAACCTGCTCATTATCCGGGAAGTAGACCAGGGCGAAGTGAATACGGTGTTATTGAAAAACAAGAGTAACGATCTCATCTTCGGCATGTCCGGTGAGGTTGTGGTGGGTGCCAAGCAGGACCGGATGCTGAAAAACGACATCCTGATTCCTCCCCGTTCGGGCTGGCTCAAAGTTCCGGTCTACTGTGTCGAGCACGGACGCTGGGTTGCGGTCTCCGACCAGTTCTATTCCAAAGAATTTGCAGCAAGCCCGGGTTTGCGACAGCGCGCCGCCGAGACGAAAGACCAGTCCGAGGTCTGGAACGAAGTCGCCCGCTCCCAGGCTGCTTTAGGAGTAAGTCCGGCTACCGGTGCCTTTGGTAAAATTTATGAGAGTAAAGAAGTGCAAGGACAGAGCAAACCTTACGAAGAAAGTTTTGCCGACCTCCCTCAACGCTCCTCCACCACTATCGGTGTGGTCGTAGCGATCGGTGACCGCCTGGTTTGCGCTGACATTTTTGCCCACCACAAACTCTTTAATAAAATGTGGAAAAAGCTCCTCCGCTCCTACGTCATCGATGCCTTAAAACGACACGACCAGGGCGAAATCACCAAGTCCGAGGTTCGGGACTTCTTAGACAATGTCTACCGCGCCGAAATTGATGAACAGGATACACCGGGCAGAGGCAGCCTCTACCAGGTCGCATCCCCAATGGCCGATGGCTCTGCTCTGATTTATAATGGTTCGGTTCTCCATTTTGATCTTTTTCCGAAAGTCGCTCCAACTCCTATCCGCGAGGATGACCCGTCTGCTCCTCGACTGGACATCCGTCGCCAGCAACGCTTAGGAGAATAAAAAACGGGGCGGAATGATTTCCGCCCCGTCAGTTTTTTAATCCGAGAGGTCCGGGGCGGAAATTTCAAACCTGCCCTTCAATTTTTCTATTTTTACAGTAGGGCAGGTTTGCATCCGCCCCGCAATTTCAAGTAGTCGTTACGACTACCAAGTCTCTCCGACTACCGGATCACTTCACCTCAATTGCAATCTCTTTCGCTTTTGCCCTTGCCGATTTGGGCATAGTCAGGGTGAGAATTCCATCCCGGTACGTAGCTCGGGTCCGGTTGGCATCGACCTCGGCAGGCAAACTCACCGTTCGTTGGAACCTGCCGTATGCCCGCTCCAGCCGATAATAGGTCTTGTTCTTCTCTTCGGACTCGTGTTTGCGCTCGCCGCTGATCGTGAGGGTTTCGCCGGAGAGAGAAAGCTTGATTTCTTCTTTTTTCATTCCCGGCAGTTCAACTTTGACCGTAAAATTATCTTTATCTTCTTCAATATCTAAGGTTGGCAGCCAGAATCCTTCGACCCGCTCCCTAGGAGTGTGTCGGAATACCGAGTGAAGAAAATTCAAAATTGAATTTTCCCCCACTGTATTCTTCAAAGGAGGCAAATTAGTGTCTATCTTTCCCACCGGACACCTTAACCAGATATTATATCGGCTCTTATCTCCCCCCGTTTTTCTTCCATAGATGTTCTCCGACAGACTCCTAGTAAAAATTTTGTGATTTTCCGCGACTTGAAGTCGCTCCCACAATTTATCCCCGACCCAGCCGAGGACAAGCCTCGGCACTACGGCTGTAGCGGTCGGGTTTATCCGACACTATCCCTCCTTGTAGCATAGGTTTATATATTGATGCACTCCTGGCGACCAGCTAAACCATAAATGGGGAAGAACCTGCTTAAAAAACATTGATTTCATGGATAAAAGAACGATGGGACGATTGGGATTATTTGTAGAATCATTCCCGTTGAGAAATAATAACAAAAAGTCAATTCCGGTAACTCGTTGATTTTCAAAATCTTACGTGTCAGTTTAATCATGGAAGTGCCCGGACAGCCTCATTCCCTTGTTTTCCCTGTGTTCGGCGGTTAACCGAACGACCTTGACGCTCGCCTTTTTTTCACTATAATAGATATACATAATGGAACAACCTAAAAAAGGGCCGGTAACCCGCCTGAAACAAGAGCTCGATCGGTTACGCCAGGAATCAGAGGAGAATTATAACAATTATTTACGTGCCCTGGCCGACTTTGACAACTACCGCAAGCGCGTGGCACGGGACATGGAGAGCTTCCGGGATTCGGCGAATGAAAACCTCCTCGGAGCTCTGATCCCGGTTCTCGAGAACCTGGACCGGGCACTACTGTCGGCAAGCGTTGATAAGAATTTTGAAGGTTTATATCAAGGAATTGAAATTATTTCCCGGCAGTTTAAGGAAGCGCTGGCAAAGCACGGGCTGGTAGAATACTCCTGTTTAGGCGACGAGTTTGACCCCAAGCGGTGCGAAGCGGTCAATTTCATTGAGACCGAAGAGAAACCGCCCAATACGGTAATCGAAGAGATCGCCAAAGGCTATCTCTTAAATAATCGGGTTCTCCGACCATCGCTGGTGACAGTCTCAAAACCGAAAACAGCCGAATCGGGCGGTGAAGAATAAAACCAACCGCACCCGGCTATTATTACAAAAGTTTTTTACTGCTATTTAAATTTTAAGGAGGTGTCAGTATGGCAAAAGTTATAGGAATCGATTTAGGAACGACCTACTCTTGTGTAGCAATTGTCGAACGGGGTCAACCGGTAGTCATACCCAACCCGGAAGGCGGTCGGATTACACCTTCGGTCGTCTCCTTTGGTAAAGAACGACTGGTCGGCACCCTTGCCAAACGCCAGTCGGTTATCAACCCGGAAAATACCGTTTATTCGATCAAACGGTTTATGGGCCGACGCTACACCGAAGTAACTCAGGAGATGAAGATGGTTCCGTTCAAAGTGGTCGAAGCGCCCAACGGCGATGCCTGGGTTTCGGTTGAAGACAAAACTTATTCCCCGCCCGAGGTTTCCGCGATGATTCTCCAGTATTTGAAAAAATCGGCCGAGGCGTATCTCGGCGAGCGGATCGACAAAGCGGTCATTACCGTTCCCGCCTACTTCAACGATTCCCAGCGCCAGGCGACGAAAGACGCCGGCAAGGTTGCCGGTTTGGAGGTGCTGCGCATCATCAACGAACCGACCGCCGCATCGTTAGCCTATGGACTCGATAAGAAAAAAGCGGAGAAGATCGCGGTCTATGACCTGGGCGGTGGAACGTTTGATATTTCAATTTTGGAAATCGGCGAAGGTATTTTCGAGGTCAAATCGACCAATGGCAACACCCATTTAGGCGGCGACGATTTAGACCAACGGGTGATGAACTGGGTTTTAGACGAATTCAAAAAATCACAGTCCATCGACCTTTCCCGCGACCGGACTGCGATGCAGCGGATCAAAGAAGCGGCGGAAAAAGCGAAGTGCGAGCTCTCGACCACGATGGAAACGACCTTAAGCCTCCCGTTTATTGCCTCCGATGAACGGCGCGGTCCGGTGCATCTCGAGCTGACTCTCACCCGGGCAAAACTCGAGGCGCTGGTCGAAGACCTGCTCCGTTCGTCGTTGGGTCCGGTCAAGCAAGCATTGGAAGATGCGAAACTTCGGCCCCAGGATATCGACGAGGTGATTATGGTCGGCGGGCAGACCCGGATGCCAAAAGTTCAGCAGCTGGTGCGTGAATTTTTCGGTAAAGAACCCAACCGGAGCATCAATCCGGACGAAGTCGTTGCGGTCGGAGCTGCAATTCAGGCTGCGGTCCTGGCCGGCGAAGTGAAAGATGTCGTGCTGCTGGATGTCACCCCGCTTTCATTGGGCATCGAAACCCTGGGTGGAGTGATGACCCGGATTATTGAACGTAACACCACCATCCCGACCCGCAAAAGCCAGATCTTCACCACTGCTGACGACAATCAGACCGGAGTTACCGTTCATGTGCTCCAGGGTGAGCGGGACATGGCAATCGATAACCGGACTTTGGGCCGGTTCGAGCTCTACGACATACCACCGGCGCCGCGCGGTGTTCCCCAGATTGAAGTCACCTTCGACATCAACGCCGACGGAATTCTGGAGGTGAAAGCGAAGGACCTGGCAACTCAAAAAGAGCAGTCGATCCGGATTACCGCCTCTTCCGGACTTTCGAAAGAAGAGGTCGACCAGTCGATAAAAGATGCCGAGGGACACGCGGCGGACGACCGGAAGCATCGGGAGGTCATCGATAGCCGCAACCAGGCAGACTCGCTTATCTACCATGTCGAAAAAAATATAAAAGAGTTCGGCGATAAGGTCTCGTCTGACGACCGCAAAGCTATCGAAACCAAAATCGAAGAGCTCAAAACCAAAATGAAAGGTGATGACATCGCCACAATCAAGCAGGCGATGGATGAGCTCCAGAAGTCTACCCACAAACTCTCGGAAGAGATGTATAAACGGGCAGGAGCGCAAAAAGATGCCGGTCCCCAACCCGGGCAAGAACCTGGTCCTGAACCGAAGCCCGAAGAGAGCAAAGGCAAAGTCGACGCCGACTACCAGGTCTTCGACGACGAAGGCAAGAAGTGACGCCCTACTTCCCACTGCTTACTGCCCACTCCTTACTGCCTACTCCCTGAGCCATGCCTTCGGCAAAACGCGACTACTACGAGGTTCTGGGTATAAACCGGAACTCATCCGATGACGAAGTCAAACAGGCTTATCGGAAACTCGCCAAGCAGTACCATCCGGATATGAACCCTGCCGACCGCAAAGGTGCCGAGGAAAAATTCAAAGAGCTGTCTGAGGCGTACGAGGTCCTGATGGACAAAAACAAACGGCAGCTCTACGACCAGTACGGCCACGAAGGCGTGTCCCAGCGGTTCGGTCCCGGTGGATTCCAGTGGCGGCGCGACTTCTCCCACACCGAGGATTTACAGGATATTTTCGGGGACAACTTCGACCTGGGCAGCTTGTTTGAAGGCGGCGGTATCTTCGATGCCTTTTTCGGAACTGCCCGCACCCGACGGCGGGCGAAAACCACGGGCGGAGATATTCACGTGCGCATGAAACTGCCGCTTGAAGAGATCGCCGAAGGAACATCGAAAGAAATAACCCTCAACCGCTACGAACGCTGCCCGGTCTGCGAAGGCAAAGGCGGTAAAGAGGTTCAAACCTGCCCGGCATGTAAAGGCAGCGGCGAACAGACCCGAAGAAGCCAGTCGATTTTCGGCTTCCAATCGATCGTTCGAACCGCGTGCGAGCGGTGCGGAGGCACGGGCCAGATTGTTAAAGACCGCTGCCCCCGGTGTAATGGCGAAGGAAGAATACGGGAGCAGCGAACGATCAAGGTCAATATTCCGGCCGGCGTCGCTGAAGGGAATTACATACCGCTGCGGGGTGAAGGCAATTACGGTCCGGGCGGTCGAGGCAATATCTTTGTAGAAATCGAAGAGAAAGAGCATCCGTTGTTCAACCGTCACGGAGACGATATCGTCGTTCAGGTTCCGATCTCGATCGCAACCGCAGTGTTGGGCGGTGAGATATCGGTACCGACCTTGAACGGCAATCAGCCGATGAAGATTCCATCCGCTACCCAGTCGGGCACGGTCATCCGGCTGCGCAGTATGGGTATAAAGCACCTGGGCGGCGGCCGCGGCGATGAGCTGGTCGAAGTCTTTATCCATATACCAAAGAAACTCTCGGGCGAAGAAAAGGAACTGTTTCAGCGCCTTGCTAAACTTGCAACCGAGGTTCCCCCACCGAGGAAGCGAAGATAATGGAGCTATTTTACTCTGATACCGTAGCGGTCGGATTTATCCGACCTGCTATCGAGTGTTTCATTCCATCCGCGTCCATCCGCGTCTATATCTGCGTTTATCCGCGTTTTAACTACTAATGGAATTATTCTATACCGAAAAAAAACACATTACCGAGCACCAGCTAAAAATTCTTTCGGATGAAGCACACCATATCGCCACGGTCCTGCGCTATAAGAAAGGTGAGCGAATCTATGTGACCGACGGTGAGGGCTTTGAATACCGGGCAGTGATCGATTCGGTTTCCGAGGATGCGGTCGTCTGCACGATCGTCTCCAAAGCCCGCAAGCCCCAGGAGCCGCTCGCCCAGATAACTCTGGCACAAGCGCTCATCAAAGCGCCGAAAATGGATACGCTGGTTGAAAAGACGGTCGAGCTCGGCGTCTTTGAAATTATTCCAATTATCACCCAGCGCTCGCTTCCGACGATGGAAGGCGAAGGTAAGCCTAAACGGCTCACCCGCATCGCCATCGCGGCGATGAAGAGCTCGAAGCGCTCGATTCTCCCAGTAATTAGAGAACCGATGAATTTTAACGAAATCTTAGCCCAAGTAGACCACTATCAGGCAGCGTTCTTAGCCTGGGAAGGTGAGCGCAGCAAACGAATCGCCGACCTGGTAACCGCGCGACCAAAACGGGTATTGTTGATCATCGGTCCTGAAGGCGGCTTCACCCAGGAAGAGATCGACCTTGCCAACAAAATGGCGGTAAGAACTTTTTCTTTAGGGCTTCGCCGTCTGCGCTCTGAAACCGCCGCCATCTCCGCACTATCACTATTGCTCTACGAGCTGGGGGATATGTGAAATTAGCTATTTGCCTCTGGCTGTTGGTCTTTAGCGTGACGACCTTTGCGAATTGGACAAAAGCGGTGGTCGATTCCGGACCGTATAAACCGGTTAGTTTAATATTTGGTAAAGGAAGAAATGACGATACGGTGAGATTATATTGGACAAGCGATGACAGTTTACTCCGGGAGGCAACTTATCGAAATTACTCATGGCAAAAGGGAATTGTAGGAAAAGCCGGTTCCAACTTAGTCATCTCTCCTGCCCACAATGATGGCATAAATCGAATTTACACTACAAAAGCCGACACGCTTTATGAGTACACTTGGGCAAATGGTGGCTGGCTTAAGGAAAGTTATTTACTTCCGGATTCTGCCTCCCCGGTCTTTGCTTCACCTTTGCGAAATGATGATACAATTAGAATGTATCTCGTCCCCCACCAATACCAAATTTTTTACCTTTATGAACTTACCTATCGCTACGGAGTGTGGGAAATAATTAAAACCGATTCATTTCCAGAACCTATGGGGGGTGATTTCGCAGCAGTAGATGGACGAAATGATGATACTTTACGACTTTATACCCAATGGGCGGGAGTATCATTTAGTGAAATTACCTATTCGTCTGGTCAGTGGCACGAGGAAATTTTGAATTTTTCGGGAAATCCTGAAATGTATTCAACATCCCTGGTGATAGGAAATGATAGAAATGATGGTATAAATAGAGTATGCATTGGGGCCGTAAATTATATGATATCTTGCTATGATGCTGTAATATACGAAATCAGCTATTCGCTATCTGGCTGGTCTATCACAGGCTGTCCCTATAACTGGTGGGTTGATGAAGGTGGTGGTTGGCGCCCTGAACCTTCTCCTCTCTTGATAGGTTTAGTGAGAAAAAATACGGTAGGACTCTATGCATATATTTATGGGAACGGTATGGATACTACGGGCCTTTTTGAATTCACATACCATTCTACAGGCTGGAAGCGGGAGATGGTAGATAAGGGAGCAGTCGCATGCCTTACCGCGGGACAAGGCAGGAACGATGATACCAGCCGACTCTATGGAATACAGAATAGCACAATAATTGAATTCTCACGGTCAACGGAAGTAATTAACGAAACCGATATACCAAGACCTATAATCCCTATACTTCAGATTACACCCAACCCGTTCAGCACGAGGACTGAAATCTCCTACCAAATCGCCGCGACCGATCAAGCAAGCATTTGTATCTACGATGCCGCCGGTCGCTTGATCAAAAAGTTCCCTAAAACCCAGAGCCCAGAGTCTAAAGTTTATTGGTTCGGCGAGGATGAAGCCGGCGCGAGCGTTCCCACCGGCATCTACTTCTGCCAGTTGAGAACCGGCAGTAAAACAGTTACAAAAAAGATTACATTATTGAAATGAAATCCGGACCAGTGATAGAAAATGGGATTGCTTCACCCGCCTTAAGCGGGTTTGCAATGACATTCTATCGTGTCATTGTGAGGAGCACGGCGACCTTATGCCCAAGCATAGATGCGAAGCATCAAATCCAAAGGATAGAGCGACTGAAAGGAGCTCAACAACCTCATATAAATGTGGCCAATAAAGAGATTGCCACGCTCACCGCCAAGAAGTGTGGCGGATTCGCTCGCAATGACAAAAAAGAAAATTCAACAGACCTAAAGGTCTGTTTCTACAAATTCGTAGAAACAGGGCTTCAGCCCTGTTTTCTATCTGTGTCGGCACCATCGGTGCCGCTATCTGTAGTTCAAACTAAAATAAGCAAATTGAAAGGAGGTGAAAAAATCAATGACCGGTATTATGGTTAAAGACGGCGAACCCTACGAAAGCTTTATTCGCCGTTTTCGCAAGGTCTGCGATCAAGCCGGAATTCTGAAAGATTTCAAACGGCATGAGCGCTACGAAAAACCTTCGGAGAAAAAAAAGCGAAAATCGATGGAGGCAAGACGGAAGGTATTCCGCAGGGGTTATCGGAGCGAATAATCGAAGATTATACTCTCAAAGCACTGGATTTCCCTAAGGTCTTAGACCTGGTTGCCCGCTATACCCAGACCGAATTGGGCAGGCGGCGGGCGCTTGAGCTTCGGCCGTGTGCGGATGTTCGCGCTCTGACCGAGGTCTTTGACCAGACTGAAGAGCTCTTCCGGTTGGAGAAAGAACCGCCGTTGGGGCTGGTTTCGGATCTGCAAAAGGTTCTTGCTGCCCATCTCATCGAACCGAAACAGCTCCTCGTCATTGCCCGGAGCCTGCGCGCGGTCAGAGAGACGAAAACCCTGTTCGAAGACTCGAAACACCTGGCTCCGCTCGTCGCCGAGCGGGTTACCCGAATTGCCGATTTCATGGATATTATTCGCAGTATCGAACGGGCGGTCGAAGAACCGGGGGTAGTCAGTGACCACGCCACTCCCCAGCTTTACCGGCTGCGAACAGAAATCCGGCGCAAGCGCCAGACGATTATCAATCAATTAGAGGGATATGTCCGCGACGAACTGGATAAGTTTCAAGACCCGGTGGTAACGATGCGCTCGGGAAGGTATGTCGTCCCAATGAAAACCGAGTCACAGTCCGGATTTTCAGGCATCGTCTATGAGAGCTCGAGCAAAGGTAAGACAATCTTCGTCGAACCATCTGCGACCGTCGCCGGGCAGAACGAATTAGCCATGCTGTTGTCGGACGAACTGGAAGAGGTGGCGCGGATCCTCAAAACCCTCACCGACGAGATACGGCTGCGCGAGGCAGAAATTATCCAGGCGTTAGCAATAATCGCCGACTTAGACCTCCTCTATGCCCGCAAAGGTTTTGCCCTGTCATTCAACGGCGTTCGGCCGAAAATCGCCTCCAACGGCACCATCGAAATTAAAAATGGCCGCCACCCGCTCCTGCTTAAAGCGAAACAAGATGTGATTCCCCTGAACCTCAGCCTCAACTCCGGCAAACCGGTATTGTTGATTTCCGGACCCAATGCCGGTGGCAAGACCGTGGTCCTGAAAACGGTCGGTATCTTTTCTTTGATGCTTCGAGCCGGATTCTTCCTGCCGGCAGACGAAGGCACCGAACTGCCGTTTTATGAAGGTGTCTATGCCGATATTGGTGATGAATCGTCGTTGGAGCAGGGACTTTCCAGTTTTTCCTCTTCGCTCTTGAATATCAAATCGATTCTTGCGCGGGCGACGAAGCAGAGTCTCGTGCTCCTGGACGAGCTCGGCGGTTCAACCTCGCCCCAGGAAGGTTCTGCCCTTTCGATTGCAATTTTAGAGGAGCTCAAAAATCGGGGCGTCCGGAGTCTGGCAACCTCGCATTTAGAACCGCTCAAATTCTTCGTTCAGAGCCGAACCGATATGGCGAATGCGGCGATGGAGTTCAAAAACGGCCCGACCTACCGGCTCATCCCGAACCAGATCGGCGAATCGAACGCACTCTCGGTTGCAGAGAGTTTGGGCTTTTCGCCTTCGCTGATTGAGCACGCCCGGTCCTATCTCGACAAGGATTGGCTGCAGTTGACCGAGCGGATCAATACCCTCCAGACCGAAATCGAAGAGACCGGGAAATTAAAAACCGACTTCACCACCAAGAACGAGGAACTTGAAGGACTGGTCCAGGATTATTCAGAGCGGCTTTCCCAATTTTCCAAATTCCAGCGCCAGGAGCAGGAACGGTTTAGCACCGAGCAGCGCAAGCTCCTCACCGAAACCCGCCGGGAGATCGAGCGGCTGGTGAAAGAAATTCGTGAACAGACGGCGTCAAAAGAGACAATCCGGACGGCAAAAGGATTTATTCAAAAACGGCTCGACGACCTGGAAAAACCCAAGCTTGAGACCGAACCGCCCGTATCCTTCGCACCGGGCGACTGGGTCTTTTCTCAGACCTTTCGACGTAAAGGCGAGGTTATGCAGGTTTCGGACGATGAAATCCTGGTTCAGTTTGGGGCGCTCAAACTATCGGTGCCGCCCGACGACCTGGAAAAGACCGCATCGCCACAACCCGAACCAGGGCGAACCGAAGAACCGGCAATATTACAGGAGGATTTCAATCCCCATCTGTCGCTCCGGGGACTGGATATGCTCGAAGCCAGGGACAAATTGACCCAATTTATGGACTTAGCCCAATTCCGCGGGGTAAAAAAGGTTTTTATCGTCCACGGCAAAGGCAGCGGCACCCTGCGGCGAATGGTGCGGGAATTTATAAAAGCCGACAACCGGGTGCAGAACTTCCAATTAGGGGAATTTTTTGAAGGCGGCAGCGGTATAACGGTTGTAAACCTGAGATGAAAATAACACAGAAAAGGTCATTTTTACCACGAAAGCCACGAAATCGAGAAAGCACGAAATACGGAGAATGGATGGAACAAAGTGACATCAAAGGTTCTTATGTTTTAATAATACCACCTTTAGTTTTTCGTGATTTCGTTCTTTCGAAATTTCGTGATAATCTTTGGTACCTTTATTTACAATGATTAAACAGGAACAGATCGAAGAAATTAGAGCGGCAACCGACATTGTCGACCTCGTCGGTGGCTATCTGCCATTGAAACGGGTGGGCAAATACTACAAAGCGCTCTGCCCGTTCCACAACGAAAAGACTCCCTCTTTCTATGTCAGCCCGGACCGCCAGATGTACCACTGCTTTGGCTGCGGTGTCGGCGGCAATGCAATCAGCTTTTTAATGGCATTTGAGAAGCTCACCTTCCCGGAAGCGGTAAAGAAACTTGCCGACCGCGCCGGTATCCGTCTTGAAACCACCTCCTACCCGGGATTGAAAGAAAAATATCAACCGCTGTTCGATGCCTGCGAATTCGCCTGCCGGTTCTTTCAAAACCAGCTCTTTACCGATCGGGGCAAAAAGATTCTTACTTACGCCCGGGAACGGGGATTGAGTGGTGCTACGATTGAAAAGTTCCGATTGGGCTACGCCCCCTCGGATAACTTCTTCACCGGTGAGGCGAAGCGAACGGGCTTAACCGATGAGCTGCTGTTCCGAGCTGGTATGCTGACCAAACGGGAGGACGGTAGACTGCGCGAGTGGCTCTGGGACCGGCTCGTCTTTCCGATTTTCAATTCTGGCGGCAAGGTTATCGGTTTCGGCGGACGGGCGCTCAGCGCCGAACGGACCCCCAAATACATCAATTCGCCCGAGACCGATATCTTCAAAAAAGGCGAGAACCTCTACGGATTTTTCCAAGCAAAAGAAACGATCCGGACCGGGGGCTCAATCCTGGTTGAAGGTTATTTCGACCTGCTTTCGCTCTACGAACACGGTTTTTTCAATGCGGTCGCACCGCTCGGCACCGCTTTGACCGAAGCCCAGGCGCAGATGGTCAAACGCTACTCGACCCAAACCACCCTCTTGTTCGATGCCGACCCCCAGGGAACGGCGGCAATGAAACGGGCGCTCGCAATTCTTTTGAAGGTCGGGTTAGAACCGAAAATCTGTCTTCTGCCCGAAGGCAAGGACCCGGACCTGTTCGTAACAAACGAGGGCGCTGCCGCACTCAACCAACGGCTGGCGGCCGGATTCGATTTTATCGATTTTCTCTACCGGTTCCGCCACCCGACCACGGTCGAAGAGAAAGCCGGACTGAGCCGGGAACTGACCGATCTCATCCTTGAGATTACTGACCCGGTCCGCGCCGAGCTCTACCTGAATAAAGCTGCCGAAGTATTGAAGGTCCCGAAGGAAATTTTGAAAAAACCGCCCAAACGGACCACCCCTTCGTCGGGAAAGACCGATTCGCAAGAACGCAAGCTGGTGGCGGCGATCGTTCATAATCCAGAACTCGTCACCATTGCCCGACAGCAGTTACCAGTTGAAAAAATCGAGCATCCGGGTTTGAAAAAGGTTTTAGAACTGGTCTATGAAAACGACTCCGACCTGGGGCCGGCCGGCCTGCTTGATAAAGCAACCGATGAGCCGACCCATGCATTACTCACCGAACTTGCCTTTGACGACGTTAAGAATCCGGATGTCAATATCTCTCCGCAGGAATTTCCTGATATTATCAATCAGTTTTTGGCAAAAAAAGAGATTCCCCGTATTCGCCGGCACATTGCCGAAGCCGAGATGGGCGGGAACGAAACCTCGGACCTCCTCCGCCAGGTTGGGGAGCAGGCGGCAAAAAGAGTCAAAAAAAGGAGCAGTTAATGAGTGACCAGAAGCGACTGGAAGAATTATACCGCCAGTTACTCAAGAAGAAACGCGTTACCTATACCGAGCTGGATGAACTCCTGCCCGAAGACATCTTTTCGGCGGAGGAGATTGAAGAGATCATCACGAATCTCCAGCACCAGGGGGTGCAGATTACCGATTCCGAAACCGAAGAGGTCCAGGTCAAAAAACGTCCGGTTTTTCGGAAATCGGAAGACCTGACCAAACCTTATTTCCGGGAATTGGGCAAATTGCCGTTGTTGTCGAAGGACGAGGAGATTAAATACTCGCGCGCGATGGAGAACGGTTATAATACGATTACCCGCGAACTCTTTGCCACCCCTGGGATGATTAAACTGTTAGCGAAAGAATGCAAATGCGTCGAAGAAGGCACCCGGTCATTAGACCAGATCGCCCGGATCGAATTTGACGCTCTGTTCGACAAAAAACGGATGTGGCAGGAACGCCAGCGGTTTATCCGGCGGGTGAATGCCATTTCCCGGGAAACGGCGAAGCTCAAGACCTTTTTACACCAGGACAAGACGAAAGCGATGCGGTCACTCATCGCCAACAAGCGTGAAAAGATTTTGCAGAAGATCATCTACCTGTCGCTCCAGCACCATATGATTAATAAATTCATTCAGCATTTTCACCTGGTCGCGAAAGAAATCGTTGCCCATGAGGACCGTCTGAAGGTTCTGGAAAAACGGAAAGGTGATGCGAAGGGCAAGCGCGAGCGCCGGCAGATCCGTTCGAAACTGAAGCAACACGAAAAATTTCTGGGTCGCAAGTCTTCGGAGATTTCGGAACAGCTCAAAAGAATCGAACAGTTGGAAAACCAGATTCTCCAGGCGCGGGATAAGATGATTGAGGGTAATGTTCGACTCGTCATTTCGATCGCCAAGCGCTACACCAATCGCGGACTCGATTTTGCCGACCTCCTCGAAGAAGGCAACTGCGGGCTGATCAAAGCAGTTGAAAAATTCAACTACCATAAAGGATTCAAGTTTTCGACCTATGCAACCTGGTGGATCAAGCAGGCGATTACCCGGTCGATTGCCGACCACTCCCGCACGGTTCGGGTTCCTTCCCACATCATTGACGCATTAAACAAAATCTCCCGCACCCAGCGGAAGTTCGTCCAGAGCTACGGCCGCGAGCCGACCACCGCCGAGATTGCCAAACGGCTGTCGATACCGAAAGAGAAGATCGAATCGTTAACTCGAATCTCCCAGTTTTCGGTGTCGCTCGACAAACCGATCGACGACGAAGAATCGAGCTTTATCGGCGATTTCATTGCCGACGACAAGGCGATTTCTCCCACCCATGCTGCCGGCGTTTCGATTCTCCAGGAAAAACTGGAAGGAGCGCTGTCGGTTTTGTCCAAACGGGAGGAAAAGGTCATCCGGCTGCGGTTCGGTTTGGGCGACGGCACGCCCCGGACTTTGGAAGAAATCGGCCAGATCTTTAATATCACCCGCGAGCGGGTGCGGCAGATCGAAGCGAAAGCGTTGCAGAAACTCCGCCACCCGGTCCGGATGCGCCAGTTCGAAGAATTGAAAGAATTGCTGAGATAAAAAACAAAAACCGGCACAGAGAGGAAAAATAATTTGATGCGCTGCATAGATTGAGCGAAGCGAAATCAACCACTGATCCGCTAAGTAGTATGGCGGACACGGAAGACACGGAAAAGGGATTGAAAAGGTAATTAAAAATATTATCACGAAACGGGTGAAAGGGGGAAAACACGAAATTTAAGTTTTGCGTTTTTTTTCGTATCTTCAGTGTCTTCCCTGGTTATATTAACCCTATTCACCCGTTTTAATATTTTCTTCGGGCTTTTTCGTGACCATTCGTGGTAAAATTTCCCTGATTTATATCTTTTCCGTGTCTTCAGTGTCCTCCGTGGTAGATAATTCTCATTTCTTCGTGGTTGAATCCCTGTCTGGATCCATCCCGGATTATCCGTGTCTATCTGTGGTTATTTTTTGGTTTTAATTTTGCATTTTTCAATTTGCATTCTGCACTTTGCATTACTTTATTTGTGCGCCTCGTTTCGGCGGCTCGTTTCGAGCCGAGGCGAATTCGTGGTTAAATCCTCGGGTACGATTTTATCTCAAAAGAATCACTTTTTTGACAATCGTCTGCAGCGGGGTTGTGAGTCTCACGAAATAAACACCTTCCGGCAGCATCCGATTTCTGTAATCCCTGCCATCCCAGTTTAGATTATAGCTACCAGGCTCAAGACGCTGATTAGCAAGTATGGTTTTAACTTTTCGACCGAGCATATCTAAAATCTCAAGTTTGACCTGTGAAACTTTCGGAAGAGTGAATCCTATCTTCACTGAAGAGCCGGTCGGATTGGGGTAAATTTCTATGGGGCGGTAAACCCGATCCGGTTTCTTCTCTTCGACCGCTCCAACCCATTTCGACATGTAGAGATACTGCCAGCTCGTCGTGTCTCCCCGGTTGGAGGCAAAGATAAGGGTTCTGCCGTCGGGCGATAAAGATGGGCTGTCATTCCAGTTTCGACCGAAGCTGAGATTGACGGGCGGTCCGAGATTTTCAGATTTGCTCCACCCTTCCTCGGTCCAGTAGGATACGAAGATGTCCGGTCCATTGTGGTTGCTGTACCAGCTCGCAAAATAGAGCGTCTTACCGTCTGCACTAATCCAGGGGGAGTATTCATAGCTCCAGGTGTTGATGTTCGGCCCCAGGTTCTCAGCCGGCCCCCAGCCCGTATCCTGCCAGGTGGAACAGAAGATGTCGTCAGATCGATCGAAAAATAGCATTTTGCCGTCCGCTGCGATGCAAGCGGTGAACTCCATTGCCGATGTATTTACGTTCGATCCGCAGTTTTTCGGCTCACTCCAGTCTTTCGCGACCGAATCCCATTCCGAAAACCAGACATCGTAACCGCCATAACCACCTTTCCGACCATAAGAAACATAATAAAGGGTCTTGCCGTCAGCCGTCACCGATGGCGATAGGTTGCGCTGGTCGTCGTTAATCTGCGGTCCGAGCCTTGTCACCGAGTCCCAATCAGCACCGTTCCAGCGGGCGACCCAGATGTCGTCATCGGTATGCCAGTCGCAATCCGTAAAATAGAGCTGATGTCCATCGGGGGATAATCGTGCATGATAAATATTCCTGCTATCAGTTATATTGTTTATCTGGGGTGGCAGTTTAACCGGTTCCCCCCATTCACTCCATATTAAGAGTGGCAGAAAAATCAAAAGGATTGAGCTTTTCATTCCTTACCCCGCGACTAAGTTTAGTCCGGAGTGTAACCTTTGTCAAACGGAAAATCTGTTTCTGGAGCTTCCTCATTTTTGTAAAGAATGTAGTGCGAACCTTAAGGTTCGCTTTTCTATTTTTAGCGGGGCTAAAGCCCCGCACTACATGTACTTGTGCTCTTCCCCCCTATGGCTTAATGGCATACCGTTATTCCCAGGAGCGGTCGGACTCACCGACTGCCGTTTGGCAATCAGGCAGTCGGCTTTATTCGACCTTCTATCGAGTACGATAAAGTGCGTAGCACAGATGGAGATGGAGCGGAGTGACATCAATCGCACCGCTACTAAAAAATGAATTATTGCAAAACAAATGACTATAGGAAAAAGCCTATGGTTGAATTCCCAAAGGTACTCCCTCCCCTTTATCGTATAAAGTTCAATAAAATCTACTTACCTACATAGGTCAATTTTCTGACTAACTGCCGGTCGCCGGCATCGAGTCTGACAAAATAAACTCCCGGGCTGACCTGCTGCCCGATTTCATCCCTGCCGTCCCAGGTCAGAACTTGGGAGTTTTCGGCTGCCTTTCCGGCATATAAGGTCCTGACCCGTTTGCCCAGGATGTCATAGACGGCAAGCTTATAATAATGAAAAGAAGGGGTGGTATATGAAATTTTAGCCGTCGTCTTCACCGGCGAAGGCACGGCTGAAAGCGAAAGTAGAGGCGGGGCTGGAGTGGATTCTAAAATATCCCCCGGTTCCCAGACCAACGATATATCATCTGCGCAGACCGTTGCCCGGGAAGTCCGGATCATCCCATAAGGGTCGATAAGATACATACCGAATGCCGAAAGGGCAACCCGTAACTTTTTTACCGCTTGAGGATTTACCCCGGAGAGATGTGCGAGTTCCTGGGCGATATTGAACTTATATTTATCCCAGCGGTCGATCGTTGCCGGATACAAATGGGTCGTGGTCGTATCGCAATCGGGTGCGATATAGTCGAACGGTACGGCACAGTAGATGACCGTCCCACCCAGCGGAGTTCCGGCGCTATCCTCGTATTCGACCGTCACCGCCCCTAAACTGAGAACATAGGCGTCGGCAAACGCCTCGACCGCACAGGTAATGCTGAAATCGAGGTCGAGACTGGGAAGCTCAACCGTCTGGGACAGCTCGGCTAAGGTATCCCTGCCTTTAAAAACCGTCGCCTCATAATCGGAATCGTGGTCACCGTTATATCCCCAATAATCATAAATCGTATCCCGGGCTATCTCCCAGTATCCGTCGTTGGCATTGATAACCCGCTCGTGCCAGCCGATGTCGAGTGAAGCTTCAAAATCACCGTTGGTGATGAGCTCAACCGCTGCGGCTGATACGCCCATCCCCAAAGATAGAACCACTGCGAAAATAATTTTCATCCGCTTATCGTTCCTATACTTTGCTCTTTTCGTAAATATAGTAACCCCATTACACCTGTCAATCTCTCAGATTTTACCCTTGCTCAGATTCTTTGCCTTCAGCGGGCGAAGCTTTCAACGGCTCGAGAATTTCGTTCGCCTTGGCTGCATCTTCCTTTGCGACGATAATCGAGCGGGGCATGTTGGCATAATAGAGCCCGTAGGCGGCGAGTCCGTATCCTCCTTCGCCTTTTACCATATAGGGAATCCCTGCTTCGTCGAGTGCCGACTTCGCCAAATCAAAGGTTACTCGGTCCATGGTCGAAAGCACAACAACCGTTTCGTCTGTTTTTTTACCCATCTTCGCGACTGGAAGTCGCTCCCACAAAGTAAAGTTCTCTAAGAACTGGCTCGACCCGCTTTATCACTTAAAAACCATCCCCGAAATTTTAGTGCTGCCCGTTACCTCGTCAGCACAATCTTTTCAGTCGCAATCCGCTCGTTCGTGCCCAGGCAGCAGAAATAGACGCCGCCCGGCAGAGAATTGCCCTGGTCGTCGCTGCCGTCCCATGACACAATAGTAATTGGTAACTGGTGATTGGTTAAATAAAAAGATTTAACCAGCTTGCCCGTTAAATCATAGATTTTTAGGGTATTCCCCTCACTACTCGCTCCTGAATACTGGCTGCTGATTTTCACCGTCCGGCTGAACGGATTGGGCGCAGCGCTCAATTCAAACCGCAGTTCTCTTGCCACCGGCTTTTCCGACCCGATCCCCCGTCGTCCAATCGGACCGGCTAAATAGGCGATACCTGCCACCCCTAATTTTACGTTCTCGGCGGCGAATGGTAAATTCAGCGTCGAAACCAGGTCGTTCGTGGTATGGTAGTTCGGGTTCTGGTCGTAATTGGTTTCAATCGCGCATATCGCCGAAACCCCAATGTCCCAGAACGAAGAGTGGTCGCTGTAGGTTGCGGATGGGTCCACCACTTTGTGCGCCTCAAGGGTCGTATAGCGCGGAGCAAGCGAATCGACTAAAAGCCCTGGGAGCTTGTCGGCGGTGTTATCGGTAATAATATCCAGGTCGTAGGTCTTAGCTTCACAAAAGCTGACCATATCAAAATTCAAAACCCCGCCGATGTTCATCGTATCCTGCACCTCCTGGGCATATGCCGCCGAACCCAAGAGCCCCTGCTCTTCACCCGAAAAGGCGATAAATTTCACCGTCTTTTCAAACCGGTACTGGCTGAGGATTGACGCTGCAGCCAGCGCCACCGTAGTTCCCGAGGCATTATCATCCGCTCCCGGCGCACTGTCGATCGGCATCTCGGAGGTGTTGTCGTAATGGCCGCAGATGATGAAAGTACTTTCGGGATGAACTTCGCCCGGCATCGTTGCGACCACATTACGCCACTTAACCGTATCGGCGGTAACCGTATCCGGCTTCCAGTTCGTCCCTCCGTTATGGGTTTCGAGCGCACTTCCGCCCTCTCCCACAACCCAGCCCGAGTCGGCGTTCACAAAATCGATCGTAAAAAAGAGTTCGTAAACCCCATGGCTTTGAGTGGTCCAGGTATTCCCGTTGGTCGTATGCAAGATATTTGCCCAGCCGCACGCCCAGCCGGTGGTTGCATTTACAAAATCGACATCGATCAAAGCCCAGCCGGGAACTGTCTGTTTGTTCCAGCTCGTTCCGCCGTCGGTTGTTTTTAGAATTATGGCAGCGCCGGTTCGGCTGTTCATGCCTGCGACCCAGCCATTATTAACGTCGACGAATTTTACTCCGTACAGCACCGCCAGCGTATCCTCATACTGAACAGTCCAGTTCGTTCCGCCGTTCGAAGTTTTCAGAATTATTCCCTGGGTGGGAGAATTAGCCGCGACCCAGCCGTTATTAGCGTTGATAAACGAAAGACCGTAGAGGTCGACCGCCTGGCCCACATTTTGTGCCGTCCAATTTGTACCGCCATTCGATGTCCGCGCAATCCTGCCGGAATCACCCGTTGCCCAACCCTGATTCTCATTGATAAACTGCACATCCCAGAACCGGTAGCTCAGACCGCGAGTCTGTTCGTTCCAGCTGGTACCGCCATTGGTTGTCTTAACAATGATCCCATCGCCGCCGCATGCCCAGCCGAGCAGCGAGGATTTGAACTCAACTCCTAACAGCGGAATATTTTCCGGTTGAACGTATTTATTCATCCAGGTTCCTCCGCCATCGGTGGTCCGCCATATCTCTCCGTTTTCGTCGACTGCCCAAGCCTCTTGACCGCTGACCGCCGAGACATCATAGATTATCGGTGTCAGCAGCACTTCGTAGCTGTGGAATTGAGCGTTGAGGTTTGCTGCTTCAAAACGCTGCTTCATGTATTCTGCGGCTAAACTGCACCCCGGTGTTGATGAGTACCGGGTACCGAAGTCCTGCAGTTTTTGAATCAATCCCTGCACGCTGTCGACCGTAACCTGGTTCACCATCTGCTGGATGTAGGAAGTATCCGCGGTGTAAGAAAACGACGGTTCATTTCCGGCGCTGGTGGCTTTGTTCACCACCGGCCTGGTTCTCAGTTTTTTTATCTCGTAACCCAGGGAAGGAATGCGCCACGCTCGGGCTTGGGTCGTCTTAATGATCGCCCGATTACCTTCCTGTAAAAGAACCCGACCGTAGTGTGATAGCTGCGCGCAATCCAAACCTTTCGGCGCGAACACCGAGTAATATTCGCCCGGCATGACCGGTTCGGCATCGAGTATCTGACAGGGAAAGTTGTTCGCTTTGAAAAATTCTAAACCGCTTCGGTCAGTACAGGTCAAAATGTAGCGACCGAAATTCTCATAGACCGGTATTTTTAAAGCTTCGAGTTTGGTCAAATCGGTCGGTGTCACGAGGTCGAGCTTGACCAGTAATTTTGAACCGGGGATATCCTCTGGAGCCATCCCGAAAAAGGTTAACGCGGTAACGATCATTATCAACCGATACATCTATCCTCCTTGGTTTAAGTGTGTTGTGCTGAAAGCGTAGCCCGGCTTGTGGCGGTTGTCAATGCCTTTACAGCTTGTCACCGAGGCCAATTTATGGCCGAGTTATGCCGTTCAATCGCTATAGGGATCTGTAACAAAAAGACCATACAAAACTGCCACAAACTACTGATGGCAATCGGAAGATAAAACCTCACCATTTAAGTAGATATTGCAATTTTATAAAAATTTTGCTTTCAGTCAAACCATAGCTGTTAGAATCGGTCGACCTTCTTAAATCGTGATTGGAACCTAAATAAAATACTGTCAGCGGAGTAGGGGTGAACGACAATAGCGGCGAGATAAAGATTTTATTATCATAAGAAGAATACTGGAGAAGTATCCGCAAATTCAAATAATGCGTAAACGACCAGTTAAACTCATTCTCAAATGTTTCTGAATCGTATATTCGCTGGTCAAAATCATCCTGCCACAAAATATAGTGATTATAGCTCAATTTCAAGTTGATATTTTTAGTTTTTACCTCACCCCAAAGAGAAGGGACTAAATTATACCCTAAATTTGGAGGTTGTGCGAAATAATTGATCTTCCGACCATAACCTACATAGCCACCCAGAGAAAAAAATTTAACTGCCGAAATGGATACATTCCCGCTGTATGACCACATATCTTTAAAGTAATTACCTTCATATCGGCTGTCAGTCAATCGATAGGTAAACTCCAAATTTACCTGATGTGGAAAAAGAATGCTTAAAGCACCCACCCGTTCTAATCCTGTTCTTTCCCCGAAAGACCTATTTTTCTCACTAATGCTCAGGTTTGCAGTCAAAGCCTCAACAATAAAACGCCTGAGCGGTAAAGAAAAACTTCCTTTCAACCCCCTATCCTCGTAATCATTATATTGAAAAAAACCATTATCAGCACGAAACTCCGGGGAAAGCCCGTGGTAGTAACCATTGATGTCCAGGTACCTACTCTTATGTCCAAGATTCAAATAGAAGCCTTTGCCAATAAAATCTTCTCCGTCAAAAGCGGATGTATATCTGCCGAAACCGAGCCCCGGGGAACCATTGAATATAGTCGTATCGTTTGGCTCTCGAGTCCAGCTCAAAATACCTTGATAGGCAAAGGAATAATACCTTAAAAACACAATCGAACCGTCAAAACTTGCCACTCGATTAAAACTGCCAATTAAATCCCGATTGGTTAATAAAAACCCCCAATTGACATTGTTTAACAAATCCCCCTTCACCCGTATCACATTTGTCAATGACTTTTTATCACTTGCTACAGAATAACTCCTCTCGGCAAAAGGAATAACCCAGGGTGTATGTAAGTCATAGGAACTGATAAAACCGAGATTTATATCCTTTACTCCACCGGTAAATTTAAATGCACCCAATGGGTCGTTTATAGTACGAGAATAGAAAACCTCAAGCGGTGTTTCAAAAAATGACTTGCGTTCAAGGAAGAACGGTCTTCTTTCGGGGTAGTATAAAGCAAATGTCGCATTGACATCGATCTGGGGGGCATCAGACTCAATCTGGGAAAAATCCGGCATGACGGTCCAGTCAAGGATATTGTTATAGCTAAAATAGTATTTGCCACTCACCCCCAATCTTTCTGTAAAGTCAATTTTGGACGTATCAACCGTCATCCCTCCGGTGAAATAGGGAAGGAAGTCGAAAGCTCCTTTCACAGCAATTCTTTCCGGAATAATAATCTTATTCCCATAAACAAAAAAATCCCCTACATAACGATTAGGCCGGGGACCCCAATAATAGACATATTCATACTCCCTCGGACGTTTTCGTGAAAATTGCATTCGCCAGCGATTTGTGTCATCAGAAGGAAACCGTATGCTTCGAAATGGAATTTTGACCTCCACCGTCCAGCAGGAATCGAGCATTTTAGCTTCGGCAAACCAGATTCTATCCAGCCAATACCAATCCAGCCAAAAGCCGGGGCTCGAGCAAAGATTGTAATCGGCTTTATGGACACCCCGGGGATTAATCTGGAAATTAAACCATTCGTATCTGTTAATAAAAGTATTGAGATTTATCATAACACGATCATCATTGACAATTTGATACCACCTGAATTGAGTTGCATTTGCACGCAATTGACGCATGTCATTCTCATAACAAATAAATCCAAAATACAAATTTTCCGGATCATAGCCAACTAATGCAACTGTCTTCACGTCGGCAATTTCACCCTTTTTTGTCCACCAATCCCTTAGGGTATCCTCAATCCTTGTCGCTTCTTTCCAACAATCTTCATTTAAATAACCGTTAATCTTGATTTCTCCATGAATCCTGTTCACCACAACCTCTCGCGGTTTATATTCTTGAGCTGGTGCCGTGCCAATATACAAAACCAGAATAAAACTACAGATTCTCATATTCCCTTATTCGAATCTTGCCATTATTATCCCGCTCTGTCAAGTCACGGAAACAGACTATGAAAATTTTGTATTCCTTACAAAATCGAAAGCCTGGGAATTTCTTTCCAATATTGTAGCATAGGTTACAAAGTCATCATGTAAGACCCTAAGTGCCCTTCGACATCTCTCGCGTTTCCGCTCCAAACTAAACTCGTTGCCTTTCCGAGCATAAGAAAAACAGACGCTACACAATTTTAACCCCCAGCATTTCAAACAGTCAGCTTCGGACTGCTCGATATAATTATCTACTACTTCATTTATTTTATTAATATCTAACCCCATATCAATATCTCCAATGTTATAGGCATTACCTACTCTCTCGCAAGGATAGAATTTACCATCAGTGTCTACAAAAATTCTCCTCAAACCTGGGATACAACAACCGTTCATAGAGATGGCTTGAAATTTTTCATTAATCGCACGAGCATGTATCAGCATTAATTTTTTTTCAAAAAGCCCCTTTTCAAAAGATGTCGGTTCTTTATTATTAATTCGTGCGCTTATATAACGTTCCTTCAATTTCTCTATCTGCCTTTTGCGAATTAAAAAATCCTCTTCTGAAAACCGCTCAAAAAATGTCGTATCTTCCCATCTCACTGCCGACACGATAAATGAATGACCTTTTACTAAAGGTTCTTTTTCGAAAAAATCATTTATTTTTAATAAATTGTGTCGTGGCGCAAAAGTTATGGCAAATGAGATATGCTTGTTATAAAATGATTCATTACTCTTGCGTAACAAATTAAGATTATTCATGATTCGCAAGAAGGTTGGCCTATCATTAACATCGCGCCGGTATTTATCATGACTTTCGATCGGCCCATCTAAGCTCACTTGCAAAGAAAAATTATTTCCCCATATAAAATCAATAATTTCCTGGTTCCCGAGCAAAATACCATTAGTGTCGATACGTCGGCGGTATTCGGCATTATGCTTAAAATTTGACAAAATATTAATCGAATAAACAATTTTATCAAATTCTGTAAGAGGCTCACCCCCATAAAATGATATAGATTTCGCTGGCGAATTTTTCGAATGGGTTAAATAATATAAAATAGTTTTTTCTATCACCTTCTTTGTCATTGATTCAGAAGAATGATGCCGTTCATAAAAATAGCTGCCACTAAAAGAACAATATTTGCATCTCATATTACAATTTTTTGTAATATTCAGGGTCATAAAACCGATAGCAGAGGAAATGCTCTCCTTAAGATATTCTTGGCTATATGGTGTCATCATCTTTTTAAAACCATTAGCTAAGAAAAAACCCTTTTTACGAGAAAATTCTATCGCTTTCAATGTGTTTTTGATATCGCTTTTACAATATTTATTCGCCCATTTTGAAATAATATCCCCAATCGGTAATAAAGCGTAATCGTCCATCACATCATAAGTTATTTTATCAACACACAAAAACTGACTGGTGTTGACATCGTAAATATAAAATAAACCACTTTGGCTCTGAAATTTATAAATAAACAGCTTTGACATAATAGTCAATCAACTTTTATTTTACACCCTCCCCCGGGGGGAAAACCACCCCCCGGGAGGAAGTTACTTAACGTTTGTTGGTTTACTTTTGAGGTCAGGTTCCTTAGCTTCATTACTTAGTATCCAAGAGAAGGTCTTAGCGTAATCAAACGCAGGGGAAAGAGACAGGCACTTCCTCTTTTTGCCACAATCTTCTTGTCGGATCCGAATGTGCGAGGATTGCGCCAAAATTTATTCCGTGCTGTCTCTTTCAGTACCTCCATCACTCGATGCTCCATTTTCGAGGTTACCAGACGAGGCTTCGCCACCGGTATCAGAAGTCATATCTTCCGATGGACAACTGCATACGCAACCGCAGGTACATACACAGCCGCAAGGCGCCAATGCCTCTATTGAACCACCGGTAGAGAATCGGGTTATGGCCCATGACGTCAAACGTACTTGGCCATATATGTATGGCATTTTGACCTCCAGTTCTTATTTCCCTACATAATTTTATAGAATTAAGTGGCCCCCGAGCAACCATATTTTCTGTTCATCCAAAGACTCTCCCTCTAAACTTCTTGGTTAAAACCAAGACAGGGAGAGAGCAGGACCGAAGCTATCTCTGGCAGCGATGTAGCATTCCTAATCAACAATGAGCTTATCAACACCCATGTGTGTGTTCCGGTTCTGGCTTCATGCTCATAGATATTTCTAAATCATAATTTGATTCTTGTCAAGGATCTTTTTGCCCCCCTCCGATGGATTGGGTAAATCCACTTCATGAAACCTTTCTAAATTTGAATTACATGGTTTTCAATCAATAGTTTCCAAAAAAACCCCCGCCCAGAAGGCGGGGGTTAAGAATTAATCGCTGTTAAACCGAGTTTCCTTTAGCCTTTTGCCACCGCCTGCTTGACCCAGTCAGTCGTAACCGATTTCGGCCGTTCGATCGCCTCGCCTAAAGCGCGGCTGACGATAAGCTGGGCGCACATCCCCATCGCCCGCGACACGCCGAACAGCACCGTGTAATATTCAAATTCGGTGAGACCGAAGTAATAGAGAAGACAACCGGAGGCTGCATCGACATTGGGCCAGGGGTCTTTTGCCTTGCCTTGTTCCCGCAATACATTCGGAACAATGTTAAAGGTCTTTGCCACGATCTGGTACAGGTCGTCCTTCGGACAGACCCGGGCACCGAACTCATGGAAGGCATCGTACCTGGGGTCGGTTATGCGCAGCACCGCATGGCCGTAACCCGGAATGACCTGCCCGGAATTCAAAGTATCCCAGGCAAACTGGCGCAGCTTGTCGTCGGTCGGAACGCCGCCGAACTTCTCTTTTACCATGATCACCCAGCGCAAGCATTCCTGATTCGCCAAGCCGTGCAAAGGACCGGCAAGACCGTTGAGACCTGCCGAAACCGCATAGTAGGGGTCGGACAGGGCCGAGCCGACGCAGTGGCAGGTATGGGCACTGACATTGCCGCCTTCGTGGTCGGAATGGAGCACCATATAGAGCCGCATCAGGTCGGCAAAATCACCTTTGGGGTCGGGAATACCGAGCATCTGAGCGTAGTCTCCTGCCCAATCGAGTTTCGGATTGGACGCAATCCGCGGGCCTTTATTGAACCGCAGCCGATAAATTCCCGCTGCCAACGCCGGCAATTTTGCTAACATATTAATTGAATCTTCTAAGGTCGATACCCAGTATTCATCTTTTTTAATACCTTCGGTATACTTTTCCCGGAATTTCGACTCCCGCTCCATCGCGAGAATCCCCAGGCTGAACATAACCATCGGATGGGAATCCTTGGGCATCGCCTCAATGATTTTCCAGACATAATCCGGAACCGCCGCCTCTTTCTTCAGGGTCGCCTGGAGGTCTGCCAAACCGGCTTTATCCGGCAGCTCACCCGTAACCAGCAACCAGAGCACTTCTTCCGGCAGATTATTTTTAAGCTGGGCAATCGGTGTCCCGCGCAGGATTAAACCTTTATCCGGTGGAACATCCGAGGTATCGCAGATCATCGATTTTATCCCCCGCATCCCGCCGAATGCCTGACTCACGGTTACATCGGATATTTTCTTTTCACCATGCTGTTTTACCAGGTCTTTTATTTCGTTGCGCCAGACCGGGATTTTCTGGGCTAACTTTTCTTTCAGTTTAACCATTGTTCCTCCTTTGACGATTACTGTTTATTGTATTGAACTTTGAAAAATCAACCAAACTACGCCGCACTACCGGATGTCGTACCAACCATACTAAAAAACCGTGCGCTGTCAAGTGGGGAAGATGAAACCTAAAAAACTACAAAATTATACCACGAAAACACGAAGGGACGAAAGCACGAAAATTTAAATATAGTGTTTTCAATGATTTTCAACTTTCGTGTTTTCGTGATTTCCAAAATTTCGTGATAATTTTTACCATGTTATCCGAAAGATAGAACAACTGCAGGAAAGTCGAATCCGCCACAAATAGTATCTTTTATTTTTCATGCTTTCGTGGTTTCGTCCGCCATGGGGTTTAGCGGATTTCGTGATAATTTTTTATTTTTCATTTCCCTCGATTGACTTTCGGTGAAATTCCGGTACAGTAGACGCACTATGGAGATACGGTGAGGCCTACGGTTCTTTTGATCGATGCCCATCCCCAGCCGACCGACGATAAGCTCCGGCCTTACCTCGACTGGCTTATGCCGCACTTCGAGATCACAACCGTTCTTGTCAGCCGGCTGGTTTTAGAGAAAATCAAAGCCGACGCAGTGGTCGTCTCCGGCTCCGAATGGCAGATCAACCGGGACCCGGTCCCACCGGTGATTATAAAAATCTGCCGGGGAACGCAGAAACCGTTTTTAGGCATTTGCTGGGGACACCAGGTTCTCGCCCACGCCTGGGGTGCACGGGTTATAAAAAAATCGTTCATTGAAACGATCGAGACGATTCAGGTCACCCTGCCCGACCGTCTGCTTGCAACTATGGGCAGTGCGTTTTATGCATTTGAATCGCACTACGAGCATGTCGTCAAAGACACGACTCTGCTTAACAACTTCCAGGTCCTGGCGTCCTCCGGCTCGTGCGCGGTCGAAGCCATTCGCCACCGACAGCGTCCGCTCTGGGGCGTTCAGTTTCATCTCGAACGGTCAGGCGAGATCTGCAAGCCGATCGCCGCAAACTTCGCCGAGATAGTCAAAGAATCGATTAAAAACACATCTAAAAAAATAACCACAAAGATCACTAAGAAAGGAAATTGAGCCCACAAAGAATAATTTCCGGACCAAAAACTTATTCAATATTTCTGTGCTTTCTGTGTCTTCAGTGGTCAAATATTGTTTTTTCATTTCTCTCAAAAAATTCTCTTGACAGACGATTCTACTTTGATAATACTCATCCGTGATTTTCTTTCAAAACGAAAGGAGAATTATATGAACCGAACCTATACGGCAATCATTACCGCCCTCCTCGTCACTCTTACCCTCGGCTGCTGCCGGGTGCTGGTGCCACCGGCAATCGACCTCAAAACCTACGAGATGGTCGGCATCGTCACATTCAACACCGATGCCGAAGGCAATCTCGGCGTATTCACCACCCGGAAATTCATCGAATCAATCCGCCGGGACCAGAAAGGCATCAGGATCGTCGAGCTCGGTAAAGAAGCGGATGTGCTCGCGGCAATCGGCAAACAGAAACTGGACCAGGCGGCACTCAAAGAAATCGGCCAGAAATACAACGTTAAAACCATCATCACCGGCGAGCTTTCTATCTCGGACATCAGGCCCCGGGTTGCCATCAGCCCAGGCTTTAAGTATGTCGATGTAAGCGGCGATGTTGAGGCAACGCTGACCGCAAGCATGAGCGAAACCGAAACCGGGGCTTCGGTTTGGACCGGTTCCGGCCGAGCCGAGCGCGAAGTCGGCAGCATCGGCATGTTCGAAGGCAAATTCAGCTTCGATGCCCGTGACCCGGATACTGCCTATGGAAAACTTATCGAAGAACTGGTCAAAAAGACGTCCAAGGATTTCCGCAACTCGTGGAAGTGTAAGTTGTAATTGCAGCTGCCGAATGGGGATAATGATAAACCGTGGGGTGGGGTCGAAGTATTGAAATTTTAACTATTTATTAAAATTCTTTCCGTGTCTTCCGTGATTTCGGTGGTTACTCCAATTTCTTTCTTCATGTCAATTCGTGGCTTCATTGTTACCCTCGGCGTTCCTCGCCCCTCGCTACTCGCTTCTCACACCTTCCGTCCTCAATCCCTGTCAATTCGTGGCTCGATCTGAATTTGATTCATTTTTCGACGGACGCATTTTCCCCCGCGCCAGTGATGCGAATATTCCGAGGAAACATACCGATGCGAAAATAATAAACGCCACCTTCACGCTCTTTAAAAACGATAGATAGTTTTCCGGCTGGATCTGCACCCTGCCGACCATCAACGCGAAGACGAGCATCGCCACGCCCATGCTCGACATCTGCCCGACGAGGCGCATCGTCGCAAGCGTCGCCGAGGCGATGCCGTAATGGCGTTGCTCGACCGAGCTCATAATCGCGTTCATGTTGGGCGATGAAAAAAGGGCAAAGCCGAAGCCCAGAACCAGTAACAGGACGACAATCAACCATATACCGGTACCGGGTCCCAAAAAAATAAACATAAAAAGACTGAACGCGGTCAGCGCCATTCCGACTGAAGCGATAATCCGCGATTCGACCCGGTCGGAAAGCCTGCCGGCAAGCGGCGAAAAGACCGCCATCATCACCGGCTGGGCGACGAGCACGAGACCGGCTTGCTGCGGGCTCATCCCCCGCACATACTGCAAATAGAGGCTTAAGAGAAACCCCGCACCCGCGGTTGCACTGTAGTTGATGAGTGCGGCGAGATTAGAAAATGCAAACGCGATATTGTTTTGAAAGAGCCGCAGGTCAAAAACCGGCATTCGAACCTTCAGTTCCCAGACCGTAAAACCGGCGATTCCCAGAAGACCGACGACAATGCACAAACCGCCGACCAAAGCCGGCAGGCGGGAAAGACCATACATGATCGAAATAATCATCAAAGCGTAAATGACCGAGCCGACCCAATCAAACCTCTCTCCTTTCGCTTCCGTTTTTTCATCTTTCATCATCCGGAAGAGAAAACCGATGACGACCAGACCGAGCGGCACATTGACAAAAAAGATGCCGCGCCAGCCGAAATGCTGGGTTATGAGTCCGCCAAAAAATGGTCCTACCGAGAGACCGATATAGACCGCAGCAACATTGAAGCCCAACATCCGGCCCCGTTCGCCCGGAGGAAATATCGAGGTCAGAATCGCCACGCCGGTTCCGAAGACCATCGCGCTGCCCAACCCTTGCACAACCCGGAATGCGATCAGCACCGTAGCGGAACCGGAAAAACCGGCAAGCAGTGATGCCGCGGTATAAAGTAGTATCCCGTAGGTAAAGACCCGCTTCCTGCCAAACATATCGGCGAGTCTTCCAAACGGAACGAGAAAAACCGCGGAAGCGAGTAGAAAAGAAGTGGCAACCCAGCTCAAAAAGACCGCATCCAATGCAAACTCTTTGCCGATTACGGGCAGAGCGACCGTGATCGCCGAACTCATAAACGGCGTCAGAAACGAAGCGATCGTGACGACGATTAAAGCCGCGGTTCGACCGGCAGAATCCGGGGAATGTCTGCCGCCGGTCCGGTCGTCAGTACCCAAAAATGTTGATTTAGTATTCATCGCCCAATAATACGATAGTGAGGTATCATGCCAAAGGTAATCGCTGATTGGATAGTAATGGTATGCTGAATTTATCGGCCGGCTAAAATCTCTTTCGCCTGTTTTACATCCCGCTCAATCTGCTCAGCCAATGCCCCGGTGGTTTTGAATTTCTGGTCCGGCCGCAACCGGTCAACGAGTTCAACCCGGACCGTTTCTCCGTAGAGGTTGCCTTTAAAATCGAAGAGATAGACTTCGATTGTCCGCTTTCCTTCACCGATGGTTGGACGCACGCCGCTGTAGAATGCACCCAGGAATTTTTTCTTTTTATGAAACACGGCCGCGGCATACACCCCGTCGGCGGGAAGAAGCTTTTCTTTCTCGGTCAGGACAAGGTTAATCGTCGGAAACCCCAATTGGGTTCCCAGTTTTAACCCCCGGACCACCGTGGCGGAGAATGAGTAGTGCCGGCAGAGGAGGCTGTTCGCCCGGCTCACATTCCCCAACAGGAGCAGTTCGCGAATCCGGGTGCTCGATACAGGCACGCCGTCAAAGCTGTACGCCGGCACCATGATAACCTCAAAATCGAGTTCCCGGGCAAGTTTGTGCAAAAGCTCGACATCGCCTTCCCGGTTTCGACCGAATCGATGGTCCGGTCCAACCACCACCTTCCTGGGCCGGAGCGCTTCGTAGACCATGGTTCTAAAAAACAACTCCGGCGACATCGCCTTTAAATCCCGGGAGAACGGAATCTTGTAGATAAAATCGAGCCCTAACCCGGAGAGCAATGTTTCTTTCTCCTCTTCGGTGGTCAAAAGGAAATGAAATCCTCGATGGATGACAACCTGGGGAAGAGGTGAAAAGGTCACCAACCCGGAGAGCAGTTTCTCATCCCGGCCGACCTTGATGACCGTTCTGATGATCTGCTGATGCGCGCAGTGAATACCGTCAAAACTGCCGATGGTTATGCTGCTCGGGCACGGGTAATTGGAAATTGACCGATCGCCGGCTTCAATTATCCGCATAAGAGAAGTGACGAATCACACGAATGATAACGAATTCCGCGAATAAAATCAGGTTTATCCGCTCCTTAGCAAATGGATTCATTCGCTGTCATTCGATACATTCGCTTTTTCAGATCAATTATCCGCATAGATCAGCCGATAGGGTTTCAAGCGACCGTGCTGCGCCCGACCAATCACCAGCATCTTCCCATCCTGGTCTCGAACCCGGATAAAACGCTCTTCACTTTCCCTGCCGGCTTCGGTTTCTTCCCAGTTAATGCTCTGTCCCTGGAGAAATTTTTCTTTCACTGGGGTTTGGAGCGTAACTGTCGGTAAATTACTCAGGGCTTCATCGATCGGCACCAGCCGGTTACGGATTGTCTCCCAGGAAAGACCCGCTAACTCAACCGTATCACTCAAGCCCATCGGACCAATTCGCGTTCGCCTGAGTGCGCGCACCGTCGCTACCGAACCCAGCGCCTCACCCAAATCCCGCGCTAACGCTCGAATATAGGTTCCTTTCGATACCACCGCTCTCAAAAATAGAACCGGCGGCTCAAACCCGAGCAGCGAAAGCGCATGGATATCAACCATTCGTGATTTGAGCTCAAACTCGACCCCTTTCGCTGCCAGTTTGTATGCCCGTTCTCCATTGATATTCACCGCCGAAAACCGGGGCGGCACCTGGCTGATCCTGCCCCGGAATCGTTCCAAAACCGTTTCGACCTGGCCTCGAGTCAACTCCGGCACCTCGGTGCGCTTAACCAGCTTTCCGGTCATATCCAAGGTATCGGTCTCGATTCCCAATTCCATCTCAAATTCGTATTCTTTTTCAAACGGGTCCAAAAATCGGTTGATTTTGGTCGCTTCGCCCAAAAGGATTACCAGGACACCGGAGGCGAAAGGGTCTAACGTTCCGCTGTGACCAATCTTAACGCTCCCTAAGATTTTTTTTATCTGGCGGACAACGTCATAGGAAGTAATACCTTCGGGCTTGTTGACGGCTAACAACCCGCGTGCGCCATAAAACGCTCGGTTGCCTTCCATACCTCCCTTTTTGCCCAACGCAACGGTTTGTTGATTTTCACCCCGGCTGCGGTCCGATGACCTCCTCCTCCCAGACTCTGAGCCACCTGGTCGACGTCAATTTCACCCTGGGAGCGCAGACTGACCCGGGTTAAATCTTTCTTCTCCTCACGCAAAAAAATCGCGACCTTCACCCCCCGCACCATCATCGGGAATCGTATGAAATTGTCCGAGTCGAGGTCTTCCCGGCTGATCCGAAGCGACCCCCGCACTGCTCGGCTGAGATGGATCGATGCAATTCCATTACGAACTTCGAGGGTCGCAAGTACCCTCGAGAGCAACCGGAGATTCTTGGACGATGTCACATTGAGTTTCGCACTCACCCCATCCGGGCTGAATCCGAATCGCAAAAGCCGGGCGCCGGTCTCGAGGGTCTCGGAGGTGGTATTCGGATAGGAGAACCCCCCGGTCTCGGCGACAATTCCGGTATAGATAATAAAACCGAGCTTCGGGTCCATCTTGACCGCCGCTTTTTTTATCAACCGGTAGAGCAATTCCGAGGTTGACGATGCCCGGTCTTCGACCCAGTTCGCGGTGCCGAACCGAAGATTGGATGGGTGGTGGTCGATATTGATAATCGGAATGCCGTTGGGCAGCGCGAGTCCGGTCCGTGCTTCGCTCGGCGTATCCAGCACCACGACGACCTGGGGATGAAAATGTTTCGGGATCGAGGAATGGATCCGGTCGATGTCGGGCAGAAAATGGTAGCGGCTGGGCACCGACCCTTTTGAAAAGAGCCAAGTTTGCTTGCGCCACTTTTTCAAAAGCCAGTCCAATGCTAAAATTGCACAAATCACATCACCATCCGGGTCAATATGGGAAACGACCAGAAACCGCTTATGCCCTTTTAAAATTTTTAATATCTGCTTCATCGCTCAAAGACCGAATATCAATGGTCGTGAACACGATACTGCGATTCGACTCATTCGCGGTCATTCGCTTTTATTTCTTCACGCAAGAGCTGATCAATCCGTGCCCCGGTTTTCTGCCCCGCATCCGGGGTGAACGTAAGCTCGGGCATAAATCGTAATTTGAGATATTCGGCGAGCCGATTTTTGATGAAACCGGTTGCACCGTGCAACGCATCCAGTGCCGCCGTTTCCTGCTTTTCATCTCCCAGCACCGTGAAATAGACTATCGCCCGCTTCAGGTCTTTCGTCACTTTGACGCTCGTGATCGTCACCCGTTCCAATCGCGGGTCCTTCATCTCCATCAGGACGATTTCGGCAATCGCCTCTTTGATCGCTTCGCCCACCCGCAATTCCCGGTAGATCATCGGAGCTCTTCCATTTCGAAATCCAACAGCGTAAACTGGGGCTGCTGCTTGATGTATTCCAGAATCCGGGAAAGTACCGCCGTCACCGGCCGTCGTTCATTCGCCAGTGAAATGA
>CAYHGV010000018.1:0-37396 GCA_964356135.1 uncultured bacterium
ACTCGGAAAATAGACATTGCCCAGAAAATCGGTGCGCTGTTCGATCCTGCCGTCCGCTATAGAATATCGTCAGAAACTGTAGCTCGAATCTCCCCGGACAAAATAGAGCGAGCTGCCGTCCGCGCTCAACGAAGGGTGACCATAATACCGGGCGTACGAGACTAAGAGTTTGGGGTCACCCTTATTAAACAGATAGATCGCATATCTGCCCGGTGTATAGTCGCCCGAGTCGGGCCGGTCCGAAACGAAGATAATATCCTTACCGTCGGGCGTAAATGAGGGGTCGCGGTCTTCATAGATATCGTAGGTGAGCCGCATAAGGCTGTCGGTGCGGATATTGAAAACATAAAGGTCCGCCGCGCCATCCTTTAAGCCGGTAAAAACGATCCGCTCTCCGGCCGGGGCAAAACTGGGGTTGGCGGCGCCGTCAAGCTTAAGATTCGCTTTCTTGATAACCTTTCCACTCGGGTATTCGACGATGGTAATCAAATCTCGTCCCGCACCTTTGGTGATGACCGCCAACGACTGCTCGTCCGGTGCCCATGCCAGACCGCCCTGGAGCAACGGTATCTCTTCAAAACCGGTGAACCGCTCACCGCGCAGCAGGTGTTTCAAGCCGCGGCCATCAATCGCGGAGATAACCTTGACATCGCCATAGCCGCTCCGGTCCGAAATATAGGCGATTTTCGTACCCGAGGGTGAAAGCGCGGCACCGGTATTATACAGCGAACGGTCTTTTTTATGGTCGAGGAGAATCGTCGCGACCCTGGTGAAATTTTCCCGTTTGGTAATGTTAGGATAGTAGCGGATTTTCAACCAGTCTTCAAACTGATTGGAAAAATCAGTCGTCGCTAATCCAAACGTTGCTTTCATTGCCTCGTCTAAATTCTTTCTCAGCTTGAGCGTATGAAAAAACTCGAACACTTTCTTTCGACCATAGCGGTCTTCGATAAACAAAAAAATAGCCTGCCCTTCTTTGTAGATAACATACCCCGATTCCTCGGTTAACTGATTCACCGACTGGAGTTGACCGGAGAGCGCCAGATCCTGGTTGAAATTTTCTGCCTCAATCGAAGTATGTTCGGAAAGAAATTCGGCCGAGCCTTCCATCACCCACAATGGAACACTGAAAGCGGGAACCAGCGACAGGATCGATGCCAGCCGGTCCTGATAAAAGAGGGTGTATTGGAAGATATGGACGAGCTCGTGGACCAAGACATGGCGGAATTCATAATAGGAGCCGGTGAATGGGATAACCATCCGATTTTTGAACAACTCGGAAAAACCACCAACCCCTTCTTCAATCAATTCTAAAATGACATTCGTCTGGGCGAAATCGTTGGGGCTGTTGTAGAGAATGACCGGCACCGGATTATTGAAATGGAGAGAAAATTCTTGCGACAACCGGTTGTAGGCTTCTTCCAGGGTTGTGCTGGCAAACGCCGCCAACCGTTCCCCGCCGGAATAAAAATAGATCCGGAAGTGGGCGGTCGTGATACTCGAAAACTGAAAGTCCTGATAATGGACTTTGTTCTTCCCGAAATAATACTGGGCGGATGCAAAGCTGACAATCGCGAAGGTTACAACAAAGATTCTTTTCATGGTTTAGACGACGGGTACCGAAAGATAAAAGGATCGAGCGCCGAGAGCGTGTTTCGTTCCGGCAATCGAATAATCGAAGCCGACCAATAGTCACCTGACATTGCGTTCAGCATACTCCGGGCCACCATTCTGTCAACCCTGTTAAGAACTCTTGCTCACCTTAAACAATTCCTGCAGTTCCTTGGCTCCGATCTGGCCTTTCATTTTTTTTAACGCCCGGTCTTTTACCTGACGGACCGCCTCCCGGGAGACGCCGAAGGACTTACCAATCGCGCTCAGGCTCTGGCTCACCCCGTCGGTCAGCCCAAAATAACGTTCAATGACTTCCCGTTCCCGCTTCTTTAAGACCGACAGCGCCCGTTGCAGCTCCTTCTTCAATTCCCGCCGGTGAAAGGATTCTTCGGGAGAAGGAACGGTGGTCGATTCTAACAATTCCTGCCAGGATACGCTGCCATCGGGAAATGCCCGCTGGTCGAGTGAGAGCTCATCATAGGTGGCAAGGAACGCCTCGGATAATTTTTTGTGGTCAATATGTGCTTCCTGGACCAATTCATCGACAGTCGGCTCACGGCCGTATTTTTGGGCAATTTTTAAATAAATATTTTTGAGCCGGTTGGCAGTTAAGCGCGCTTTGAGGGGATACTTTACTAATTTCCGGCCGGCGAGAGCCTGGACAATCGCATACCGTATCCACCAGGAGGCATAGGTTAACAGCCGTGTCTTTCGCCGTTCATCAAACCGCTTCACCGCTTCAATCAACCCACGATTCCCTTCATTAATAAGATCGGATAACGGTAACCCCCGGTTCTGGTAACGCCGGGCAATCCAGATGACAAAACGGAGGTTGGCGGTGATGAGTTTGTTACGTGCCTCTAAGTTACCATTCCGGGCTTTTTCTGCTAATTCCCGCTCCTCATCAGAACTGAGGAGCGGGAATTTGTTAAGTTCCTTAAGATACGGAGCCAGGGTCCGATCGGTAAGTCGGAAATCGGTGGGTAATTCGACCCGAGCTAAATGTTCTCGCCTCATGCAGTGGTCGGTTATTCCGGACGCACCGCCACAATCAAGGTCATCTGGTCACGCCTCAACTGAAATGGAATCGGTTTCTTGTTGTCGCGTAAATCGCTCTTTATCCGGTTGTAGCCGCTCAGGTCGGAAACATCCCGGTTCTGAATTTTTATAATTACATCGCCCGACTGGATGCCTGCGTTATCCGCCGGGCTGTTCGGAGCGACCTCGCTGACCCCCACCCCTTTCTTTATCCCGAGCGCACTCTTGTCATCGGCGGTAAGGTTCTCGACCCTAAGTCCTAACCAGGGTCCAGTTTCGGAAAGAGCCGCAACCGTCTCCTCTTCAGGGTATTCGGTGAGTTTGGCTCGCAGGTTAATTGTCTTGCCGTCACGGACGACTTCCATCGTTACATCTTTACCCACCGGAGTCTGGGCGACGATGCTACTCAATTCCGAGGAACTCTTTACCGGTTTGCCATCGAAGGTAGTTATTACATCCTGGGCTTTTAACCCGGCGGCCGCTGCCGGCGTACCATCGTTTACGTCCGCAACCAATGCGCCGTCAGTAGACTTGAGGTTGAGAGCATCCTTCATATCTTCGGAGACCGGTTGGATGTTAACCCCTAAATAGCCGCGGCTGACTTTACCTTTTGCCACCAGCTGGTCGGCAACATTTTTCGCCATCGTGACCGGGACCGCAAAACCGATCCCTTCACTCCCGCCCGACCGGGAGGCAATAACGGTATTAATTCCGATGACCTCACCCCGGATATTGATCAACGGACCACCCGAGTTACCGGGATTGATCGAAGCGTCGGTCTGAATGAAATCCTGGTAGCGCGGCGCACCCTCGCCGGTATTGATTCCCGACCTCCCCTTAGCGCTGATCACACCGACCGTGACGGAATTTTCAAAGCCGAATGAATTGCCGATCGCTATTGCCCAATCGCCGATTTTAATATCGTCGGAATTACCCAAACGGGCAGCGGGAAACTTTCGGTTATCTTCGATTTTTAAGACCGCAATATCGGTCGCCGGGTCCTTGCCGACAACCTTCACCTTTTTATTCCGGTATTCGGTCTTGTCCGGCAATTTCACAACAATATCGGTTGCACCGCTAATCACATGGTTATTGGTGATGATGTATCCCCGCTCATCGAAAATCACCCCGGAACCCAAGCTTGTGACCTTCTGTTCCGATCCCTGGGGACCTAAGAATTCCTTAAAAAAATCTCTGAATGGACCTTCAAGTTGCATGCTCGGGACCTGGGTTTTTACCATCCGGGAAGTTGAAACATTCACCACTGACGGCATAACCGCACTGGCGACCGAAACGAACGGGCTGGTCCCTTCTTCGGTTACCAGCGGAATCGGAGCTATTTTCTCCTGGGATGATGCATGCTGGGTCAGATTCAAGGCACCGGCAATGACCAACCCCATAAAAAAGGCGAAGATTGCCGCAGCCGCGACAATAATGCCGGTCGACCGGAGCGAGAGTTTGTTGTTGTTTGTCATAAAAAAGCCTCCTGTTTTTAAAAATTGTATATTAGCCCTAAAACTTGTCAAGAACCGAATCCGGAGGGGATGAGAAACCAGGGGCTAATTTTTGGCTTTTCCTTTTTCCGCCAACCCGGAGCGGTTCATTGAGCGATACCGAAAACCCTGAAAAACTACCAAAACTATCACGAAAGTAACGAAAGGGTGAAAACCACGAAAATAAATATAGTATCTTCAACTTTCGTGTTTTCTTAATTTGAGCTCCGTGACAGTCGCTCTATCCGCCAAACTCCGCCACACTTCTTGGCGGATTGGCGGATTTCGTGGCAAAATGACTTTCTCAGCGGTCTCATACCACAACCTTGACAAATCCGCGATCGCCGATATGGTATCAGGAACGCCATAAACGAGGAGGGTATATGAACAAGAAAGTGAGCGTCATGGGTCTACTGCTTATAGGGTTTTTCGTCTCCCTGAACTGCAATCAGCCGGACACAACCGCACCGACGATAATCTCCACTATTCCCGAGACCAATGCGACCGATGTTGTTATTAATACCAATATCGTTATAACCTTTTCCGAATCGATGGACACTGCATCAGTCCAGGCCGCCTTTACCATCGATCCCCAAGCCCCGGGTGATTTCCGCTGGACCGGCGATTCGGTCCTCACCTACGACCCGACGAGCAGTCTCGATTCGAACACAATCTACACCGTAACCGTTGCTACCGCTGCTCAAGACCGTGCCGGCAACAACCTGACAGCCAATTACAGCACGAGCTTTACCACCGGCACCCAGGTTTCGAGCGGTACCATCTATATGCTCGGCCGTTCGGTAACTTATAACTGGTTCCAGCATTGGGGATGGGACTGGGATGATAGTCATCCGGTTGTACATGGGCGATTTAATCTCTACCATCGTGAGATTGTCGGTCCGGATGATGGCGGTCAGGTAACAGTTGACACGGTCCGCCAAATAATAAATGCTATTCCAGCCAGTCAAACTCCGGTTATCTTCTTCAAACTCTGTTTTGTAGACTTTTACGGTGGTTCCCAGGATGAGGCTAACACCAACCTCGAGCGTAACAAGAGTGTCGTTGATTCCGTCTACAGTATCGTTGTCAATCAGTATGGCTATAAACTCATCATCGGAAACGCCCTTCCCCGTCTCGCCTCTGAAACCGATTCGTTCCTCGTCTGGAATCACGAGCAGTACAACCTCTATCTCGAAAGTCTCCATACCCAGCATTCGACCGAAGTTCTTGTCTTCGACCTGTACAGCGTTCTTACCAATACCACCACCGGCGGAATCAAATCCGAATATGCGGCCGCCGCCGATGACGCCCACCCCAACGACGCCGCGTATGTCGCACTCGACACACCGTTCTTCAACTTCCTGGAGGTTAACTTTTAAGTAATCCTGGAAAAATCAACTAAATTAAGGAGGGGTTATGCAAGTCTTATTATTTTTAACGTTGTCTGTCTTCTCAGCCACCTACTATGTGGCACCGACCGGTAATGATGCAAATTCCGGAACGATTATTCAACCCTGGAAAACAATTCAACATGCCGCCGAGACCGTAGTCGCCGGCGACACGGTTTTGATTCGCGGCGGAGTCTACAACGAACACGTTGAGCCGGTCAATTCCGGCACCCCGGATGGTTATATCGTCTATTCCGCCTATCCGGGTGAGATACCGGTCATTGATGGCGCCGGAATCACCACCGCCAACAACGGTTTCGTCCTCTACCAGAGATCGTATATCAAACTTCTCAAACTCGAGATTAAAAACTGGAACGATAACGGCATCTGGGTCGACTCCTCCCACCATCTCGAATTCTCCGACTGCGAGATTCACGACTGTGGTGGTGGCATCGGCATGGCGGCCGGCAGCCACGATTTTGAACTCAACCGGGTGAAGCTGCACCACTTCACGATGCTCGGATTCGATGCCTCGCCCTCCGGTGGTGACCCCTGTTACAACGGTGTCTTCAACGACTGCATCGCCTACACCGGACGGGACCCCGAGCAGAATGTTGACGGTTTTGCCCTCGGTCATGGCGACCAGCACGATTTTACCTTTAACCGCTGTGTGGTCTATGATGTCTATGATGGTTTCGATATGAGCGCCCGCAATACCACCTTGAATCGCTGCCGGGCATACAACAATTGGAATGCCAGCTATAAACTCTGGCAGGATAATATCAAACTCGTCAACTGCCTCGGCTACAATAGCGCTGGGGCAAATATCTATGTGGCGTGGAGCGAAACACCCAAAACCGTCACCCTCCAGAATTGCACATTTTTTGATGCGGCGATCTACAATGTCTGGGTTGAAAATGCCAACGACGGGCTGAATATGTATAACTGCATTATTGCCGGTGGCGACAATATCGGCCTCGCTTTTGAACAGATGGGCGTGAACGGTTACAGCGGTGACTACAATGTCTTCCATAATGATGATGCCAGCCGGGGAATTACCGTTGGCTACACTGACGAGTTCACCTTGGACCAGATTGCTGCCGGTGACTGGACGACCTACAGCGGAGAAGATGCCCACTCTTTGGTCGCAACCGACGCAACCACCCAGTTATTCCGCAACCTCGCTGCCTTTGACCTGCACCTCCGGGCAGGCAGTATCGCCATTGACAAAGGGACATCGCAGGGTGCACCGTCCGAGGACTTTGACGGCAATCCCCGTCCCTATGGCGCGGGCTTTGACATCGGTGCTTACGAGTGGAATCCAACCGGCATTGAAGAAGAACACGGTGAAATTGGAGAGCCGATACAATTTCAGGTCCAACCAAATCCATTCCACGCATCGACAACTATCAGCTTCTCGGGACCTTTGACCGGCGCAGCAAATTTGCGAATCTTTGATGCCGGCGGACGACTGGTGAAACCATTTGACCATTTGACCATTCAAATGCGAAGCATAGATGGAGCGTTATGCGAAGCATCGGTTGAGCGTAGCGAGACCAAGCGACATCAACCATTTAACCAGATTTCCTGGGACGGCCGAGACAACCTGGGCAAACCAGTTCCGCCCGGCATCTACTTCTGCCGATTGGAGACCGAAACTAAGCAGGCAATGGGGAAACTCATTCTTCTGAGATAAACAATAAAACGTAGGCTGAGTACTAAAATCGACTGAAAAGGAAGCAATGGTAAAAACAATAGTACTACTGACCATGGTCATATCCTCCAGCTATGGAGCCTGGCAGATTGAGACGGTGGAAGAACCGATCTTGGGCTTTGACACCAACCCGACATCGATCGCCATAACCAGCACCCAGGCACCGGCGATCGCTTATGTTTCTCGTCCCGATGTCGAGACCGATATGTCCATTACCTATGCCTGGCGACTTCCATCGATGTGGAATAAGGAGATCATCCTCCAGGATTATTTAAAAAGTTCTCTCGCCGACCTCTGTCTCGATTATGCCGATGACCCCTATATTGGCATCTGGGGCATGGGTCCCTACGGTCTCGTGTTCATGCGCAGAACTGGCAGTGATTGGCTTGTCGATACGCTGGTCGACAATTCCACCATCGAAGCGGTGGCGTTCAAGCTGCGCCTTCCCCAGTTCCCCAGTTTTGCCTATTGCCGTATCGACTCGACCGGCAACCACCTCTATTATGCATCCTGGGACACTTCCGGCTGGTTGATTCAACCCGCACTTCTGAATATCGGAGCCATCAAGGCCACCGACCTCACCCACCACGAAAGCATACCGTATGTTTCGTTCATTGGTAAGTATCAAGGGATAACCCAGGGATTGGTCTGTGCAAACCGGGTGACCGGCAACTGGACCGCCGAGACGCTTGCTACAATCTCTGCCAATGCCGCGGGTCGGACCAGTATCCTCATTGACCAGACAGGCCATCCCCACATCTTTTGTTATGGATATTTGATTCCGGCAAATAAAAACGGCGTTATCCATTGCTACGATGCCGGTTCCGGCTGGCAGGCAGAGGTGGTCGATACTCTCGGTTCATCTTGGTGGAACTGCCCCTGCGCAGCCTGCATCGATCAATCGGGAAGATTCCATCTCGTCTATACGACCAAACATCCGGCTAGCCGGGAGCTGAGCCTCGTTTATGCTTATCATAACGGCACAAGCTGGCTGACCGAAAAGGTCGTCTCCAGCGATACCACGATCGCTTCATTCTGCGGCGCTTCGATCGCCGTCGATTCCCTGACTATCCCCCATCTGTCTTTCCGGTATACTGACATGACGAACGGTTGGTCCGCAATCCGATACGCCCGGCGCGACCAACCACCGGCGGTGACAGAAAAATCCTTCCCGGCGACAGTAAAAACAGTTATTGTTTCTCCGAGTATCGCGAAAGAGAAAGTATCTCTTCAACTCCCAAACATCTCAGGTCGAGTTACAATTCTCCTCTATGACCAGACCGGTAGAAGGATGACCCGTCTTTATGAAGGCGAACCCCGAAATGAATTATCCTTCTCAACCAAAACGCTTGCCACCGGTGTCTATTTCATCCTGATCGAATCGCACGGCCAAAGATGGATAAAAAAATTAATTTTCTTGAAATAAAGAAGATGCAATCAAATTAACGACCAGAAACTTAAATCTCATAACAACGCCGTAACTATTGAGATTGCTCGACACGCAATGACAAAAAGAGGCAAGTCTTACCGTTACAATTTATCACCCTGGGTCCACCAACAAATGGAGCGGGCACAGGGTCTCAATACATAAGCCGGGATTCTTCGGCTCCGTGCAGGAGCCTCAGAAGGACAATTGGGGCTTCCCCTGAGAGCTAAAAAACTACTCTTTACCACAAAGTTCCCCATTAGATTACCTGATTTAATTAACTTTATACTGTATATCTAATGGGGAGTGCCCTTTGTGGTTAAAAATGACTTATTCAGGGACTTCGTCCCCTCTCCTTGACAAGCCGGGTTGAATCGGTAATATCAGACCATGAAAATACCACTAAAAGATATCGTCAGCACCATTTCTGCGGACTATGCCGATATCCGACTCGAGGAGTTTGAGCGGACGCGCATCGTCTATCGCGGAAACACGCTCGAAGAATTGGGCAAAAATTTTGAGAAAGGCGGTTGCCTGCGGATTTTCAATACGGGCAACTGGGGAATAATAAATTTTAACGAGCCGCCCTCATCATTCAGCCGATCGGTGGAAGCGGCGCTTGCAAACACCGCCCTGATCAAACCGCGCACCGGCAAGATTGAAACGGTTGAGCCGAAACAAGCCACGATAACTATTAAGAAAGAAAACGATGTCCGAAGCGTACCGTTGGAAGCGAAGCGAGACTTACTCAGCCGCTATAACGACATTTTGTTAAAAAATAAAGGCATCACCTCGACCACCGCATATTACGAGGATACCGTCAAGCAGACCTCCTTTGCCTCTTCTGATGGGCGGATAATAGATGAAGAAAAGGTCTACACCGGAATTTCACTAAGTGCCATCGCCCGCGATGGTTCGAATGTCCAGACCTATTCAAAATCATTTGGCACTACTCGGGGTTTCGACAGCCTGCTCGGTAAAGAAAATGAAATTGAAAAAATTGCAAAAACCGCCCTCGACCTCTTACGCGCCGACAAGGTCCAAGCCGGGGTCTATACGATCATCATCGACCCCCAGCTTGCCGGTGTCTTCGCTCACGAGGCTTTTGGTCATATGTCCGAAGCCGACCACATCTATGAAAACGAACGTCTCACGGAGCTGATGCGGCTCGGCAGCCGGTTTGGGGTTCCGGAATTGGCGATCGTTGATGACCCGACCGTCGGCGGCGAACGGGGCAGCTATCAGTTCGACGATGAGGGGATTGACGCGCGCAAAACCTATTTAATTAAAGACGGTATTCTCGCCGGCCATCTCCACAATCGGCAGACCGCCCAGAAGATGCACGAACCGCTGACCGGCAACGGTCGGAGCATCAACTACCGGTATGCACCGATTGTTCGGATGTCGAACACCTTTATCGAACCCCGGCAGCGAACGCTCGAATCGATGCTCGATGGAATTAAAAAAGGCTTGTATGTCGTGGGCAGCCGGGGCGGTATGACCGAGCTCGAAGCATTTACCTTTTCCTCCCAGTATGCCTATCTGATTGAAAACGGCAAACTGACCACCACCATGCTGCGTGATGTTGTTCTGTCCGGTAATGTCTTTGAGACATTAAAAAACATCGATGCGATTGGCGACGACCTCGCTCTCTTCGGCGGATTGGGCGGCTGCGGCAAAGGAAACCAGGCGCCGCTGCCGGTCAGTCTGGGTGGACCTCATATTCGAATTAAAAATGTGGTAATCGGAGGCCGCTGATGGAAGACACGATTATCCGCCAGTTGAAGAACACCGGTTGCACCGGTGACATCTTCAGTACCGAATCTGAAACCTCATCGGTACAGTTTGTCGCCAACCACCCGAATGCGATTGAGACCAAGTTCAGTCGAGGCATGGGTTTACGGGTAATCAAAGATGGTCGAATCGGATTTTCCAGCACCACCAATTTTGATAAATGCGATGAGCTGGTTGAAGCGGCAGTGACCACGAGCCGGTTCGGCGATGAAGCACGGTTTGCGTTACCGAAAGCAATCGACTATCCCCGACCCAAAACCACCGACCAGCGGGTCGTCAATCTCACACCGGCGACAATGGTCGCGACCGGCGAGGAGATCATCGATCGCTTTCGAGAAAAGGAGCCGGAGGCAAAATTCGATTTACGCTTCACCAAATCGGTCAGCACGGTTCGCCTGTTTAACACCGAAGGTACCGCGATCGAATTTGATTTTGCCGCCTATTATCTCGGGTTAGAAGGGCTGGTTATCATCGATTCGAGTCTCGTCTGGGTCTACGATTTTATCAACCTCTCTTCGGGTGAACCGCTCAAACTCGATGATCTGTTAAACCGAAACCTGGAGCTGTTCCAACGGGCACGCCGCAAAGAGCGGTTGGCATCCAAAAATTATCCGGCAATACTTATGCCGCTGACCGTAACCGACCTGTTAACGACGCTCATGCCGGGCGTCAACGGTAAAGCATTCCAGAAAGGTATCTCGCCATTGATCGGGAAAGAGAACACCCGGATCCTCGACCCAAAACTGACAGTCTATGATGACGGTCTGGTCGACTATGGTTTGGGGTCGGCACCATTCGATGGCGACGGTCTTCCGAAACGACGGACACCGATCGTCGAAGGTGGCGTATTCAAAACCTTCCTCTTCGACCTCCAGACCGGTGGCAGCGTAGCCCGCCCCTCGACCGGTAACGGCCAGCGGAGCTATGCATCACTCCCTACTCCCGGTTTCAATAATCTTGTGGTAAAACCCGGGAAAGCTCATCTGCCGGATGCGATTGCCAGCATTCAAGAGGGAGTGCTGGTCTACACTGCGGTCGGCGGCGGCCAGTCCAATCTCTTAGCCGGTGACTTTTCGTTGAATATTTCTTTGGGCTATAAGATTGAAAAAGGAACCATTACCGGTCGAATCAAAGATGTTATGATGGCAGGGAATTTTTACGAAGCCGGCCAAGAACTGGAGGATGTTGGTGCCGCGACCACCGATTTGGGAAACTACCGGCTCCCGTTTTTCTGGTTTAAAAACTTAAAGTTTGCCGCGAAGGATTAACGGAGAGAGCGTGAAAGATATCCTCTCGTTAAAATTCATTCAATGAACACTGAAAAAAACATTTATATCACGAAAGCCACGAAACTCGGAAAGCACGAAATGCGAAGCAGAGGCGGAGCGTAGCGACACCAATGACAACTAATAAGACGAAAATTTTTTCATTCGGGATATTCGTCGGCTCGGAACGAGCCGCAATCATTCGAGCCATTCGATCATTTTCACCATGGAAGCGTTAGGACGGGTCTGGGCGGAAATTAATTTAGACGCCCTGGTCGACAACTTCCGGTCGGTCAAGCGACAGGTGGGCAACAAAAAGATTATGCTCGCGATTAAAGCCGATGCCTACGGCCACGGTGCGCGCGAGGTCGCGAAATGTCTGGTCAAAGAAGGACTGGATATGGTCGGCGTCGCTTCGGTCGCCGAAGGAATTGACTTGCGAACCGACGGCGGATTAACAATCCCGATTCTCGTCTTAAGCCCCACCCCCTACGATGAAATCCTTGACGTCTTCAATTATCATTTGACACCCACCATTACCGAACTCGATTTTGCCCGGCTCGTTGCCGCCACGGCGGAAGAACGTCGGTGCCGACTCAAGGTTCAGGTTGAGGTCGATACCGGCATGGGCCGCACCGGCTTCGCCTATGCCGACGCCCTGGGAGCGATTTTAGAGATAGCACAAAATCCCGCTTTGGAGCTCGAGGGTATCTTCACCCATTTCCCGGCTGCCGATTCCGATCTGGAGTTTACGAGAAACCAGATTACTGATTTTAACCGCTTGCTCACCCGGCTTGCACAAGCCGGTGTTACTCCGCCGTTAAAACACGCTGCCAATTCTTCCGGTTTTTTGAATTTCCCGGAATCCCATTTTGATATGGTCCGACCCGGCCTTACCGTCTACGGTATCTACCCCAATCATTCTTTACAACCAAAAATTGACCTGCGACCGGTGATGAGTCTCAAAACCCGAGTGGTCAACCTCCAGCGACTCGCCCGCGGCCAGAGCGTCAGCTACGGCCGGAGTTTCCGGCTCGAGCGCGATTCCCAGATCGCAGTTCTCTCCTGCGGTTACGGCGACGGCTATCCCCGTCTCCTCTCCAATCGAGGTGAGGTTCTGCTGCGGGGAAAACGCGCACCAATTGTCGGCGCGGTCTGTATGGACTTGACGATGGTCGATGTCACCGATCACCCGGTCGTGAATATCGGCGATGAGGTTCTGCTGATGGGCGATGGGATTTCAGTTCACGAAGTTGCGGCTTGGGCTGAAACGATACCGTACGAGATAATCTGCCTGATTTCGCCGCGGGTGCCGCGGGTCTATCTCCATAACGGTAAACGCGAAACGATCCGAACCCTCTTAACCCTCTGAGCCGATGGATCACCATAACCAGCCTCCACTCCCGCCCGCCTCATTTGCCAGCCTTGTGCTCATGCTCGCGACCGGCGCGGTCCAGTATCTCGGCCTTGCCCCGGACCCGATCACCAAAAAGGTTGAGCCCAATCTCGACCTGGCAAAGCATACCATTGACGTGCTGGAAATAGTCAAGGAAAAAACGAAAGGCAACCTTAATGAAAACGAAGCGGAGATGCTCGACGGATTGCTGCACGATTTGCGGCTCAAATATTTAGCGGCGCTTGACGCTACCAAGCAAGAACCGAAGCCTCCCGTTCAAGAGAAAAAGGGGGAGAAATGAAATGTCCCTTCTGGCATACGTTGGTTCGGCGGACCGAACCCCGGTGCGATTCCGCCGGTAAAAAAATCGGCGAGGAGGTTTTTTTCGAACTGAGCCACGAGGACTGCAAAAAAGCAGACTGCCAGCTCTACGATAAAGAAAGCCGACTCTGTTCGATTCCCGATGCCAATAAAAAACAGGCGCAGATCGTAGAAAATCTTGCCACGACATTACCGATGCGGCTGAAATCCGATTTCGATAAAAGCCTGTTCGAAAAAGCCGAGATGCTCAGCGTCGTCGTCTCATCCGGCCTCACCCATCTCCAGGACGCCCTCAAAGGTAACCACGAAACGCTCACTAAAAATCTCGAACGCCTGATCAAAGAGACCAACGCTCAGCAAGCCGAGATTGTGCGTCAGCTTAAAGAAACCCCGGAACGAGAAAAAGCCCTGCTTGCGACCCTAACCAAAATTTCGACCCAACTGGAGGTCCTGGGCCAGCTGGCATCGAAAATTGATACCGTCTCGAAACGGGGCGAAGTTTTAGAAAAGGCGCTGGTCGATGTCATAACCTTTTTAACCAAGCCCAAAAAATGAATTACCCGGAGGTAACGATGAAACGGCTATTCCTGATTCTGTGTTCGGCGGTACTGGTAACCGGTTGTTCGCAATCGAGTTCGTATAAACTCTCACCCTGGAAAGTCGGGCAGTGGGTTGAATACCGAGTAACACCGCCCGGCGAAGCCGCGCCCCAAGGCGCTGGTTCCACCCGGATACGGTATTCGCTGGTTGGCGACTACCAGGCCGAAGGTATCAAATATTTCTGGTTTGAAACTTACGGAACGGTCGACACCAGTAATTTTATTTTTAAGATGATGGTGCCCGAGCGATTTACCGGTCAGGCTCGCCGGGTGATCATTAAACTGGGAAACGAACCGGCTTACGAAATGCCGAACGAGTTGCTCGAATCACCGACCGAATACCAACCGAAGCTTTACAGTGAAACCGAAATACTGGCGAAAAAAATTTCTAACGAAAAAGTCACGGTTCCGGCCGGTGACTTCCGCTGCATTCACTCGAAGATTGGCGACGCCGAGGTCTGGGTATCATCCCAGATCCCGGTTTTAGGTATCGTCAAATACGAGACTGCCACCGAAAAGATGGAACTCAGTGCCTGGGGTGGAAGCGGAGCCCAGACCCGGATTACCGAACTGCCCGAACGTCTCGATTTAAATAAAATTTTCCCTCAAGGAAAAAATCCAGGGCAATAATCAGGAACCCGCTACTGCAATCGACGGTTTTTCACCTCAGGAGGGTAAAATCGATCTCATCCCCCAGAGTAAGACGATCCCTAAGAGGATAAAGACCAGTTGCACCAGCGATTCCCGTAACCCGGTCTTTTTTCGCAGTTCGGGCAAGAGGTCGACCAGGGCAATGTAGAGAAACCCGCCCGCCGAAAAAGCGAGCAGAGGAATTTTCACGGCACTCGTATACGAACTTAAAAAGTAGGTTGCCACTCCGCCGACAATGCAGGTAGCGGCACTCAACAGATTAAACAGGAGCGCTTTTTTGACCGTGAACCCGCCGTAGACGAGAATTCCGAAATCACCTAATTCCTGCGGGATCTCATGCAAGGCAACCACGACCGAGGTTGCCACACCCAAGCGAACATCGGTAACAAAACTGGCTGCAATCACGACACCGTCGGTAAAATTGTGCAAACCGTCACCGATCAAATTAAGGTAGGTAAAGGTGTGAACATCGCACTCCCCCCGGTGGCAGTGGCGCCAGTAGAGGAATTTCTCTAAGATAAAAAATACCAGTATCCCTACCGCAACATAATAAAAAGCGGCAAACCCGAGCTCGAGCGATTCGGGCAAAAGGTGGAAGAGTGCCCCCCCAATGAGACTACCGGTCGCAAAGCTCACCAAAGCAAAAATAATCCCCTCGAGTCGATTTTTCGAGATCCCTAAGGTGATGATGCCAATGAGTGAAATCAGACTCACGACCACCGTTGCCGCAAGAATGAAGAACAGTATCATAGTTTCTCCGACCGTTTTTCTTCCATAGATACTCTCCGACAGACTCCTAGTTGTTTATTGTAAAACCCGGCGTCTTAAAAAACCCTGCCGATTTGAAAGTGGGGTTCAAACCCGCGCGGGCTTCGGTCGAAACCATAGCCCAGGTCGAATCCGATCAGTCCCATTAACGGTATTTCGAGCCGCACCCCTATTCCCACTCCCCGTTTCAAATCGGAGAGATTGACCGTCCGGAACGACTCCCAAGTATTGCCCGCATCGGCAAAAGCCAAAAAGGCTAAACCCTGGGATAGTCTGAGCTTATATTCAAGACTGAAAATCGCCAACGCTCGTCCGCCCGCATTGTAGCCCGACACCCGCGGTCCGACCGAACGGTCGGGATAGCCTCGAATCCCATCATCCCCCACACCGCCCGGATAGAATCGCTCGTAAAACGGAACGCCGCTTGCCGGAAATCCGTCCACCGCGCCGAACCGGCCCCGCAGCATCAAAGAGAATTTCCAGAATATCGGAAAGTAAACGCGCGACTCAAAAATCTGCTTGTAGTACGGGCTCTCATTTCCCTGCCACAGTCGCAGCGCCGGTTCAACTGAGTACAGGATATAGCTCCCGGAAGCCGGATTGAAGATATAGTCCCGGGAATCGCGAATCAAGCTCAGCGTGGTCGCAATCGTCCATTTCGGTATCGTGTCACCCCGCGCATCATAGCCCCCAACCGGCGAGTAGCCGGACGCTATGTCCGAGATCTTAATGTTATCCACCCGGAAATTGACATAGCTTCTGGTAAAATCGAGCGGCAGTGGATACGCCATGTTGACCCCGCCGCCTTTCTCATTTTTATTATAGAAATCGAGAACTCGAGTGAGATAGGTGAAATCGAATCCGGCGGTAACCGGGCTGTCAAAAATCCAGGGCTGGGTATAACCGAGCTCGGCATTGGTCCGTTTACCACCCTTCTCTAAATGGAGGTAGAACCGTTCTGCCCGACCGAAGAGATTGGGGGTTGAGAGCTCGATATAACCCGCCACCCCGTCCTGGGCAGAATAGGTAGCACCCGCACCGACATTGCCCGCCATCTTCTCTTTGACCCGATAGATCAGGTCAATATCGCCGGAATCGTTCGCCTTCTTCGTATCGATCTGGATGTCATCAAAAAAACCAAGGTTGAATATGTCGCGCTGGCTACGGATCACCTCCGAGCGACGGAAGACACTGCCCGGCATCGTGACGATCATCCGCCGTACCACCTTATCATGGGTCCGCTCGTTCCCTTCAACCAGCACCCGTGCAATCCGCGCCGGCCGCGACTCGGTAATATCGTATCGTATCGTCACGCTGTCCCCGACGAGCTCTTCGACCGGTACGATCTGGGCGTAGATGTACCCTTCTTCACCGTAGAGCGAGTAGAGTTCGGTCAGGCTCTCATTCACCTTTTTTAAATTATATACCTGACCGGACTTGACCTTGAGCACCGGTCGGAGCGCATCCTCGGTAAGTGCAGAATCACCCCGAAAGGTAATGGTACCGAGGTAGTATTCCTTCCCTTCGTTGACCTTGATCGTGATCAATGCCTGGCCACGGTCGTATTCGAGGTCGTAGTCCAGGACCACCGCTTCAATATACCCCCGTTCTTTGTAGAACTCGGTAATCCGCTCCAGGTCTTTTTTGAACTCGTCGGCATTGAATCCGCCCGAACGCAAAAATCCCCGCTCTTTGTTTTTGAGCTTCTTCTTGAGCGCCGTAGCCGGTATCGCCCGGTTGCCTTCGATAGCAATCGTTTTGATTCTCACCTTCTCGCCTTCGTCGATGACCAGCCGCAGGATGCTGCGGTTCTTATCATCGGGCGGCGTCAGTTCTTTTGTGATCTCGGCAAGGATATAACCTTTCTCCTTATAAAGCTTCTCGATCTCTTTCTGCCAGTCGAAGATTTTCCGGTCGGTCAGGATCTCGCCTTCTTTCGCTTTGACCTTGTCTTTCAGGTCCCGGGTTCTGATTTTTTTATTGCCGACAATCTGGAGTTCTTTGAGATAGGGAAACTCCTCGACCCGGAAGCAAAGTTTCATCCCGTCACCGATGCGGGTCGTATCAACTTCGATCTGCTTGTATAACCCTAACCGGTAGACCCGTCGAATAGCGTTCTGGATCGCAACCGGGTCGTAGCGGTCGCCGGTTTCAATGCCGGTGGTCGAAACGACCAGCAGCGAATCGGTGTATTTGGTTTGGGCTTCGATACTGATAACAACCTGAGAATATGCCGAAGATGCGAAGATTAAGAATACGAGCCCGATTAAAAATCCTGCCGGAACGAACGAAAAACTCCGGCTATTCATTACGGTATTTACGTTCAACCGGTCGGGGGTTCTCTTAGAGGACGGTCTCATCCTACGTCCACTCCTTTGCCACGGCCTCTTTTTTTTGAGCTTCGGTTTTGAACCCCAAAACATCGCCGGTTCGTTCAACTTTGATGATTCCGCTCTCTTTAAATCGGTTTTTCAGCACCTCTTCGGCCAACGGGTCTTCTAACAGCCTTCGCAACGCCCGCTTCAACGGTCGGGCACCAAATTCCGGGTCGAAGCCCTGTTCGACCAAAAGCTCTTTCGCCGGATGCGAAAGCTCCATCTTGAGATGCTTATCCGCCATCCGGTCTTCAATTTCCCTCACCAGGATATCAACGATCTTTTCCATTTCCGGCCGGCCCAGACTCCGGAAGACGACAATCTCATCAACCCGGTTGAGAAACTCGGGCCGGAACACCTTTTTTACCTCGGCGAGAAGCTTTTCTTTCATCTTCTCATAACTCTGGGTCTCCTCCTCGGAATGGAAGCCAATACCGGCTGACCGCTTGATTTCAGCCGTGGCGATATTCGAAGTCATAATCACGACCGTGTTTTTAAAATCGACCCGCCTTCCTAAGGAATCGGTAAGCTGGCCGTCTTCCAAAATCTGCAAAAGAATATTGAAGACATCGGGATGTGCCTTTTCAATCTCGTCGAACAAGACGACCGAATAGGGCTTTCTCCTGACTTTCTCGGTGAGCTGGCCTCCTTCTTCGTAACCGACATAGCCGGGTGGTGCACCCACCAACCGCGAAACATTGAACTTCTCCATATACTCGGACATATCGAGCCGGAGAAGAGCATTCTCATCCCCGAACATAAATCGCGCCAGCACCCGCGCCAGCTCGGTCTTCCCGACTCCGGTCGGGCCCAAAAAGATAAACGAGCCGATCGGTCGGCGCGGGTCTTTAATCCCGGCCCGGCTCCGTCGAATCGCCTTGGCGATCGCCTCAATCGCATGGTCCTGACCGACGATCCCGCTCTTCAGCTCTTCTTCCATTTTTAAGAGCCGGCTCTGCTCGGCTTCCTCGATTTTCGATAACGGAACCTGGGTCCAGGAGGAAACGACATAGGCGATATCTTCAGCCGTTACCTGGGGCATCTTCCCTTTTTTCTCCCATTCCTTGCGCTTGCGCTTCAGCTCTTCGACCAGCCGTTTCTGGGCGTCGCGTGTTTCCGCCGCTCGCTCGAAGTTCTGCTTCCGTACCGCCTCTTCTTTATCTTTTTTCAGCTTTTCGATCCGCTCCTCCAGTGCCAGCAGTTCCGGTTCGACCACCGGCCGCATCAGTTTTACCCGGGCGCCGGCTTCATCAATCACATCAATCGCTTTATCCGGCAGATACCGGTCCTGGATATAGCGGTCAGCCAAATAGGCGGCTGCGTTCAATGCCTCTTCGGTATAGACGACTCGATGGTGGAGTTCGTACTTGTCCTTGAGCCCTTTCAAGATCTCCTTTGTCTCCTCGACCGAAGGCGGGTCGACATTCACCGGTTGAAACCGACGCTCCAGCGCCGAATGCTTTTCAATATGGCGCCGGTACTCCTCAAGCGTCGTTGCACCGATACACTGAAGCTCGCCCCGTGACAAAGCGGGTTTCAAAATATTCGATGCATCGAGGGCACCTTCGGCGGCACCCGCCCCGACGATCGTATGGAGCTCATCGATAAAAATGACCGAGTTACCATCCTGGATAACCTCATTCACCACTGCCTTCAACCGTTCTTCAAACTGGCCGCGGTATTTGGTGCCGGCAACGATTGCCGCCATATCGAGTGCCAGGACCCGTTTGTTCTTTAATAAATCCGGCGTCTTACCTTCGATGATCCGCTGTGCCAGACCTTCGACGATTGCAGTCTTGCCGACTCCGGCTTCGCCGATTAATACCGGGTTGTTCTTTTTCCGCCGGGAGAGAATCTGGATAACCCGTTCGATTTCACGCTCCCGGCCGATGATCGGGTCAAGCTTATCCTCGCGTGCAAGTTGCGTCAAATCCCGGCTGAAATAATCTAACGCCGGGGTCTTCGATTTGCCTTTTTTGGGCTGGGCGAGTTCGCCGCTTAAAAGCCGGATCGTCTCCGAGCGGACCACCTCAATGTCAACCCCCAGAGACTGGAGCACCTGGCAGGCAATTCCCTGTTCTTCCCGTAATAGACCCAAGAGCAGATGTTCGGTACCGACATAGCTGTGGTTGAGGCTCCGTGCCTCCTCGACCGCATAGTTTAATGCCTGCCGAGCCTCCTGATTGTAGGGAATTTCACCTAAGGTAATGGTTTCACTCCCTTCGCCGACCGCATTTTCTACTGCCCGGCGCACATCATCCAAATTTAACCCCAAATTGGTCAAGACAATCGCTGCGACGCCTTCTCCTTCTTTCAAAAGTCCCAAAAGAAGATGTTCGGTGCCGATATAGTCGTGATGGAGCCGCAAAGCCTCCTGTCGTGCCAGATGAATGACCTTTCTTACCCGGTCAGTAAACCGTTCATACATTATGCCTCCTTAAAAACATATAAATTAATTTTAGGAAACCAGCAGGGGTTGTCAAGGAGAATCTCCCGGCGAGTAATTGTAACCACTGATCCGCCAATCCGCCAAGAAATGTGGCGGACACGGAAGACACTGAAAAGTATTTTTTTATTCCCTCCGCTTTAGCTCAGTAACTGGAGTTTCCCCATGTTTATAAAAATGTAGTGCGAACCTTATAGACCCTCGTTCGCTTATTTTTAGCGGGGCTGAAGCCCCGCACTACTTATTGGCAATTTTCGTTATCTGGCTTATTTCCCCTTGACAGACCTGAATTTTCAATAACAATAACTGAAAAGGAGGCAGAATGGGTCGATGCTTGTTCGTTTTGATTTTAGTCGTCGGGTTAGGTTGGTGCAACACCTACTATATAACCTCAATGTCCGGGGATGGCGGACCAGGCACCCTGACACAAGCGATTATAGATGCCAATAGCCATGTTGGACCAGATACAATAATCTTCACGATCGATGGTCGAATACTACTAACAAGTTGGGCATTACCCACGATCTCTGATACCGTGGTCATCGATGCCTCGAGCCGGTTCACCTCAACTCCCGGTGATACTATTGACGGTGGAAATAACTGGTCTTATGGTTTTATATTGAACGCTAATGGCAACCAAAGCGTTGTCCGGGGGCTCCTCATACAGAATTTCACCCAGTGTGCAATCTATCTTGATGCCACCAACAACAACACCATTGGCGGCTCGGGCACCGGGCACAGAAATGTAATCTCCAATAATCGGGATATCGGAATTTTCATCTCGTCCGGCCACAGCAACAAGATCATCGGGAACTATATCGGAACCGGTGCGGATGGTAACTCTTCTCTTGCCAATACTACCGGGATATCGATTGTTTCCGGCTCCAGTAATACGATCGGCGGCAGTACAACGGCGGAACGAAACCTCATCTCCGGCAACTCCGGTGACGGCATCTATATGACCGATATGGCAAGCACCGATAATGTTATTATCGGCAACTATATCGGCACGACAGTAAACGGCCAGGATACCCTGGGCAATGACGGTTATGGAATCCATCTCGTAAATGGCGCCCGCCATACCGTGATTGGCGGCAGCGGCGCCAACGACCTGAACACCATCGCCTTCAACCAAAAAGGGGTGGTGGTGGCAGGTGATAATACCGACTACAATAAAGTCACCCGCAATTCGATATTTGACAATACGAACCTCGGTATCGATTTAGGCGATGATGGACCGGGTATCGCCGGCGGTTCCGGCACACCCAATGCAGCAATCGTACCGCCGATTTTAATGCTTGCCGAGCCGGACACCATCCGCGGCACTGCAGGGGTTAACTCGACCGTCGAAATTTTCAAAGCCGACCCCGACCCTTTGGCCGGAGGCGAAGGCAAAACGTTTATCAACTCCGGTTCAGCCGATGCCGCCGGTAAATTTGCAATCGCCGTCTCCGGTCTGGCAGCGGGCGATACCGCTACCGCTACTGCGACCGATGGCTCAGGTAATACTTCCGAATTCTCGAAGAACAAACGCATCGATCGCTACCAGCCCGATAACTGGATTGCAACCACGATTACCCCGCCCGACGACTATGTCGGAAACGACACCATCAACTCCGACGGGACAAATCAGACCAAAAGTTTAAAAATCGTTCCCAATGACAGCACCCTCTACTATATAAAAATCGAGAACGACGGCAGCACTGCCGATTCATTTCAGGTCAAAGGCACCGGCTCGAGCGGCGCCTGGACCGTCAGTTACTACGATTCAACCCAGGCCGGCACCAACATCACCGCCGCAATCACCACCACCGGCTGGTTCACCAAACCGCTGGCGGCAACCGCAGCAAAAGAGATCCGCCTGGTTGTGAAAGCAGGGAATGTCACACCGCCCGATACGCTCAAAGAGATTTTAGTCACCTCCAGCTCGACGGTTGATACAACCAAAAAGGACGCGGTCAAAGCCGCTACTGCAATCAAACTCGCAAAACCCGATAATCAAATTGCCCTCCAGGCCGACGGCTCCGACTATCTCGGGGACGGAGTCTATAACCTCGACGGCACCGGTCAGACCAAAAATCAGGACGCTACTTCCAGCAGCCCGGCGGTATACTTTATCAAAATCGAAAATGACGGTAACCTTAAAGATGTCTTTACGGTCAAAGGCGATTCTGCCGGAGCCAACTGGCAGGCTGCTTACTATGATGCTAAGACTGGTGGCACCAATATTACTTCTACTATTGTAGTCGGAACCTGGAAAACTGACTCGCTCGATTCCGGCGCCGCGAAAGAGATCCGGGTTGAAGTGACACCGCAAACCGGTGCCTCGCCCGGAACCACGAAAGACATTCTCGTCCTCTCGACTTCGGCTGCCGACACAACAAAAAAGGATGCGGTCAAGGCAACGACCACCGCGACCGCCGTCGCCGAAAAATTGGAACGCCCGCTCGCGTATGCGCTCGTTCCGCTTGCGCCCAATCCCGCTTTCCGAACCACCGGTATCCGGTTTGCCCTACCGGTCCGCACTTCGGTTCAGTTAACAATCTACGATGCGACCGGTCGAATCGTCACTCATCTGCTCGACCGTGCAGACCTCAACCCGGGAAACTACCAAATCGAATGGCGGGGAACAAACGATGCGAACACTAAAGCCAATTCTGGGATCTACTTTGTAGAAATGAGAGCGAATGCTTACCGGGCAATTCAAAAAATGATTTTTATTAAATAAACGCATAGCAGTTCACGAGAAGAATAAGCATCAACGTATCCCACGGGATGCCTCACAGCGACGCCTGAGCAACTACTTTCTCCTGTCGTTCTTCTTTCATAAGTATTCTCCGATCCCGACTCCGAGGAGTTTCTGAATAAGTCATTTTTAATCACAAAGGGCACTCCCCATTAGATATACATTATGAAGTTATTACTCAGAGCAATAAATGTTTTACACTTAGACTACCAGGTGAAGGCTCGGTGTCATTGCTTCGTCGTCCGCCAAGATGTGTGGCGGACTCCTCGCAAGGACAATATACCCAGACCGTAGTGTAAAATATAAATCGCTCCCATTAGTAATTAAATCGGGTAATCTAATGGGGCAAGCGCACAAAGGGAAAAACTTGAAAAATTGATGAATCATAAGAATTCCTTCTTTGTGCTCTCTTGCCCTGTTAGATAATTTTTGCCGTAATATTATATCTAACAGGGTGAATGTTCTTTGTGGTAAAGAGTAGTTTTCCAGAGTTCTCTTCTGAGGACTCCTTGACACCAGAGAAGAAACCGATATATTCTCAGAAATGAGTATTGGTAAGTCAATTGTCGTGGGTTGTGGGTTAATCGTCTCAACGGTTCTGGGTGCATCCACCGTTTTCGGTGCATCCACCGTTTCCGGTGCATCCACCGGGATACTCGGTTCGTTGCGTTATTCCTTACCCCAGATCAATCTCTACTTTTTAGATTTTGGTTACAGCAATGTTGCCGTTGCCCGGGGGATAAAGGGCGCTCAATTAAATCCTGCGGCCGTAGCCGGACTGGACAATGCCGAGGGTGGAGTGAGTTACTCCAGTCCGAAACGCTGGACCAGTAAATCTCAATTTGACCTGTCCTTCCTCTCTCCAGCTCCGGTTGACAGCCTCCTACCGATCGAATTTCAATTGGGCGAACAAGGTGGCATCACGTTCGCCGGTGGCGCTGTCCGGTTAGGGAAAACAGCTCTCGGGCTGACCTTTCAACCCGGGATGCTCTCAGACGCCGAGACCGAGATTAATACCGAGCTGGCTCAAGAGTTCAGTACCGCCATTCCCTACACCCTGACCGCAAACGAAATTCCCGGATTGCCTCCGGCGGAAAGCATCGGTGTGGTCTTTAACGCGTCGGGGAGCGGAACTATGACCGTAGCCCTGTCGGGTAGCGGTCATCTCAATGTTAAACCGGTTGGACTCAGTTTTGGTTTTTTGCGAAATTCTATCGGTTGGGGCATAGGCATGAAATTCGGTTTCTGGGAAGGCATGGTTCAATTCGACGGCAACGCTACCCTCGAGATTGACAACATGAACTTTAACCTAACCACCCTCGATGAAGATTGGGATCTGGGAATTTCGGTTGCCGGTCAATTCTTAAAAGACTCGATCTGGCAGGAGAAACTTCAAGCCCGCATCCAAGGCGTTGAACCATCTCTCACCATCGGCGTCCAGGGTCGTGGCGCTCCCGCGCTCTGGGGAGCGGCACTCGAGCAGAGCTTTGGTGGACGACTGTCGGTCGCGTACGATGAAATGCACATCACGAGCGAAACTAATTTTTCCGCCCTCGAGCTTGTCGGAACCGGCATAACGGTAGATACCTTTAACCACCGGCTCTCGGGAGAAATGGAGTTACTGCTGACCGAGTTACCCAAAAGCAGAAAAAATGACAGTTTTATCGGGACGGTCTCGCTCCCACCCAAGTCTACTCTGAGATTGGGTGCGGCTGCGCAAACTTCTCAAATGACCGTCCATGGTGGTCTGGGCGGATCAGTTTTATGGGGCTCGACTCCCGATTTTGGCGATATTTCACTTAACACCGGGTTTGAGTTCAAAACCGCGGTCACGATCCGCCTTGGCAGTATGCTCCAATGGCAGACATATAGAATAAAAGACCTACGGCTCATTTTACCGCCCGTGCTTGCCCTCGGCGGTGGCATCTCTTACTCTTACCGACCGGTTAGGTTGGACTTGGGTGTCGCAGGCACCGTTTCCCTTCTATCGCTGACGCCGTTAATCGGTGTCAGCTTCGGCATCGACGTTCTCTTTTAAAAAAACGAAATACCCGAACGATAGCGAATGTAACGACTCGTAATTCGCTTATTAGTCAGTTTTCGCATTCAATCGATTCGGCTTCTCGTTCGTTCTCATTCACTGTCATTCGTTATCTTAATCCGTTGTCGTTATTCGCCGTATTCGGTTTTTTCATTCGACCCGTTCGGCTTATAAAAAAAAGGGGCGCCCGAAAGGCGCCCCTTTTTGAATCGTTATAGCTTTAGTGTGCGAGTAGGATGAATTTCTTGGTCGCTTGATAGCTCGGCGTTTCCATCCGCAGAATGTAGATACCCTGACCGACCTTCTGACCGCGGTCGTCAATACCATTCCAGCTCACGCGGTAGAAGTTAGGCACTTGTGAACCGTTCACCAAGGTCTTCACCAGCTTACCGGTAATGTCGTACACCTTTAAGCTAATCGGTGACGTAACCGGCAGCGCATAGCTGATCTCGGTTGTGCTCACAAACGGGTTCGGACGAATCGCAGAGAGCTCAAACGACTTGGGCAGCGTCGGAGTTTCAGCAACTCCAACCTGCGACCACGTCACGAAGTCGTTCTCGTCGCACTCGTCAACAAAACCCTCAGCAATGCGGAATGTGATCGACACATTGCTGGTGAAACCATCCGGTACCGTCCAGGTTCCGAAATCGACCTCGACCTCGTTGGGCGGACCTGCTGGTGAGCCGCGCCAGTTGAGGTCGACAATATTCCGGCTCACAAAGTAGATCTCGTTACCAGTGTTGAAGTCGGCGATTTCGCACCGGACCGGAATATTAACCGTGTCGTTGATACCGAGGTTGCGGAACTTCGCTTTGAGGGATACGACGTCTCCGGGGTTATAATCCTGTTGCTCAGGATCGATCGTATAACCGGTAACCGCGATGTCGTAGGTCCAGAGAACCTTGAACGGGATCTGGAGGGTATCGTTATACGGGCAGTGGTCAGCCTCATGCATACCCGGATAGCGGAGCGAAGCGATGAGATAGAGTGTGTAATCCTTGTCGCACGGATAGTTCGGGTCCTGATAGATACAGCAACCCGCATCACCGGTCGACGGCCACTTGGGCAACACCGCATCGAACGAATCGCCAACGTTCAAACTGGTAATACCGACATAGTCCATCCAGACCGTTGAATCGTTAGCATTATCAACGCGGGCAATCGCTTCCATCGGATGAGCATTGGTGTTCGTTTCGTTTCCTTCGCCGATGTTGGCGATCATTATCTCGCTCGACAATTCTTTGTTGTCTTCGAAGTAGTAGTTACCGTCGGCAGCGGGCAGTGGCTTCTTTATCAGGTAGGCAGCGATGTCATGGATACCGGTATGGATTGCCGCATCCTGAGCCCAGTTGACCGGGTCCTGACCCGGATAGGCAGCCATAATGTAGGCGATGGGAGGATACCAGTTCATGTCACCCCAGATACAGCAGGTCGTGAACTGAGGCCAAGCCGCACCACACTGCGTCGCGCAGGCATAGGGGTTAATCCAAGTGGATTGCTCAGGCGCAACAACCTGCCACTCAACCGGCGTCACAGCGCCACCGAAAGAAACACCCATACCGACCGAAGGACGAACGCTGGTCATGCAGGAGGCACTATAGGTGTTAAGCCACCAGTTCTCGGCAATTCCCAGACCGAGATAGAACCGGTCGGTGTACCAGGTAGTTCCTAGCCACCGGTTCGACTCGTTCCAGCCATACGCTGCTGGTGTGCCGTCGATGTTGTCGCAGAAACCAGCCCACCAACCGTCGTGGTTGTAGCTGCCGAGCGCCTGGAGTGGATCCCAGTTGGTCTGGCCAGCTTCAAAGCCGGTGCCGATAGCGGGTGCGGGCGTTGCTCCGCCCTTGTCATAGACCGCGGTAAGGTTAAACACATTGGGAGAAGAGTAGCCCCAGCCGTAATCGCCGATATTCGTCCGCAATGCCTTAATCCAGGCGTGACCATAGGTGGGATAGATTGAACCCTCATGAATCGGCGCACCGGCATTGGGATAGTAGGTTGAATAATGTTCAGGGAAGGGGTCGGCGTTAGTCCAGTACCCAGCGAAGGAGAAGATATGGGCATAGCCGGCGACTGAGCCGTCATGATAGGCTAAGGTATCATCGCAGTGAACCTTTACATCTTTCTCCTGGATGTTGTTGCCGGTTACACAGGTATCGAGATCCCAGGTCACTGCCAGTTTGATATGGTAGTTTTCTCCGATTTCTCCGGGCTTCCACTTCTTCGGGTAGGTGACTTCTTTAATGGTTCCATTCGCGAAATTAGGCTCTTTGTTCCGATCGGTTCCCAATCCGGGCAGGTAAACATCGACCCGGTCGGTATGGATAACATCCGAGCCCTTGCTGATATCGAGAGAAATAGGCGCACCATCAGGCGGAGTCGCATTCCGACCATAGTTGGTCACCCAGACCCGGGGCTGGATATTGGTCCAGCGCAGAACTATATTGAACGGAGGGTTGGTGATGTAGACGCCCAGGTCCTCACGGCAACGCTTCCAGTAGTCATATTTTATGCCGTAGTCCGTATCCGACCAGCTGTGGAGATTGTTGTCATAGGGCCGGACCGTGGTTTGAGCTTCGGTGGATAGACCGCGCAGACCGTTCCCATCCTCAACACCCATGAGCTCGATGTCGTTCCGTTCGTAGTTCCACCAGTTGTCAGAAACGAAGCCGTTATACTGTTTGCAGTTAAAGAGGGCAACGATGAACTCGGGAATCAATGCCTGGCCTCTGAGGCTGGCATAATTGGTCATTTCCGTCGCATCCCTGCCCGGCTTTCCCCGCCGTCCCAGATACCGTGCCCAGTCGGGGTCACCGTAGGTAGGATTGATTAACTGGAGCTGGAAGGTGTAGCGCTCATTTTCATCGCCCGTAGCCAGTTTGACATTAAACCATTCGATGACGAAAACTGGCACATTGACCGCAGTTCCAAACTGATACACCCGCAGTGCGTAAAAGACCACACCCGAGTCGGGCAAGGTCTGCACAGCGGCATTCACTGCGGCCGGCGAATTGAACGGAGCAGCATTGAACCGTTTCGTATCGTCGCCTGCACCCGGCGTATAGCTATTTTCATCGGCTTGGAAGTTCTGCCAGAATGCAGCAATCGTTGCGTTCGGTTCAGCAGCATTGGGTATTTTACCCTCAGGCCAGACCGCTCCGTGCGAATTGAAAGCAGCCCACCCGTTGGTATTGATGTCGATTTTGGTGGGTACCGGTTCCATTTCCGCAAAGTAGAAATAGAAATCGTTCAGTAACTCGGCACCACCGACCTTGGCTCCAAACTTAAGCGGAATACCGGTCCTGGTGTAATCGTCTTGTCCGCAGATAAAGCCGACATAGGGATACTGGTTGGTATTGTCGGTCTGCTGACCGGCAAGCTCAATCCAGCGTACAAAGCCCGTGCAGAGAGCAGGCTGGTCGGCAGTAACGCCGATTCCCGGTGCTCCATACCGAACCATTACCGAAGCGCCATCCCAGCTCGACATCATCCACGGCAGCTTCTGGGGTTGTGCAAACCAGCCAGAGCCACCGGCCCAGGCAATTGCCCGGTCGTCGTTCCACCAATAATAGGCATTGATCCCTTCGCCGCCGCCTGATGCTAACATCGCAGCTTTGGCTCCGCCCATCATTAGTAGTAAGACTGCTAATGCAACTAGTTTTTTCACTTTCTCCTCCTTAGAGTTAGAGATAGTTAGTTCCATTGTTTGTGTTTTTCGGGGTCATCTGACCCATTTTTGTGTCTTATCCCTCCTTGGTTTAAATTTCCTCTTTTCTTTTACACACCTTAAAACCACTCCCAGCCTCGTCCTCCACTGCTCTTATCTCTAGCCGGGTTAGAGAATATCTTTAAAAAATCTAACATACACAACGTTTTTGTCAAGAGCCTTAAAGCAAAATTCGTTGCCCAAAACAGAAGTTATTATAACACAATCCGGTTTCTTGTCAAGGGAAAATTTTCTTCGTGTTCTTAAACCATTTACCGCCACATTGCGAAATCAGCACTTTTTCAACCACTGTTTGAACATGAAGTATAACTCCTTTTGTTTTGAGACCCTTGCTTGTCTTATCCCGATTGTCCATAGAGCCAGCAATTACAATCTATATAATAAATAAGCAATTCTTATGCCATAAAAACAGAGCCACAGCACCTTGATTTCCAACAAAAAAACCAAACCAGGGATTTACCGGTTATCTTAATCGGAAACCGCTTTATAAAAAACGATAATGCCCATAAACCGATATTGCGCACAACCGGGTCTTGACAAAATGGCAGTTCAAAGTAGCATCTTTTTTTTAAAAAACCTTTGACTTAGGAGGTCAATTTGGGATTAACGGCTCTGGTAGCAATTTTAGTCTTCGCTCAACCCAAACCGATGTGGCTCAGTTCAACGCTCGTTACTGGCAATTACCGAACTCTGGTTGTCAATGAAGGAAAGACCTATTGCGCGACTGGTCGCGGCGTTGAGGTCCTCGACCATTCAGGCAAGCTCCTCGGATTCTATGGCTCGCCCGGGAATGCTCAGTCATTATTGATAAATGGTGAACTGGGCTATCTGGCGGATGGGGAAAAAGGCATCCGGGTCTTAAACCTGTCTCTACCCAAGAAAATCAAGGAAATCGGGTTTTACAGTGAACCGGATATCGATGCGTGGGATGTCGTGGCAGGTGCAAAAAATCAATTGGTCGTGGCTGCGGGCACCAACATTCTCTTGCTCGATGTGGAGCAACCTAAAAAGGTCAGAATACTCGCTCGCCTCCCGGTCGGTCTGGTCCGAACGATGACTTTCAACGGTGAATTCATTTATGCTGCCGATGAAAAACAAGGACTACTGATCATTAAGGTCAAAAATAATAAACTCGTCCTCATGGGTCGGTGGATCGGTCCAGGAACAGTCAACCAGGTTGTAACCGAAAACCGCTATGCCTATGTAGCTGACCCCGCTTTTGGTATCAGAGTTTTAGATATCTCCCGCCCTGCATCACCCAATGAAATTGGAAATATTCCGCTCCTTAGTCCAGCCAACTATCTCCTCATAGACCGGAATCGCCTCTATGCCGCAGTTGGCTGGGCCGGTATTACAATAGTAGATATTTCAAATCCGGCAGCTTTGAAAGAATTGGTTACTGTGAAGTTAAACGGTGAGATCCAGGCATTAAGCCGAACCGGAGATAGTCTCTGGGTAGCTAAAGGATTGGACGGAGTGAGCTTGCTTTCGATAGCTTCGCCTGATTCCCTGCACGTCCTCGCTGACTATCGCCCGGGATTTGAAGTGCTGGATGTCGCCTATGCCGGAGAGTATGCGGCAGCGGCGAGCGGTAAAGCCGGATTGCGGCTGGTTTTGTTAAAGGATCCCAAAAACCCGAATGACCTTTCGACGCCCAAAGTAATACAGGCTAGGGGTTGCTGCGATAAAATTGTCGCTCCAGAAACGACCTGGACCTATGGCAGCTCAACTATTTCTTATTACGCTCAGAGTGTTGCTTTTTTAGGACCAACCGTGTATCTGGCGGACCGGGATTTTGGGGTCCGGCTTTACGACATCCGTGAGCCTTACCGACCCAGCGAACAGTATTCCTGTCGCTCGCCGGGCAGATTCTCTGACCTTGAGTTGGGCCGGGGTCTCATATTTACCGCCGCCGGACCGAATGGATTGAAGATTTTCGGCATCACCTCAGGCGGATTATTGCAGCTCAAAGGTAGTTACGACACACCAGCCGAAGCATTATCCGTCGCCGTGGCAGATACCTTGGTCTATGTTGCCGATGGAAAAGGCGGCTTACGGGTAATAGATTGTGCTGACCCGGCAAAACCGAAAGAAATAGGAACCGCTCCCGCGGTGAGCTATGCTCAAGCAGTGGCGGTAGCCGGCACCCATCTCTTCCTTGCGGACCGTGATTTCGGTCTTCGAATTTTCGATGCCGCTCAACCGGGTCAACTGAAGGAAATAGGAACTATTGCGCTACCGCCACCGGTCCTGGACGTGAAGGTCAATACCGGCCATGCGTATCTGGCAAACGGAGCTAACGGTATAATTATTGTCGACATCGCCGATCCGACAAAACCGAAAAAGGTAATGGAAGTAGCTACCCCGGGCGAAGCGTTGCGGTTGATTAATCGGGGAGGATTACTCCTGGTTGCTGACCGCTATTCTCTTGAGATTTTCACCGATCCATTCAAAACGGAGGAATAAATGAACTGGTGGAACCGATTTCTAAAATGGGTTGAGCGCACAATCGTTGAACCGATTGAAGGAACAAAGCTGCACCCGTTCTGGTGGGCACTCATCTTCTACTGTGCGGTTACGTTACGCTTTATCTTGGAGAGCATCTACGAATCCCGCCACCTGCTGGGTGGAAGTTCGGTTCTGGTTACTGCTCTGGAAGAAACTCTGTTTGAGTTTCCCCTCTTCTTTTTTGTTCTCATCCTGTGTCTCGTCCTGCTCGTTCATGGCTTGACCCGAGAACGGATCGGACGGATAACGAAGATGTTCATTACATTTTCGTTTATCATGGCGCTGGTGCCGATAATCGACCATTTCTTTCGGCCTGCGGGTTATTCCATCTACTATCCGGCAACGTTCCGAGAATTTCTCGACCAGATTCGCTACATGTTCAGTTTAAATTTCATCCAATCGCCCGGAGTTTCATCTCCCGGTATGAAACTGGAAATCTGGGGTGCGGCTGTGCTCATCGGATTCTACATCATAATGAAAACCCGAACCATCTGGAAGATTGTGATTGGATTTATTGCCACCTCCAGTATGGTTGTCGCTATCGTCTGGTTGCCGACAATTTTTTCTTTCCTGACGACAATCTTCCACCCCCAGATTAAGGGGAACGCAGGTCTCGCCTACAGTTATGTTTATAAAGAAACCGGGCTCATTACTTCTGAACCCCGACGGTATGCATTTGTCTTTTTTATTGTCGCTTTAGTCCTCATCCCCCTCTGGTTCCGGTTTTATAACCGAGAAAAATTTCGTGCGCTCTGGCGTGATATCCGCTGGACCGAAGCCCTGGCGGTTATGGTTCTCATCCCGCTTGGATTACTGGTCAGTTGGAACCAACTCAAACCCGCCTATTACTTCGCGTTCCAGAATCCGCTTGATTTTCTTGTCATCGTCGGTTTGGCACTTCTCGGTCTGTTGGTCTATCAGGGCGGCTGGTTATTAAACCGGTTCTTCGAACCGGCTCCACCACCAACCCTCAGCCATCAGGATTTAAAACAACTGTCAGCCGGATTTCTTATCATCGGACTGTTACTGGCGCTCTGTATCAGTTATTCGGCATTCTTTTCAACAATTATCTTGTATATAATCGGTGCGCTCTACATCCTCCCGCCCATACGGCTGAAGCGGTTTTGGCCGCTGAACTCGATTCTTCGGGGAACTATTGCCTTGATGGCAGTCATGACCGGTTTTACGGTCATCGGGGGAGAACGGAGCTTCCTCATCTTTTCTCCCCAGCTTGCCTGGTTACTTATTGTAACCATAACGATGATGGATCAAACCCGCTTCCGGTTTCCCCTTACCCGTGCTCAATTCGATTCCCCCGTAGCGCTCTTCGGAGAACGCTGGGGCAGCCGGTTGCTCTCCGCGTTCATTCTCGTCGGCTATCTCATTCCGCCTTTGCTGCTCGGCTATCCGTTGCTCTATTTCGCTGCCGTTCCGCTCGGTTTGCTCGGAGCAATTTTTATCCACGTCCGCCCGATTAAAAATGGTCTGCTCTACGGTCTGCACGGAATATTCCTGGCGATACTGTTTTTCTTTATCGTCAGCCGCGGACTGGTGCTTGACCCGAAGCTCCGGCGCGCAACCGAAGCCCTCGGTCACTACCTGAGCGGCGAAGTCTATCTTCTGCGCAACGACAATGTCAATGCCGCGCTGGAGTACCAGGCGGCTGAGGATTTGGGCTTGCAGGACCAATGGCTCTACTACCGGTGGGGAAGCGTCGAGCTCTACAACAACCGGAGCGAATCGGCAATAACCCATCTCCGGAAGGCAACAAACTATCCCCGGCTGTCGCCCGACCCCTCGACCGTGTTGGCTTTGGGCTATGCTTTACTGAAAGCCGACAATCCCGAAGGTGAGAAGGTATATCGCCGGGCGATCGAACTCGGCTCGTTCCCGGGAGAATGCTACCATCAGTTAGGCGTCCAGTATCGGCGCACCGGTCAGTTGCAACCGGCGGCGTGGGCGCTCGAGAACAGCATCCGACTGGGCGAACACCGTGCCGACAGCTGGCGCCAACTGGGTGATGTTGCCCGCGATGAGTTAAAGGTTACTGCGGCGGAAGAATGCTACCTTCAATCTCTCAAGCACGACCCCAACCAGCTCACCACCTACCTTCATCTGGGTGCCCTCTATTTTTACGAGAACAAGCTCGACACCGCCTTAAAAGTCTATCAACAAGCAACAACAATCGCCCCCAACGACCCAGTACTTCGCAACAACCTCGGCCTGGTCTATGCTCAACTCGGCTGGTTCCAACTGGCAGGACAAGAGTTTCTCAACGCCATCGAGCTTAAATTTGACTTTCTCGAAACATATGATAATCTGTCGCTGCTGCTCTATCAGATGGGAAAACTGCCTGAGGCGGTCGAGGTTTTACAACGAGCACTGGAGATTGACCCCCAGCACCAACTCTCCTTAGATTCGCTGCCAACCTGGCGTCCGAGATTACAGAACCGACTCTAATCGTGTAAAAACTTTACCGCCGCGACGATTTTTTCAGGTAAAACCAGTAAAGAAAAAATTTGCATCCCCCCACCATCCTCTCCTCAACCATGACGGTTCAAAGAACCGAGAACGTTAGAGCATCACTACTTTCGTCGTTCTTGAACCTCCGCCGGTTTCGAGAATCAAAAAATAGATACCGGCATTCGATCGCCTGCCGGCATTGTCGGTTCCATCCCAGATAACCGTGTGATTTCCTGCCGGCTTGAAGCCACGAACCAGGGTTCGTGTCACCTGACCGGTGATCGTAACGACCGTGAGCCGGAGATGCCCAGGCGCATCGAGCTGAAAAATAATAGTAACGGAATTTCGGAAAAACGTTGAAGACAATTCCAAACCCGGGCGGTGTATCGTCGCGTGCTCACGAACCGCAGTATGATATTTTTCTATTGGATCGCCGGGCGTCAAATCCCTGCCGGCAAAACCGGGATAGTCAGGAGGATAACGCCAGATTTTGAAAACCGAGTTGTTTGTTACCGGATCTCCCTGGTAGACGGGACCATTAATGTTTACCGGGTTAATGTAGCGCCATACCACCTCACCTGCTGGGGTTACCTCAAAAAATGTTCCACGCAAACCGTCGCAAATCAAAGTATTGCCATTGGGAAGCCGTTGGGCACCGCTAAAGAGTGGGGAAAAAAATTCCTGAGAAAAGGTACAGTAGGTCCAGATCGGTTCTTGTGGACCGTAGGGCAACCCGCCGGTGTAGTTCCCGTTTCCATCGACCGGAGGAACAATCTCATCGACCGACGAGTAGCTGCGCGTTTCGCTATCGCCATTGTTGAATATCAGTATATTGAGCCCGGATGCAACCCAATTGCCATCGTGTGGGAAGAACAGCATTCGGTCATTTTTATCTCCATAGTCGTATATCTCGGGATTACCCCAGCGATACAGAAGGTCACCGCCTTTACCATATCTACCGCCGGTGTGACTTCGAGCTTCCGCGGTGGTGGTCGAGTGATCGATAACCCAGATCTCACTGAAGGAACGACTGGTGAGCAAAATCTGGTCGAATTCCGGGTCGTAGGCAATGGTATTAAGATGATTCCAATCGCTAATAATTTCAGGGGCGTAATTGAGATTAATCAGTTCGGGGTGTTCTCGGACGATCCCATAGTTGTCCTTGGTTGAATCAAAATCCTGAACCAGGTGGTCCCACACATGCCATTCCCATACGATCGTTCCGCCGGTCTCGCCCACCGGTTGAATCTCGACAAGATGATCCGGCCACAGACCGCCAGGAGGCATAAGCACAGGATTACGTCCCGCTGCAATTACTTCGGCTGTATCCTTACGTTCCCAGGCGATCATCAGCACATTGCCATTTGGTAGAATCCCTATGTCGTGATGCGCATGATGTTCAAGGTTTGAGTACTCGTAGTGCCACACCACAGTACCGTCCCAGTCGAGTTTGTCCACCCCTCCACCCCATTGGTTGGAGAAACTTTCACTGTCAGAACTTACAATACTGCGATACAGGTAGCCATCGCGACCAAGATAGACTGGCATTCCTTGCAATCGATCGCCCTTCCAAGAATGGACCAGTAAACCTTCGTTATTGATAAGATAGGTCATGCCAGTATAGCTTATGGGGGCAAACAAAGTATAACCGATAAACGAATCTGCTGTATTCAACATCAAACCGACGGTTCGCTCCTGGGCGTGCGTGAAACCGGCAGCCAGAGAAAAACCGAGAGAGAGCAGAAAAAATTTCTTTGTCAGTCTACTCCTCCAGTTGCTTTAAAAATCTCCCAGCCGGCAGGCTCCTGCTACCGGACGAGAACTATCCGTTTTTGCAAATAAGTCCCGCCTGAATGGAATCTGCAGAAATAAACACCGGCGCTTACCTGCTGCCCGGAGTTATCGGTGCCGTTCCAGCGAATTTGATAAGAACCGGCAGGCTTTACCGCATCGACCAGCGTTCTGACTTCCTGACCGAGCGCATTGTAGAGTTTAATCTGGACCTGTCCCGGCAAAGCAACCTGGTAGGAAATGGTTGCTGAGTGGCTGGAGATACTCGGATACAACTTCAGGTCAGACCTGTATACGACTTTCGTCTCCTCGACACCCAGCTCGATCGGACCCTTCGGAATTAAATCTTTGCCTGCAAAACCCGGATAATCAGGAGAGTAAAAATGAATCTTGGCGCCGTTATTACTAATTTTATCACCTTGATGTACGGGACCATTCGGCGAAACCGGATTGATGTAGAGCCAAACTATCTCTCCATCAGAAGTCACCTGATAGAATTTACCGTTAAACGGGTGGCCGAAACTGGTGTTGCCGTTAGGCAGGCGCTGGACTCTTCCCGCGTGGACCATCGGGGCGAAATAATCCGCCGGGTTCGGTGCCGACCAGGTCCAGACCAGTTCTTCCGGTCCCCATCTGGGAGGAGTGAAAAGATAGTTCCCCTGTTCGTCAACCGGAGGAATGATCTCATCGATGGATGAGTAACCTCGTGTTGCGCCGTTATTGAGCCACAAGAAATTACCGGCTCCCGGATACCCCTCAGGGATAACGCTTCCCATGTGGATGATGGAATTCTTTTGGTCATCGGCAGTTCCCTGACCATAGAGTTGGGGATTACCCCACCGGTAGAGTAAATCGCCGCCTTTGCCGTAAGTGCCGCCGGTGTGCCCTCGTGCTTCCTCGATGATAGTCGAGTGGTCTATGATGTACAGCTCGCTCGTCATATAACTGCAAAGAAGAATCTGTTCGAACTTCGGATTGTAATACACTGTATTTAAATGCGGCCAGTCGAATTTCGGCGAACCCGAATTGATGTCCAAAAGTTCGGGGTGGTCAGCGACGACACCGTAGTTGTCCTTGGTTGCGTCAAAATCCTGTATCAGGTGATCCCAGAAGTGCCACTCCCATACGACATTGAAGCTTGAATCACTCACCGGTTGGACCTCAATCAGGTAATCTACAAAGATAGTGCCGTTCAGCAACTGGTCGATGTTTATACCTGCCTGGGCGCATTCGAGAGAATCCTTAAGCTCACCTGCGAGAATTAAAATGTTGCCGTTGGGTAGCAGGTCAAAGTCGTGCTCAAGACTATAATTATACTCAGCGCCACCGTAAACATAGTGCCACAGAACATTGCCGTCCCAATCAACCTTCTCGATTCCAGAAAGGGCCGGAGCATCTTCCGGTCGAGCGAAAGATCGATACAGATACCCGTCCGGCCCAAGCAAAGGTGTCCCAAGCCCCTGAATAACGGTGCTTGACCAGGAGTGCACCAGCATGCCTTCGTTATCTATAAGGTAAGTAGTTGGAGACGCAAAACCGTTAAACAACAGATAGCCATTATACGCACCCGGCTCATTTATCATCAATCCTACGGTTCGTTCCTGGGCTTGGGTTGTCATAGCGGTTAAAACCAATGTTGCTACCACCAATAAAACTTTTCTGTTCATACTAACCTCCTTAAGGTTTATTTAGATTTCTTCGTTACCCTTTTCCCACCATTCATTACTCCAAACAAAATAAATAATAGCCCTGATTATTATCTTGTCAAGAAAAAAATGCTTGCGTGGTTATAATTTTTAGTATGGGTATTAGATCTGATGATTTAGAGATGG
>CAYHGV010000019.1:0-36912 GCA_964356135.1 uncultured bacterium
TATAGCACATTCTTTCACGCCCCTCCAAGTGTTGCACTTCATTATTGAACTCGTGAAAAATCATAATACCGCTGGCAGAAGTAATATAATCCGCTCTCGTTATCCAGTTCTTTACCGGTAAATTTATGGTTATTTGGGTATTGGGTCCCTTTCAGCTCGCCAAATGGGAAATACCACTGCGACCAAACGAGGGACCAGTCCATCTTACTCATCTTTCTTGGTGAGCCCAAGGCATCGCAGTGATTTAATTTAGAAGGAGGTAAAAAATTAGGAGCTTACTCCATTCGTACCGAAGTTTCGAATTTATCTTCACACGGTTATGTTAGAAGAAAAAAAGGGTCACTAAGTAATGAAAAGTTGGATCCCCAGGGAAAATTGGACAGTCCATTAAAAAGAGGTAAATACTAGGCAAGTGGTGAAATGCATATTTCCAATTTCCCATATGTAGGGAAAACATTGCAATGGCAATTCCTCCAATACCCAGCAACATACACAATATAGACTTAATTTTATATCGAGTCTGTGTGTTTGTATGAAAACCTTTTAATCCTATAATTATCGACCATGTTCCGAATGGGATAGAAAGCCAAAAGAGCCCCAAAAAAGCGATTGAAAATATGCCATAGAAAATGTCATCCCAGGATCTTTCTATTCGACTTTTATTCATAATCCGGTTAGTTTAAATATTCATAAAATGAAAGATAAAACCAATTCTCGCCTCACCACCATCTTGATATATCCACCATTTGATATCTAACCATAGTAATACAATAAAAATCACCATTGCGACAACACTGTAAAATACTAAGAGTCTTCCTATTTTCTGAAGATGTCTTCTCTGAAATTTCTGAAGAACAAAAGTCCAACCATATAATGTCATTGGTCCGACTAAATAAATAAGACCAATTAGGGTCATTTTGATTTTGTAGGTGCTAAGACTAATGATTTTATTTTCAATAGAGCCCGCAGCCAGTATCGTTTCATGACCCACATGCGTGAAATAATAAGTTGGAAGATAACCAACATAGGCGAATATTAATAGCGAAATGATATAAAGAAATACTACACCGATTTTCTTTATAACCTTTTTATTACGATCAGGGAGGACCCAAGCCATACTTTTTCATCCAGTACTCTATCCTAAACACTGTTGCCCAATTCCCAGGTCCTCCCGGGTCGATAGGTAGATTAAATACGCGAATAAGATACCATTCCCAAATCTCGTGTGCCAATCCCCATCTTAGATAGGGCAACGGCATATATTGCCAAATTATAATTTCAAAATCAGAAAAAGGCCATCCTGGTCCTAGGTGTGACTGAACCCACCCCCCGGGATCGTTCTCTAAATTCCATTCCGTTATTTCATAACTAAATTTGTATCTCGATAACGATTTTTTTACGTCGTTAATGTTATCCTTAAGCCATTCTATAGCGGCTTTTACATTAGCCATTGTTAAAGGGTCAGTACCAGGCGTTAATTCCTCTCGCCACGGAATCAATTTAAAAGTTATTCTAGCGAGCTCTAAAAGTTCGAAGTGAATACGCCTTCTCTGGTGTTCCCCTTCAGCCTGATAAACCACTGCCCACATGCCTGTTGCCTGGAGCCAACTGCGCATTGTGCCCGGCCAACTGCCGTAACCTATTCCTTGAGTCTGTGCCGCCCACCAGTTTTCAAAGGCGACATCGTGGAGTGTGCCACCAAACCATCCAGGGATTACCTCTTCTCGAATATCTCTGGTCTGCTGACCGGTGGGGTCGATTAGTTTTAAGGGGTTGTTCATACAGTAGGCATAGGGACTAGTACTGGCGCTGCCTTGGGGGTCTAAGGTAATGAAGCGGCCAATATTGGAATTGTAGTAGCGCTGACAGAAGTAGTAAAGACCGGATTCGTCATCGAGTTCTTTACCGGTAAACTTATGGTTATTGAGAGTTTGATCGTTTAAAGGTTCTCCGAACGGAAAATACCATTGAGACCAGACGATAGACCCATCCATCGTGCTCATCTTTCTCGGTGAACCCAGGACATCACAGTGATAGAATAAAGTGTCCATTTTAGCATCATCGGGATTTGGGGTAATCATTGCAATATGTAAGCCGCCGGCATAGATTGTTTGATTGAAAATAGTCTCTACCTCCCTGGTTTTGCCCAGACTCTTAACCATAGTGATTTATTTTAAAGACCTCCCCTTGTATGTCAATAAAAAAAGTGGCATGCCAATAACCAAAAAAATGAATATCCAGCGACTATTATGGCATGATGCTTTGGTTAAACCGAATCAGAATTTACTGCCCGATGGCTTTCAGTTTCGATTTTGCCCGTTCGATATTTCGAAGGCTGTCCTGGTGATGGGGATTGAGCTCCAGGACCTGCTGCCAGAACTGAATCGCGACCTCGTAGCGCTCCTGGGTATAGGCTTCGATTCCCATCCGATACAACTCATCGATATCGGTCTTTCTGATTCGGTCACTAATACGGTCCAAATAGCTCTCGGCAACCCCATTTTTCGGGTCGAACGCCAAAACATAGCGGAATTCCTTCTCTGCCGCCAAATAAGCTCCTTTACCGTATTTATCCTTACCCAGGGCGATATGGGTGCTAACCAGCTCCTGAATTTTCACCTGAATGTTATTCTTTTTTCCCTGGAGGGTCTTATCGTTCGGTGCTACGCGCAGAAGCCGGTCACAGAGACGGAGGGCGCGGTCCAACTGTCCAGCCTGGGAATATTTTTCTAATTGTTTCAAACCCTGGGCAATCGTTTCCGCGGTTTTGGTCCTCGCCTGATTAGTTAATTGCTGAGCCTCGGGATTATTGGGGGCCTTTTGCAAGACCTTCTGCCAGCTCTCCTCCGCCGCCGGGTAATTGCCCTTGGCAAAATCTTTCGCACCTTGCTGGAAATAACCGCTCAATTCCTCGGACTGCCGGGTCTTCTCAAAAATAAATTTGGCGAACTCATCGGTTGCTTTCTGGTAAAAAAGCTTGGCTTCACTATTGGTCGAATCGATCGCCAAAACCGCCTGGCTGGTTGCCATCGCATCGACATAATTGGCACCATTATATTCTTCTTTCGCTTTGGTCAGGAGTTCGTTGATCTCCTGCTCGAGTTTTGATGACTGCCCCCGCTCGAGCCAGGTCTGGGCTTCGCTGTTTTCCGGGTTCCAGATCAAAGCCAGATCCCAGGTATTCAAAGCCTCTTCAAAACGAACCTGGTTATATAAGGCGATACCCTGATTCAAATAGGTCGCACTCATCGCCCGGTCTTTCTCCTGCTGGGCACTCTGGATCTCGGCAATGACCTCCTGCTCCCGCACCCGGGTCCGCAAAAGACCGGCGCAGTGAAGACCACCGCTGGATGCACCGTCAAACCTCAAATCCCCAAAATCAAGAACGAGACCGGCCGTGAGCAGGGAACCATTATAGCCAACCGCCAATTCTACCTGCTTGAAAAACCAGTTGATCGGAATCGTCGAGAGAAGTCCTAAATGAGTGGTCAGAGGTTGACCTTTGACAATTTCCGGTTCAACCAGGATCTTGAAAATTTTCCAGCTGTAGCCAATACCAAACTGGAACCTCAAATCAGTTGCGATATGAGCGGATAATCCAAAGGAAGCCGCACCCGGAATTTCTTTAAATGCCAACCGGGGATAGAGCAAACCTAAATCGAACATTCCTTTTCCCTCGACTTTACCCAGGCTGATGCCGACGCGCCCTTTACCGATATTATAGGCAAGAGAAAACGAACCCTGACTCGGGTCGTTCAAAAAAGAAAACCCGATCCCGACTTTGTTGCTCAGTTTCTGGGCATACCCTATGAAACCCAGTTGTAAAGGTCTGGTTGGAACGACGAGGAGGTTCTTCCCTTCTAAACCCGCAATCCCTGCCGGGTTGTAATAGAGCGCCGCCGGGTCATCGGCTAACGCCACAAAACAGTCACCCAGAGCAGCGGGTTTGGGAGCAACAATTAATTGGCTAAGTATCGCAAGGCCTACCAGGCTGCACACCATTACATTACCTTACTCGATAGTTTTTATTAGTCAAGACCTTACATGATTGGACATTCCCCAAAATTGTTAATAGAACTCGTTTAAACGATAGGTTTTATTATCCAAAGTGAGAGTCGAGAGTAAGAACACCATTACATGTAGTGCGGTGCTTTAGCCCCGCTAAAAATAGCGACCCTGAAGGGTCGCACTACATTTTTTTAAAAAGATGGGGAAATTCCAGCTTACATGAATCTTCCCAGGCGCTTCAGGGTCCGTTCCCGGCCGATGAGGGAAAGCGCATCAAACAAAGGTGGTCCAACCCGTTTGCCGGTCACGGCAACCCGGCAGGGATGGATTAAATCCGAAGCTTTGATCTTTTCTGCTTCGGCTAATGCGCGCAGAGCCTGCTCAAGCGCGCTTGTGGAAAAATCGTCGAGTGCGGTCAAACGATCGTGCAATAATCCGATTCTTTTCTCTGCACCTTTTAAGATTTTTTCGACCGCATCCTGCTCATACGGTATTTCATCGAGCACAAACGGCACCAGTTGTTCTTTCAGTTCGCCGATTGTACGGCTCCGCTCCCGAACGAGGGCAATTACCTGCAGAACATATGCGTCGGGGTAGGTAGTTAGCTCCGGCCAAACCCGGGTCAGCTCGTCTAACAGCCGGGCGGGTGGAACCATCTTGATATACTCGCCGTTCATCCACTCCAGTTTTTTTAAGTCGAATACCGCATTCGCGGTGTTTACCCGCTCTAAGGAAAAGAGGCTCACCATCTCATCCAATGACATAATCTCTTTATCCCCGCCCGGTGACCAACCCAGCAGCGCCAAAAAATTAGTCAGCGCCTCAGGCAAAATTCCTAAATTCTTATATTCGAGTAATGATACTGCACCGTGGCGCTTAGAGATTTTCTTCCGGTCCGAGCCGAGTATCAACGGCAGGTGGGCAAACCGGGGAAGTGGAAAACCCAGAGCCTCGTAGAGAAGAATCTGCTTCGGAGTATTGGCAATGTGCTCGACCCCCCGAATCACATCGGTAATCGACATCTCATGGTCATCGATCACACAGGAAAAGTTGTAGGTGGGGGTGGTGTCCGCTCGTAAAATGATGAAGTCTTCGATATCGAGATAATTCTTTTCGATTCGACCGTGAACCAAATCCTCATAAACAACGATTCTGGGCGGCACTAAAAAACGGAGCGCTTTTGGCTTGCCGGCTCGGTCGAACGCGGCGCGCTCGTCTGCCGGTAAATGAAAACACCGCCGGGGGTATTTCCATGCTTGGTGGGCTTTCTCCGCCATCTGCCGCTCGGCTTCGAGTTCCTCCGGACTGCAGTAGCACCAATACGCCTGACCGTTCGATAGGAAACGCTCGGCATACGAGCGGTAGATACCGAACCGCTGGGATTGATAATAGGGACCTTCGTCCCAATCGATTTTCAGCCATTTGAACCCTTCTAAGATTGCTTCGGTCGACTCGCTGGTTGAACGGGTTGGGTCAGTATCCTCAATTCTTAGAATAAATTTCCCAGAATGATGCCGGGCGAAAAGCCAGTTGTAGAGCGCACTCCGCGCCAAACCGATATGAATACTGCCGGTAGGGGACGGTGCAATTCTAACCCTAACAGGACTTCCAGTTATTGGTGATTGGTAATTGGTTAAATTCATCGCTCCTTCAGCTTCGATAACCGGTTCAAATTTATAATATGTTCACTAACCCCTAGCATCTCTCCCCTCGTCACTGAAGTATACGGAGAGGGTGGGATTCGAATCGATACATCGCCGAATCCTTCCACTTCGATAATATACGGAGAGGGTGGGATTCGAACCCACGGTCCCGATATTCTCGGGACGACCGCTTAGCAAGCGGGCGCCTTAGACCGATCTCGGCCACCTCTCCTCGGGGCGGTGCAAAGTGCTGAGTGCATAGTGCAAAGCGAAAATAATAATTTAGCTACCCGTTTTTTCTGTATTAATTGACTTTTTCTTTTGACACTTTGCACAAGTCACCTCACACTGTCTTATTACGGAGGGTGAGGGATTCGAACCCCCATTCCCCATCGCTGGGGAGGCGGATTTCAAGTCCGCTGCCTTACCAAGTTAGGACTAACCCTCCTCTGAATTTTATTGTATCTCGAATTCTACAAAAGTCAAGCCGACCGGCCCCGCTTTAGGTACTTACATTTTTATCATGAGCCGATAAAAACCGGGTTGACAAACACTGAATGCTCACTATAACATAGACTATGGAAAAAGACCTGGTAAGTCGATTGGTTTCGGTCGCTGAATATAGAGAAAATCCTAAACAAAACCGGCCAATGGTTCACTCCATCCTGCATTATTCCTCCATCAAGAATCGCTTTTCAGCGGCGAAATACTTCAAGGTGACCTTTAAACCAAGGGGGATTAAATGAAAAATAGAATTTTTATCGGTGTCATACTTACCATTTTCACAGTCGGCGTTATTCAAGCCGAAACCATTCGGGTTGGGTTACTGGGCGGGCTGAATAACCAGTCCTATGACAGCGGCCAGCTGAACGTCCGACCCGGAACCGGATTCAGTTTCCACGGCGGCATGAATGTCGAATTCTTTTTTACTCCGGGTTGCCTGCCGGCTCAACTCGGCGTCGAGCTCGAATTAATCCGACAGAATGCACATTATAACTGGGACACACCTTTTCAGGGACTTTACGCCGCCTTGGTTCTTAATAATACCGTCATCCCGCTTATGCCCAAACTGAGAATAGGTATTATTCCCAAAACCGATTTCGAATTTGGGCTCGGACTGTCCTTAATTCGAAACACCAGCGGTTACTGGCGGTTATCGAGCTCTGCCGGCGGGCTTGACGTCCCGATCAACTCCAATGACCTCGAAACCGATCTGGGTTTCGTGCTCAAAGCGGATGTTGGCTATAAGATCGCACCGATGCTCTTGATCGTTCCCAATCTGCGCTATCAGCTCAACCTGACTTCGGACGACCCGGATACCCAAACCCTGACTGAAAAAGAGCATGCGCTCTTCTTCGGAGTCGGGCTGGAACTTGGCTTTTAATTGGACAAACTAAAAAGGAGGTTTCTCATGAAAACTCTCTTACCGATTACAGTTTTCGTCGGATTGCTGTTAATCATCGGCTGCGGCCCGAAAGCACAATTCGGACCGAACGATATTGTAACGATTCACGGCTCTTTTCAGAATGAAAACGGGACGCCCTATGCCCAAAAAATGATCGGCATCTGGAAACTGGATGTTGAAGGAGTTTCGGTCACCAATTACTGGTATCCGGACCCGGACAGTAAAGATGCCAGCGACTCGACCGGCGCTTATGAATTCGAATACAAAGGTTCGGATTTAACCTGGCCGGGTGGAAACTCCAAATATGTGATTGTAGCCAATACCGACTCGATGACCGGTCCGGTCGTAGCTTTAGGATTCTTTCCAGTCACCATCGATGAGCCGATGCCGACCGTTAAACTCTGGCACGGCAGTCCCGATGTGGTCGTTGCCGGTGATTCTGCCGTTTTCACCTGGCAGGGTTTGGATGATGCCCAGGCCATCTTCCCGGACCGGTATGTCTTTACCGCCGCGTCATTGGCCTGGTTCGATTTATGGCGAAACGATTCTATCACCAGCCAGACAAAAACATTATCCATTCCGACCTTTGTCTTCCAGAACCTCGCAACCGGCTGGCGAATCGAAGCGCCGATCGAAGCAGCTCTCGATACAGCGGTAGATTTCGACTATTTTTCAACCGTCAATTCCAAATCCCTGCCTTCGGTAACACCCGTATTATTATCTAAAGGAACCCATTGTTTTGCCCAGGGCTCAGGTACGACCGACTTCACCAAGATGACCAATCAGGTCTGGCATGAAGACGAATACTTCAACAACACCCATCCGACCTACCTGCTCATCGACCTCGGTGTGACCAAAACCGTCAAAGCGTTAGCGGTTTACGGCCTTGCCAGTTCGTTTCCAGCACAAGCCCAGCACGGCGGATTTGAGGTCTATGTGGCAGATGATACGACCAATTTTGGCAGCGCCGTTGCCACAACCAACCAGGAAAAAGGATATTTCTATTTTCAGTTTTCACCGGTTCAGGGCCGCTGGGTGAAATTCGCCCGGGTCGCTACTTCCAACCTTAATCTCACCTCGCTTAAAGAAATCGGTGTGTTCGGGGAGTAGCCTGAGGTCATCGTAGATTTTTAATCGGTTCAGTATCGGGAGGTTTAAAATAATACGGATTTTTTTGAAAAGCACCCCCATCGTCATTTTGGCTTTCGGCTGCCTTGATGCTGCCAATTATTGGGTAGGAATTCAAGCGGGATTAAATCTGCAAACCTGTAATTCCGTTAACTGGGAAGAGCCATCGTGGTGGGAATCAGGTGCCGGGTGTGGCGCAAATCATGAATTTTATTTTGGGTCAGGTCAACAATTTCTCCAATTTGGATTAGAAAACGAACTGCTTTACCAAAAAGTCCGATATTCTTCGGTCATCCCAGCTATGCCGTCTGGTGATTTAGAGTTCAACGACATAATAATTTCTTTGCTGGTTAAGGGAAAAAAGAACTTATCAAACAAAGCTGATTTTAAAATAGGTTTCGGCTGGTCGATTATAAAACACCTAAACGCGTATTATGGAACCTTACAGTTACCGGACGCAGATTTCTCAATTGGTCAGGGGTTTCAGTCTAAAGCTGAACTAAACATCAGGCTAAATCCGAAGCTCTGCTTGAATCCAAGTCTCCGCTACCAGATGAACCTGAATGAAGAATATCCGGGTCTTTTAATAAATATTAAAAATGCCCGCGCTCTCCATTTCAACCTGGGGCTAGCCTTTGGACTCTAAGCCCCCATTTCTCCGGTAAATTATGAGCTATCCCGAGGCGCTGCGATTTCTCAACTCCCTGGTTAATTATGAGCAGTTTCCAAAGGAAATTTATGATTTTGACCTTGAAGGCTATCGGGAATTCTTAAAAACTCTGGGCAGCCCGGAAGAACGATTAAAAAATGTGATCCTCGTCGCCGGCACCAAAGGCAAAGGTTCGACCTGCGCGTTTATTGAATCTTCGCTTCGGGCATGCGGGTTTAAGACCGGCCTCTACACTTCCCCCCACCTTGTTTCCATCCGCGAGCGAATAAAGATCTCGGGGCAGGATATTAACAAAACAACCTTTGCCCGACTCGTCTCCCGGATCGCTCCCTTTATAAAAAAATTGAAGGGTCGACCAATCACCTTTTTTGAAGCGCTGACGGCGATTGCTTTTCTCTATTTTGAAGAACGAGAAACCGATTACACGATTCTGGAAGTCGGCCTGGGCGGCAGACTGGATGCGACCAATGTTACCGACCCGATTATTTCGGTTATAACCCGAATCGGCTTTGACCACACCAGTATTCTTGGTGATACCCTTCCCAGAATCGCTTTGGAAAAAGCGGGCATAATTCAAGACCGCTCGCTGGTCGTCTGCGCACCCCAGGAAGCCGACGTAATAGATGTTATTAAAGCACGATGTTACCAAACCCGCTCCCGACTGATCATGGTCGAAAATGAGTCGCACATTGAATTCCAGCGATTGGGGACTTCCGGTAGTATCTTCGTTGCCCAGGGGGTATTGGGAAAACGGTGGTTTTCGATCCCTCTTTTAGGCAGCCACCAGATCACCAATGGACGCACCGCCCTGGTTACGCTTTCAAAATTGATTGGACAAATAAAACAACAGTTAAAGGAACCCGAGTCGGAAACCGTCTGGAAAAAAATAGCGCTGGGATTGAGCCGGACTGAGCTTCACGGCCGATGTGAAATCATTAAAAACCGACCTTTAATACTCCTCGACTCCTGCCATAACCCCGATTCGGCTCTGGCTTTAAAGGAAGTTATAACCACCATTTTTCAGGATCGACCGGTCGTTCTAATCCTGGGACTCTCATCCGATAAGCCGATAAAAGCTATTCTTAATACCCTTCTCCCCTTATCCCGGCTGACATTTCTAACCCAGGCAGAGAGTCCCCGAGCTCTGCCGGTTAAGAATCTTCTTGCGCAAGCGCGCGATTTGGGCCATAGGGCAAAAACCACCGATTCGTTAAAACCGGCGATAAATCAGGCATTATCCCGACTCAAACCGGACGATATCCTGGTCATCACCGGTTCGTTTTTCATTGCCGGCGAAGCCCTGGCCTTTTTCGGGAAAAAGAAGTTTGACGCTTGACAGGAGAAGTGTTATAAATACAATTTTTATGCTATGAATTTAATAGTATCGGCAATACTCAGTTTATCTCTGTTCGGGCAAGCGTATAAACCCGCAACCCTTCTGGTGCCACCGTTCAGCCATACCCTGGGATTCTACCGGGCGTCAAAGTTCTACTTGAACCTCTACTTGGGTCATGGGTTTCACTATGCCGACCCCGAAGGTATCGCCTGTACCAAACTCAAAGAACTCGATGACCCCAAAACCTCGCGCGACGACCATCTCCTCACTCTGTTCGCCGTCAATTCCGCCACCGGTCAGATTGTCTACAACGTCGAATTCAAAAAACTCCTGATTTTTGGCCAGAACGGCACGCGCGAAGGTGAGTTTCAGCGACCCCGCGGAATTGCGGTCAATAGCGACGGTGATGTCTATGTGGCGGACACCGACAACAACCGGGTTGTCCGGCTCAAATACAAAAATGGTGAGACAAAGCTCGTCAAGGCTTTAAATACGCCGTTCAATGGACCGCGGGGAGTTGCCCTCGGTTCACGCGCTACCCTGTATGTCACCGATACCCGGAACTCCCGGGTGGTCGTCTTTGACTCCACCTCCAACCTTCAGGCAACCTGGCAGGAAAATCTAACCCGGCCGGACGGTATCGCAGTTATTGACCGCGGCGACCCCTATAACAGCAGCGGCGAAGACTTTGTTATTGTGGTCGATGAAGACAATACCCGGATTCAGAAATTCAATCTCACTGGGAAAATGGTCGCTTCGGTCACCAATAAAGAAATCGGTCTCGAAGATGTCTATTTCGGCTACTGCGCGATAGACCGTTACGGCAATGTCTGGGTAACCGATGAGATCAACAACCAGGTACATAAATTTGACAAGAACCTGCATTATCTTATTTCGATGGGACGGGAGGGAACCGGAGAAGCGGAATTTATTTCCCCCCGCGGAATCGCCATCAGCCGAAAATACGGCCAGGTCTTTATCAGCGAAGATCAAGGCGGCCAATATTACTGGATCGGTATGGATGGGTATATCGTCGGCTGTTTCCCATCGTCATTCCCAGCCAAGCAACCCGGAACCACGATCGATCTCTATTTAACCGAACAGGCGATGGTAACCATGAACATTTACGATGCCGGCGGCACCTTAGTCCGAACCCTCACTCCTCCCCACTATCAGAATCCCGGTGAAGCGCTTTTGGTCTGGGATGGCAGGGATAATAAAGGGACGGTGGTCGGTAAAGGCGATTATACGATTAAGGTTGCGCTCTCCAATACCTATCCGGGTGAAGTGAAAAAACATTCGAAGAAAGAACTGACGGCGACGGTCCGATGCGAAGGCTGATTCTTCTCCTCGTCTATCCGTACCTGCTCTTCGCCACCAAGTATGCGGCTGAATTTGAGGAGCTGGGCGTAAGCGCCCGCGCCTGGGGATTCGGTGGAGCCGCAGTCACCTTTTCAACCGACCCTTCGACCATTTATTACAATCCGGCCGGCAGCGTACGGTTAACCCGTTCTGCCTTTCTGATGCACCAGGAAAATTATAGCGGTATGTTAAAAAATGATTTTTTGAGTTTGGTCCTCCCCGCCGGCCCGGCGAGCTTCGGTTTTGGTGTTTACCATACTGGCGTACCCAATATTATTCTCACCCGATTGAATGATACCCTCCAACCGCCCTCCGAAAATAATCCCCCGGAATCGACCGGTGTCACCGGTGCCGCCGACTGGATTCTCTATTTTAACTACGCTCGCAGTCTCAATCCCCGCCTGTCGGCGGGCGGTAATGCCAAAGTTATCTACCGGACGGTCGGCGTCGGATCGGCCTATGGAATGGGAATCGATCTGGGCGTGTTGTATCAATCATTTGTCGACCTCGGATTACGGATTAGAAATGTCTCCACCTCGCCTCTGTTCTGGTCGACAAAAACCCGCGAGACCATTATGCCCCGGATGGCGCTGGGGATCGCTAAACTCTTCTCCTGGGACGTCAATCGTATCCGGGTCGCTCTCGAACAGGAGCTCCAATTCGAGGGAATGGATAAAACCGCCCTCCATCATATCGGTTCTGTGAGCTTTGAAGAAAACATCGGCCTTGAGTATTCCTATAAAGAAAAACTGATGGGCCGATTGGGATTCTATAAACACCGCCTCTGCTACGGTCTGGGCGGCCGGTATCGAAACTTCTTTTTAGACTATGCCTACGAGAGTTTTGATTTAGGCTCGAACCATCGACTCAGCGGAGGCATTTCATTCTAAGTCCGGAAATTGGCCGCAAACTCATCCACCTCTTTGGACTTATCATTCCGGTCACCTATTATTTTATAACCAAAGAATGGGCACTGGTACTTCTTGCCGGGGTTACCCTGATTTTTATTACCGTCGATTTCCTCCGCCTGAAAATAAACCGAGTGAAAGACATTTTTGTCATCATTTTCGGTTCGTTTCTGCGGAAGCGGGAGCTCCACTCCTTAACCGGCGGCACCTATCTGCTCTTAGCTTCACTCTTAGCCCTGATTGTCTACAGTAAAGACGTCTTTATCGCCGCAGTATCATTCTTGGTTATCGGCGATACGGTTGCGGCGATTATGGGTCAACTCTTCGGTAAAATCCGTTTTTTTCGCAAAACCATTGAAGGCACCTTGTCGGGACTGGTTGCCTGCGTCGTCGTCGCACTTGTCGTCTGCCATCTCCCCCATATTCCGACCTACACCTCGACCCTCCCCCTCACAATTGGACTGGTTGGGGCGGTCGTAGCTTCGGTCGTTGAAGCCCTGCCCTTTGAGGTCAACGATAATGTGATTATCCCTATCCTCGCGGGCGCGGTTATGCAAATCGTTAAACTCATCTTTTAATAAAAGGAGGATTCATGCTTCGCACCCTAGCTCTCATCGCCCTTGGGCTCAACACCATGCTCTGGGCAATAACCATCAAAGAAGCACAGGTTTTAACCCTTAATGGACAGTCCACCGAGGCGTTAACCGGGCTTAAACAATCACTGTCCCAAGAAACCGATGCCAAGAAAAAATATGCCCTCGCGCTCGAGATTGGCGATATCCTTTTCGACAAACTCGGCAACTCGACCGCGGCCGAGAGCATCTATCAGCAAATACTCAAGGACTTTCCCAAGGTTCCGCAATTGGGCGAAGTCTACTATCGGTTGGGTTTGACTTGTGAAAAACAAGAACGGTTCGTCGATGCCGCCAACGCCTATCAGGCGGTGGTCATCCGCTATCCAAAATCACCTTATGCCGATGACGCATCGGGTGCGATTGAACGCTGTTTTAAAAAGAACTACCGCGATATTGTAGCCCTGGTTGACAGTTTTCCCATCAGCCGGCTCGAATTCGATGAACGCCTGGCGAGCATGTCTGAACAGGCACGCGCCGATACCGCCGAAAAACACAAACTGCTCAATGAGATGATCAACGACCGGCTGTTCTGGACGACTGCCCTCCGAACCGGGATCGCTGAGCGGCCGGATGTCAAAGACCAATTATCCGAAGCTCGAAAAGGAATCACCCTGGGTGAGCTCTACCGCCGGGCGATTCTCGACCAGATTTCAGTCGACCCTAAAGAATTTAAGCCTTATTATAAATCACACCCCAAAGATTTTACCGTTCCCGAACAGGTCCGGGCTCGCCAGATTGTTGTCAACACCAAAGAAGAAGCCGATTCGGTATTGACCATCCTCGCCAGCGGCCAGCTTCCGTTCGATTCCCTTGCCAAACTCCGCTCGGTCGACCCCAGCAAAAAACGGGGCGGGGACATGGGTTTCTTTCCCGCTGGGCGGAATCCAGCGCCGGTCGACAGCGTCGCGTTTGAACTGAAAGTAGGCGAACTTTCGAGCGTTATTCCAACCGACAAGAACTTTGTAATTCTAAAGGTTGAAGACCGCAAACCCGAAACCATCAAAAAATTCGACGAAGTAAAAGGAGATATCGAAAATCGCCTGAAGCGGGAAAAACATGAAAAAATTTACAAAAAGTTTATGGAAGACCTGAAAAAACCAATACCGATTGACACCTTCCCCTTGGATAAAGATACCCTCGCCCTCATTAATGGTTATCCGATAACCAAAGCCGATCTCGACAAGTTCATGGCGAAAATTCCGCCCTACGCCCGCAGTAATTATGAAACGCCCGCGGCAAAACGCCAACTGGTCGACCAGCTCGTTACCGAACGATTACTCCAGGCCCAGGTCGAAGCCCGTAAACTCTGGCTGCCGGATTCGGTTCAGGTTCAGCTCGGCGATGCGCGCAAGAGCATTCTCTCCCGCGCTTTGCGTATGGGTGAGACGACTGAAAAGATTACGATTGACAGTCTCCAGGTTGAACAATACTACCAAACCCATCTTGCCGATTTCAAAGTCGGTACCCAGGTCAAGGCTCGCGAAATTGTCGTCAAAACCAAAGACTCGGCAAAGATCGCCCTCAAGCGATTAAAGACCACGAGCTTCGACACGGTCGCGAAAGAGCTTTCAATCGCACCCGATAAACGCCAGGGTGGTGATATGGGCTTCTTCAGTCGGGGCGAAAAACCTAAGGAAATCGAGGAAGCAGCATTTCGACTCAAACCCGGTAAGACGAGCGGGATTATTCCGGTAAAAGAAGGCTTTGCGATCATCAAGGTCGAAGATCAAAAAAAGGAATATACCAAACCGTTATCTGAAGTCAAAGTCGAAATTGAGAATAAACTTCGTAATCAGCAGCAGGAAAAACTCTGGAGCGATTTTATTGACGGCATCAGGGAAAATGCCAAAATCGAAATTCTTATGACCGAGGAGACGCCGGAAAATCACGAAGAAAAATGACCGCGCGGCAACGAACGACCGACATCTTCGACAAAGCCAAAATCCTCGGTAGCGCCGCGCAATACGACCTCTGCGGCTCCTGCTTAACCAACGAGCAGACCCGCAAGCCGAGTCCGATTGGACGCTGGATTTACCCGGCAGCGATGCCCAATGGACAAACGATCATGCTCCTGAAAATGCTCATGTCGAACGGTTGCGAAAACGACTGCAGCTACTGCGCCAACCGCTGCCAGCATGATTCGGACCGGCTGAGTTTCACCCCCGAGGAGCTGGCACAACTATTCGTAACCCTACACGCCCACGGGCTGGTGAAAGGGCTGTTTTTAAGTTCGGCGGTCAGCAAAGGCAGTGCCTGGATGATGGAACGGATGCTCGCTTCGGTTGAAATTCTTCGAAACCGATACCAGTTCAAAGGCTATATCCATCTCAAGCTCCTTCCCGGTGCCGGATTCGATGCGGTCGAACAGGCAGCGAAATTAGCCAATCGTGTTTCGGTCAATCTCGAAGTGCCGGGCAACAAATTTCTTGCAAAATTAACTGGCAGAAAAGACTTCGACCATTTTATGCGGTTGATGGGGTGGGTGAAAAACCTGCAAGACCGCGGCAAAACCCGTGCAAGCCAGACCACCCAGTTTATGGTTGGCGCGGCAGACGAATCCGACCAAGAGATACTCTCGGTTACCCAGGACTGCTATTCTGATCTAAAACTCCAGCGGGTCTATTACAGCGCCTTCCAGCCGATTTCCAACACGCCGTTGGAAAATCGTCCTGCCACGCCGCTCATGCGCGAGCATCGCCTCTACCAGTCGGACTTCTTATTCCGCCAGTATGGTTTTCAACTGGACGAGTTGTCGTTCGACCGGGACGGCAATCTACCCCTGGACGATGACCCGAAAACCATCTGGGCGAAAAACCATCCGGAACGGTTTCCGGTCGAAATCAACACCGCTTCGAAAGAAGAACTGCTGCGCATCCCGGGCATCGGTCCCGTTTCGGCGGCAAGAATTGTCAAACACCGTCGCCAGGATAAAATCCGTTCGCTCCAGGATTTAAAAACCTTTGGCTCCGTCACCAAACGGTCGGCTGAGTATGTTCTCTTGGACGGTAAGAGACCAAAGCAGCTACTTCCAGCCCAACTGGAGCTGACCCTGTAGCTTCCTTCAAAAACACTAAAACGGCCTGAAGATACCCGATTACAAAAAAGGCGTGACTGAAAAGTTGATTGTTGCCGGTTTTACGTCTTCCGGCGGAAAACACTGCCAGACCACAGCCTTAAAAAATATGCTCGATTTACACCGCCTTCATCTATCCGAAGAGATGCTTTTCGGTTTGGGCGGTGGAGTGGGATTTATCTACTGGTATATGAAACGCATGAACGCTCCCTTTATTGGCACCCGATACGGCAAAGTCGAAGAATTTTCTTTAAATATATGCGCGCGAATTGGCGGTAAGGCGTCATTCTTCACAACCGCAAGCCTAAATAAAGGTTACGAAGAGTTAAAGCAACACCTGGGTAACGGCGAACCGGCATGTATCTTTGTCGATATGCCCTATCTTCCTTACCTGGCGATCCCCGAAACCGGCCATTTCGGCGGGCACAATATTGTCGTCTTTGGACTGGATGAAACAACTGACCGGGTATACCTCGCCGACCGCTGCAAAAAAACGGTAACCACAACGATCGAGATTCTAAAGAAAGCATGGAGTTCAAAGTTTCCTCCATTTCCTGCAAAAAATAAACTGTTAAAAGTAGTGTATCCTCCAAAAATTACCAACCTCGAAAAAGGAATCGTTGAGAGCATCCGGCAGTGCTGCAAAAATATGCTCCACCCGCCGATAATCACTATCGGGCTTATAGGAATTAAAAAATGGGCGGATAGTGTCTTTGACTGGCAAGAACAATTTAAAGGTCAAAGACTCCTCGGCTGCCTTTTCAATACCTTTATCAATATCGAAATTGGCGGCACCGGCGGCAGTGCTTTTCGGACGATGTTCGCTCAATTTCTAAAAGAAGCCGGTTCGATTGCCAACCGACCGACTCTGAACGAAGCCGCAGAAATGTTTGCCGGTGCTGGTAAAAAATGGAACGGCATAGCTCAAGCCGCCCTCCCCGATTCCTGGCACAGCCTGAAACGAATGCGGGAATTATCCGTTGAAAAACAGAGAATTTTCGAGGAGCAGGAAAGCGGGGCTTTAGAGAAAATGCAAAGGATTAACCGAGAATTGGATGGGTTAATGAAAGAAACAGCAACCGTATTACAGTCCACGAATCCCATTCCATTATTGACCGATTTACGACAGAAGATTTTAGAGTGCTACGAAGTAGAGAAAAAAACTTTCGAAGCCTTAAATACAATTGTTAAGTAAAATGAATTATCGCAGCTACCATGTTGGCCGCGACCAAGTCTGACTCCTTTCGTTGTGAACCTTTTAATACATTAAAACTATTTTTTCTCGGTCAACCGCCCGTCCATTGATTTCTAACTGGCAGAAAGAGGGGAGTAAAGGGGTCGGGCTTGCCATTCAGGACATTGTTGCCTCGGCAGCTGACGCAGAAATATTTTCACATCTAAATTTTTTTGATGCCAGACAACCAAACCTCTCAACTATAAATCTCCTTGACTTTAATATATGGTTATATACACTATATACCCGATGGCAAAGTTTATCTTCGTGACTGGTGGTGTTGTCTCGTCATTAGGTAAAGGCATCGCCACCTCTTCAATCGGCTTGCTTTTAAAAAACCGCGGCGCAAAGGTGAATGTCCAGAAATTTGACCCCTACATCAATGTCGACCCGGGCACGATGAGCCCGTTCCAGCACGGCGAGGTCTATGTAACCGACGACGGTGCCGAGACCGATTTGGATTTAGGCCATTACGAACGGTTCCTCGACCAGAACCTGAGCCGCGATAATAACCTCACTGCCGGTCAAATCTACCAGTCGGTCATCGACAAAGAGCGCGAAGGGGTATTTTTAGGCGGCACGATCCAGGTCGTACCCCATATTACGAATGAAATCAAAGACCGCATCTATAAACTGGCGGATTCTGCCGATATTGTTATTACTGAAATCGGCGGCACGGTCGGCGATATTGAAGGGTTGCCGTTTTTAGAAGCGGCTCGCCAGGTCGGTTTAGAAGTAGGCAAAACCAATGTTCTCTATGTTCACCTGACCTTAGTCCCGTTTATTGAAGCCACCTCGGAGTTTAAAACCAAACCAACCCAGCACAGCGTCAAAGAACTGCGCGCGATCGGAATTCAGCCCGACATCATCCTCTGCCGAACCGCATCTCCCCTTTCCCGCGAAACCAAAGACAAAATCGCCTTATTCTGCAATGTCCAGAAAGATGCGGTCATTGAAGCACTTGATGTCTCGACGATTTACGAAATTCCCCTGATTTTTCATCAGCAGAACCTGGACCGGTTGATAACCAAGTTTCTTGCCCTGGGCAGGTCGCCCGAACCCAATCTCAAGCCCTGGCAGGAGTATGTTCAGCGCGCAAAAAATCCTAAAGCGGTATTTGAAATCGCCCTCTGCGGAAAATACATCAAGCTGCGCGATGCGTATAAAAGCGTGATCGAAGCGATCGCCCATGCCGCAGTCGGTCACAACCTCGGGGTAAAGATCCGGTGGATTGAGTCCGAGGATGTCACCCCGATGTTCATCGATAAAGCATTCGGCGGGGTTGCCGGCATCATCGTTCCGGGCGGTTTCGGAGTCCGGGGGATTGAAGGCAAAGCTGAAACCATTGCCTATGCCCGTGAGCAGAAAATACCGTTTTTAGGGCTCTGTGTCGGTCTCCAGTGCGCGGTGATTGAATTCGCCCGCAATGTCGCCAAGCTGGTTGGAGCCAACTCCACCGAATTTGACCCAAAAACACCCTACCCGGTCATTGATTTATTGCCCGGTCAGCGTAAGTTGAAAAAAAGGGGTGGAACTATGCGCCTTGGTGCTTATCCGACCAAATTAAAACCGGATTCATTGGCATATCAATGCTATCAAAAGTTAGAAATCGAAGAACGCCACCGTCATCGCTACGAGGTCAATACCAGATACCTTTCAGCGCTTGAAAAACACGGTTTCGTTCCGAGTGGACTCTCACCTAACGAAAAACTGGTTGAGATTATTGAGCTCGCCGACCACCCGTTCTTTTTAGCCACCCAATTCCATCCCGAATTCAAATCCCGCCCCTTAAGACCCCATCCCCTCTTCTCCTGCTTCATTCAAAAAAGTTATGAGTACGCTTGTCAAACTGACCTTCTCTTGGCTTAGAGCACTCCCCCTTTTTCTCCGCATACCGTTAGCCCAAACATTTTTCGTCGGTATCATGCTCTTTCTAAAAAAATACCGGCAGGAGACCGGCATCAATTATCAACGGTTAACCGGCAAAAAACCGACCGGATTCTGGGTGAAGAATGCTGCCGAACTGGGCAAAAACTGCGCGCTAATGCTCGAGATCGGCAAGCGGGCAGACAAAAAGATTCTTGACAGGGTTGAGATAAAGGGAGAAAATATCCTGATGCAAGCATATAAACAGGGACGAGGTGTCGTCGTCGTATCGCTCCACTTCGGACCGTGGGAGTTCCTGCCGCCCTTCTTTGCGCGTAAAGGCTATTCGGTGGCGGTTGCTGCCCAGCCCCAGCGCGATGTCTGGCTGGACGACCAGCTTCAAAAAATCCGCTCCAGCCAGCCCGTAATCGTCACCAACCGGGTCTCGGAAATGAAAGAGGCATTGAGAAACGGCTCGCTCCTCGGTTTTCTCATCGACAATTCGAGCAAAACTCGAAGGATAGCCGCCGATTGGGTCTTGCCTGACTTCAAGGTTTTACGGACGCCGTTTGCACTGGCAGCGGCAATGCATGCACCGATACTTCCGATGGTCGTCTATAAACACGGTCTTCGGCCGGTGGTCGAAATCGGCGAGGACCTCGGGCTATTGAAAAACGCTTTAACCCGCTATCCAAAAGAGTGGGTATTCTTCGGCAAGCAATGAAAACCTTAAAAAGGGTTGCCCCCAAAACCGCGAAATTTGGAAAACCCAAAATCCGAGTGAATAGCTCGCGCTTTCTAATATGGCTTGTAGTTTTTACCCTGCCAATCACCCTCGCCTGTTCGGAGAAAAATCGTGCCGGCGATACCACCCCCAAGCTCCCCTCGCAGATTATTCAGGGATTCAAACTGGTCGAATCGAGTCAAGGCACCAAAACCTATTCGTTAGTGGCGGACAGCGCCTATCTCTACGATGACGAAAAACGGATTGAGGTCTTCAACCCCACGATCGATTTCTATGATGATAGCGGTACTCTCTTTTCAAATCTCAAGGCAAAACTTGGCACGGTTTATACCAACAATTCAAACCTGACCGCCCGTTCCGACGTTATCGTCACCACCCGTGATTCAACCGTGCTCTACACCGACTCCCTCTCCTGGCTCAATTCCCAGGGGACGGTCACGACCGATGCCTGGGTAAAAATCCATAGCCCAGAAGGAGACATCCTCGGCCGGGGACTCGTCTCTGATGCCCAGCTTAAAAAGATTGAGATCCGCGAAAAGATAACCGGCACCTCACCCTACAAATTCGGGCCATGAAGCTCCTGCTGTTTCTATTGAATATTGCCAATTTCCAGTCGGATAAAATGGAGATTTTAAATACCGATGAAGGCAGGATTACGGTATTCAAAGGCAATGTCGTCATTACTGAAGCGGATACCCGGATTACCGCCCAGAATGCTGCCCTTTACCAGACCAGGGGCTTGGCACTGGTTTCGGACACGGTCGTTATCCTGACCCCGGAGGCGAAGATCACTGCCGATACCGCATTTTACTATCTCGAAGCCGCAAAAACCGTGCTCAAAGGCACCCCCCGAATATTCCATGAAACCCAGGTGATTGAAGCCGATTCCCTGGTTTTCGACCACCGGACCGGCACTGCATACACTGACCAGACCGTCTTCATCACTGACACGACCAAAAACCTCACCATTCAGGGGCGAAACGCCGAATATAATCTTAAAACCGAGATCGCTCATCTTCGAACCGAACCGGTATTGACCATCAAGCGCGATTCGTTGATTACCGTCACAAGCCAGCGAATGGATCTCGCGGCTAAAGAGGGAGTAACCCAGGCGGTCGGAAATGTTATCCTTTCCTCGGGTAAAACCACGCTCTTCTGCGACAGCCTTGTCTATTATTACAAAAAGAATTTCGGTCTCGGCTTGGGCTCCCCCAAAATTACGGATGGAGAGAATACCGCAACCAGCAACACGGTCCGGTTTTATACTGAAAACGAACAACTGGTCCGGATCGAACTCGAAGAGAATGGACACGGCGAATATTTTACCGATAACGGCGACCGGATAGAAATAGAAGGTTACCGGATAACCATATTCCTTAATAAAAATAAGGTTGACCGGTTGGTCGTCGAACGACCGACCCTGGGCAACCTCTATCGTCATACCGAACCCAAATGAAACTTGCCGCAGTCGATTTAGCAAAACAATACGGACGGAGATATGTCGTCTCCGGGGTCTGCATTGAGTTGCTGCCGGGAGAAATCGTCGGCCTCTTAGGTCCGAACGGCGCCGGCAAAACAACCACGTTTCATATGATTACCGGTTTTCTAAAGCCGGACAAAGGACAGATCTTTTTAGACACTCATGACATCACCCGAATGCCGGTCTTTAAGCGGGCACGACTCGGGTTAGGTTACCTGTCCCAGGAACCGTCGGTTTTCAGAAAACTGACGGTTCGAGAAAACATCCTCGCGATCCTCGAGATGATAAATAAATCGAAAAAGGAACAGGCCGAGACCCTCGATTACCTGCTCTCCAAACTGGAAATAGCGAAGCTCGCCAACAATAAAGCCTACACCCTGTCAGGCGGTGAACGGCGGCGGGTGGAGTTGGCTCGGGCATTGGCAGCCAAGCCGTCGTTCCTGCTCTTAGATGAACCATTTACCGGTATTGACCCGATCGTCCGAACTGAAATCCAGGAGATCATTAAAGGTCTCAAACGCGACGGCTTAGGGATTTTAATCACCGACCATAATGTTCGGGAAACCCTGGAGATCACCGACCGGGCGTATCTGATGTATGACGCTAAGGTTCTGATCTCGGGCAGTGCCAGCCAGTTGATCAAAGACCCGAAAGCCCGAAAACTCTATCTGGGCGAAAAATTCCGGATATGATTTCCAGAAAACCGATGGCTTGTTTGAATTCTAATTATTTCATGCTTTTCGCTCAAACCACCATTCGTTGTATCAGACCGCAGCTATGAAAGGACCGAAAACGAATCTCTTAGTTGAACTCAAGCAATTCCCGTTACCCCAGCTCCTGGTGAACTTGAAGCTCTTAGCCCTGCCGACCGTCGAACTCGAAGCATTAGTGCGCTCTGAGTTGGAAAAGAATCCATTAGTCGAAGAAACGACCGATGACACCGAAGATGAAGAAACGCCCTCCAATAGCGACGATTTCGACTTTACCGATTTTCTCCAGGAAGACTTTTTTATGCCTCGTACCCCTCGGTCCGAATTGGATTTCGACTCGATCGAACAGGCGGGTGACGAATCGGTCGGTTTAGCCGATATCATTCTCCCCCAGGCACACAATCTCCTGCCGGTCGAGGACTGGCCGATTGTCGAATATATCGTCAAAAACCTCTCGGAAGATGGTTTTCTGACCCTTTCCAAAAAAGAAATCGAGGAAGAATTTGAAATCGAGGAAGCTCGCCTCGAAGGAATTCTGACTACCCTTCAGCATCTCGAGCCGTTGGGTATCGCCTGTCTCGGCGTCAAAGAGTCGCTCCTCATTCAATTACAGGCGCAGGGCTGGGGTCCGAATACGGTCGAATACCGCATCATCGTCGAATGGTATGACTTACTGGATAAAAAATCATCGAAGCAGATTGCCCAGTTATTAAACGAGCCGGAGGAAAAAATAAAGAATGCCCTGGAAAATCTGCGCACCCTCAATCCCAGGCCAGCCCGCGAATACGCGAAAGTTACGACCGACTATGTCTACCCGGATTTTACGGTCGACTGGCGGGAGAATTCCCTTATCGCCACCCTCAACGACGACATCATCCCCAATATCCGGATTTCGCCCCGGTATCGGGAAGTGCTCTTAAACCCAAAAGCCTTCTCCCCGGAAGAAGTAGCGTTTGCCCGGGAACGGGCGCGCAACACCCTTTTGCTGATTGAAGGGATCGAACGGCGTAAACATACCTTGCGCCGACTCATCGCGTATCTCTTAAAAGAACAGGCGGCATTTTTTAAAAATGGAGTCGACCACGCCAAACCACTCGACATGGGAGACGCTGCCCTGGCACTCAACCTCCACCTCTCAACGATCTCGCGGGCGGTGAAAGGTAAATATGTCGAGACCCCGTTCGGTATTTATGAGCTTCGATTCTTCTTCTCAAAAGGAATCGGCGATAACACCCAGAATCAGATTCAAAAACAGCTGAAAGAAATAATTGACCGGGAAGACAAATCCAATCCCTACAGCGATGAGGAGCTTGCTCAAAAACTGAGCGAGTCCGGCACTCCCATCTCCCGGCGCACCATTGCCAAGTACCGTGCCGAGCTCCGTATCCCCTCCCAGCGCCACCGGAAGAGCTAAATTTAAAAAAACCAGGGACAGAGCCTCATTTAATAATCGTAATTTTTTTAGGGCGCCCAGGTTTTTGGGAATGGAGGACTCGAGAAATAAGCCCTTCGATCCGCCTTATAAACTCAGAACTTCCAAAGGGACGCCCTGCCATCGTGTTGCGGCGTAACTGAGCCAAGGTCTTTATATCATCTGATTCCCGAAGAAATTTTTTCCAGTCCTTAACCAGGCTGATCAGTGCAGTATCGCCCGAAAGCAAACCATCGGACCTGCTCATTATATGAGCTGGAGCGCTCGACCACGGCCACTCCTCAGCTTGCATTACCTGTCCGGCACGAACCGGATTCCGTTCCACATATCGGACCGCCGCTAATAAATGAACCTCATCCAATGCACACGAGAAAAAACGACCTTGCCAGAGATGACCACAGCGGTTATATCGCCGATTAATATATTGAGCGTAGCGCATATGCGCATCCCGTAAAGCATTACTCAGACTATCAATTTTCTGCGGCACGGCCACCAAATGAATGTGATTGTTCATCAGACAATATGCCCAAACCACCACACCATAATGATTGATATATCCCCTCAACCATTCAAGATACCGACGACGGTCATCGTCATCAAAAAATATTACCTCGTGATTGTTTCCTCGCTGAGTAACATGATGCGGGATGCCGAGCACGGCGATTCTCGCGATTCGAGGCATAGTACCCCTTTACGTTAACGCCGAACTATGTCAACAAAAATAGGCTCTGTCCCTAATTTGTCTCTTAGAATTATGCCTGCTTTAGTCAATCGTCTCATCGCAACACCTCCATTTTACTTGTAAGCCTGATAGTTTGATTTTGAGAGGTTGTTCCTCTCAGTTCAAGAGAGAAAAAATAAATACCGTTGGGCATGTCGTTCCCTGCATCATCCTGCCCATTCCACAATACTTTATGCAAACCGGCGTTTTTTTGTCCCTCAACCAAAGTGCAAACTATTCTACCCGCAATATCGTACACTGTTATGTTAACATAAGTCTTGAAGGGTAACTCATATTCTATCTGAGTAGTCGTAGAAAATGGATTTGGTCGATTACCATAGAGTTTAGGAGCATGTAATTCGTTTAAACATCCTTCTTCGATTTCAGCTCCGCCATCGGTCGTTTTTAAAATAACACCTGAATCACCAACTGCGTATCCAATATTAGTATTAATAAAATCTGCACCTAATAATGTTCCGGATTCGCCAACAGGTTCTCCACCAACTGAATCCTGCTTTGACCATGTAGCACCCCCGTCAATAGTCTTCCAGATTCTTGCATAATAATTAACTCCACCCCCGTTTCCATAACCGACCAGGGTATCTACAGGAAAGCAGAGCCAATCCCAGCTGTAATTAGGCAACCGCCTCTCACCTGCTGAGCGGTAACGTACTCCTTTTTGCGTTTCAGCTTCAGGTGTTATTTCTTCCCAGTTGTCTCCTCCGTCGCTTGTTTTCATAATAAACCAGGGACCACTCCCAAAGCCCACCTGGCTTCCCTGGGGAAAACAGATATCAGTAAGCGATTGCTGCCACAAATCCGGATTGTATAACGGCGTTTTATCTATCCAGGTCTCACCCCCATCAGTAGTCTTTAGAATCGTCGGTCCCGTAGCTATATCCCCAGCTCCACCCACATAACCGGTGTCGTTGTTAACAAACCAAATAGCCTCGAGACCTCCAAAATCGAAAAACCTTTTTAGTCGTATCCAAGTATTCCCGCTATCTGCGGTTTTAAAAATAACACTTTTGGCTAAAATCACCCCCTCAACTATCGTATCTTTAGTACCAAGTATGTAACCGACTTCTGGGCCTTCAGGGAAATGGCTCTCTATCAAACGACCATCAGTCCCAACATTTATTTTCGTCCAGTTCAAACCCCCGTCAACTGTTTTTAAGAGTGTATCGGTATCCCGCAAGCCAGTTAGAGCATAACCAATGCGGCAATCCTTTGGGAATTCTATCTTACAGACATGCGCCTCTGTTCCCGAATTTAGTACTTCCCAGGTCAGCCCTCCATTTACAGTCTTTAGAATTGTTCCTTTTTTACCCACCACGAAACCAGTATCGGGTCCTGCAGGAAAACAGACATCGGAAAGCCAAACATCGACTCCAGAATTGAGCCTATTCCATCCCGCCTGTAGAGTATTCGCTAAAAATAGCGAGCCAATACCTATTAAAAGTGCTGCTTTTTGTGCATTTGATTTCATATTTACCTCCTGCTTTTTATAGAGAGATTACATATTTCTTCCCGCTCGATACTTTCTGCCGAGACGATGGAAGAGAAACACCATAGAATCCTACATAACATTGCCAACCTCCTTAACTTCATTTTCCCAATAAACACAAAAGCAACCTTTGCAGCCACCTTCGGTAGCCATCGGTTGCTCTCTTGAAACAACTTCATTTACTTACCCCCTACCTACTTATATAACCTCATAGAAATTTGTCAAGCCTTTTCTTCTAAAAGGCTGAAATTTTCTATTACGTTGGTTAGCAATGACTTACGTAGGATAATTGAGTCTCAGCTCAATTCGTTTCGATAATCCTTTTTTCTTAAAAGGGTCGTTCCCCGGGACAAAAAATTCACCAACTTACCTTTTGTTTCACCCATGCGCCCGAACAATGAATCCGGGTTTAAAAGTTCGGCCTTTGCCAGCCACCAGGGGTCAAGACAATGGACCGGTGTTCTCTTTACTGCCCAGGGATCGAAAGCCCCTCTTTTTCTCGTTGGGTAAATAGTAAAGGCATATCGATAATCGGCTCTTCTAACCGATGCTTTTACTTCATTATTATATCTTCCAAAAGGGTAGGAGAAGGAGTGGATCGGGCCTAACCGGGTCTCCAGGACCTGTTTCGACTCCCTAAGCTCCCATTCGACCCGTTGAGGCGAAGCGTAGGTCAGGTCCGGATGGCTCATCGTATGGGAGCCGAACTCAAACCCTGCCTGTTGCAGTTCCAAAACCTCGTCCCAGCCAAGGTGCTTGAACCGCTGGAGAATATTCATATCCCAGAAGCTCTTTTTCTCCAGGTAACCCGCAACCAAAAAAACGAGTGCGGTAAACCCGTATTTCTGCAATACCGGCAGGGCATATTGATAAACGCCGGCATAACCGTCGTCAAAGGTTATCAAAAGCTTTTTTGCATCGGACGCTGGATTTGACAGGTCGCGGGCATGTCCATTGACAAACCCCAATTGCTTTACCTTGCAGATTATCCTCTCAAATTGTTCGGGTGTATGCCAGCTGATTCCGAGTTCGGGCTTGCGCGTCAGCTTGTGAAAGACGAGAACGACCACTAATGGAACTTTTTATTCCGGGTGATAAAAAAAGCGATAACACTTAAGGCAATCGCTAAAACACCGATGATGGCGAGAATCCCCCGTTTCGAGATACCGGATAAAAGCCCGACGACAAACGCCGAAATCGCAAACGTTACCTGCTGACACCACTCCTTTAAAGAAAATATCCTGCCCCGTGCCTCATCGGGCGTGTTTTCCTGGAGCAGGGTATCCTGGCTGATCATAATCGGCGAAGCAACGATGCCCACGGCGAAGGTCAGAGGAATGACCGGCAGAAACGATTTCGACAAAGCGAATAAGACGAGCGATACGCCAAGCACAACGAATCCGCCGGTAATGATAAATCTCGTCTTCCACCGGTGTCCAAAAATACCGAACAGCACCGAACTGATCACCAATCCTATACTGCCAATCGCACCGACAAACCCGACGCCGCGGGTTCCGAGATTGAGCTCGGTCTGGATAATCGGAATGAATAAGACAAATACTCCGGCAATCATGATCATTAGCAACAGAATCGAAAGAAGCGTGAAGCTGATTGCCGGGGTATGGCGGACGAGTCGATAGGCTTCTTTAAAATCATGATAGGTGCGGCTGAACTCACGACCGACCGCACCGACCACCGTTCGCTCACCCGGCTTATATTCAGGCCGTTTTACTGGTCTCAGACGAATGACCATCAGGGCAAGGCAGAGTACCGAAACAAAATAGCTTAACGAATCAAGAAAAAATCCGGCACTGAATCCGGGTATTCCCAGGCGCTGATGCCAGAAAGGCCAGTCCACCATTACTCCGCCGATAAAGATTCCTAACAGAGTCGTAAACCGGCCGGTAAAGGTAACGAACGAGTTGGCGGCAAGGAGTCGGCGCCGGGCAACGAGATTGGGAATGATCGACAGTCGGGCGGCGTTGAAAAACAATCCGAATAAAAAGACCATAAAGATAAGGATATAGACCGAGTAGATATTCTTTGTCCAGAGCATCACCAGTGGAATCAGGGCAACGAGTATCGCCCGGCAGGTATCGCAAACAACGAGCACTTTGCGGCGGTTCCAGCGGTCGACCAGCACCCCGGCGAATGGTCCAAAAATAATCGCCGGTAATGTCAGGACAACCGAAAGCCGGGAGATCGCCAACGACCGGGTATGAGATGGAACGAAGAAGGCGATCATCGCCAGCAAAGCCATATGGTTTAAATTATCTCCGAATATTGAAACCGACTGCGAGATGGCAAAAACCATAAAACTCTTGACTTTCAATATAACCCCGAACTGACTCTTTGCTTTGGGCAGAGTGATGGTTGGGGTTTCTTCCATATATTAACTAAGAATTTTTTAAGAGTAACTCATTGTAAAAGTTTGCTACCTCTCGGGCGATGCTGGGCCAGGAAAAGTGGAGCGCCCGCTCCCTGCCGGCCGCGCCCATTGCCGCAGCCCGCTTCTTATCTTTTAAAATCTTAATCGCCGCCCGGGCCAATGCCTGGGGATCCCTGGGCATGACCAGAATTCCTTCCCGACCATCGGTTATGACGCGGTTATACCCGGAAATATTGGAAGCGACAACCGGCTTGCCGGTTGCCATTGCCTCTAACAATACAATTCCAAAACTCTCGTTGCCGGTAGCCGGCGAACAGAAGAGGTCGCATGCCGAATAGTAGTTCGGACGGGCGGCGTTCGAAATTTTACCGGCAAAGAGTACATTCGATTCTAATTCTTTGGGAACGAGTTTCCGATAAAAAAGTTCGATCGGCCCTTCTCCGCTGATCACTAACAGTACCTCTGGAATTGACGCCTGAATCTCGGGCAGAGCCGCCAGAAGGTATTTGAGCCCTTTACGCGGTTCGAATCTACCCATAAAGAGGATCTTGGGCCTGGAATCGGCAAGCTCGGCAGCCGGTTGAGCCGCGGGCGAAAACTCATCGGTATCGACACCATTGGGAATCAATCGATACTGCCCAGAGAAATGGTGATCCATCGCCTGCTGCGCCGCATCCGAAACCGCAATCAATCCATCTAACTTTTGAAAATAGGGCAAGAGCATCGGTCGGAACAGCTTATAAGCTCGACTCCGACCATGACTGGCATGAAACGTGAAAACATTCAGCCCTTTAGAAAAATGGATCGATAAAATCGGCAGGGTCGGAGCTAACGACCCGTGGATATGCACGACATCAAAAGGATCGTCGGTTAAGAGCTCCCGCACCCGGCTCGCTACCCGCAGGCTCAAGGTGATTCGGCTGTATGACTGGTTCGCCCGAATGAGAAAACTCCGGCCGCAGCGCAGAACATCCGGATCACTGAATTCTTCACAACCATTAAAGTGCGAGGTCAGAATTTTAACGGTATGGCCAAGACGTCGTAATTCCCGGGAGAGGTAATAGATATGGTCCGAGATACCGCCGATGTAGGGGTAGTAGGTCTCGGAAACCATTAAAATCTTCATTGCCGGTATGGTTTAATTCATCAAAAAATACGATGGAGCATCCCGTCGTCGGAGCGCCGGTCGGTAGTGCTTCATCGACGATTGAATTCCGAAAGAGCGGTTTTCAAAAGTTTAATCGAATCGATCAAGTCGGTCTCGTTGAGCACATAGGCGATACGCACTTCATCATGACCTCGATGCCGGGAGGCATAAAATCCGGAGGCTGGCGCTAACATCACCGTCTTCTGGGCGACCGAAAAGTCCTCCAACAGCCAGCGGGCAAATTTTTCCGAATCGGCAACCGGTAATTTGGGCATCATATAGAAGGCACCCTCGGGTTTATGGAGCACCACACCCGGAATTTCGGCGAGACCGGCAAAGAGGGTATTCCGGCGACGTTCATACTCCATAATCATCGGTTTGATATACTTATGCATATACTTAAAAGCGGCAATCGCACCGATCTGCTCTAAGGTCGGCGGACACAGCCGGGCCTGGGCAAACCGCAAAACCGTATCCATCACCTGCCGATTGCGCGAAACCAGATAACCGATCCGGGCACCGCACGCCGAGAACCGTTTTGAGATCGAATCGACCACAATCACCCTTTCTTCCATCTTCGGCAGCGAAAGCGCGCTCGTATGGACCTTACCATCATAGATGAACTCCCGGTAGACCTCATCCGAAATCAAAAACAGGTTCCGTTCCTTACAAATCTTGGAAATAATAAACAACTCCTCCTGGGTATAGACCGTGCCGGTCGGGTTATTGGGTGAGCAGATGATGATGCCGCGTGTCTTCTTGGTAATCTTCTTTACGATCGGCTCACGAATCGGCGGTCGAAAACCGTCTTTGACCGAGGTGGTGATCGGCACTAACCGGATCCCGGCGCCGGTGGCAAACCCGTTGTAGTTGGTATAAAACGGCTCAAAAACGATCACCTCGTCGCCCGGATCGCAGATGGTCATGAAGGCAAAGCTGATCGCTTCGCTGCCGCCGGTCGTTATCCAGATGTCATCGATCTCGAGCGTTATGCCATTGTCGGCAAAATATTCTTTGACCGCAAGCCGCAGCTCGGCTAAACCACCGGATGGCCCGTAGCTCAAAACCTTGTCCTGGTAGCGGGTCATGGCGTTAAAAATTTCCGGCGGTGTTTCAATATCGGGTTGGCCGATGTTGAGATGATAGACCTTCACTCCCCGTTTCTTAGCAGCATCGGCCAGCGGAGCAAGTTTACGGATCGGTGAAGCGGGCATCGTCCTCCCCCGCTCGGATAGTTTCATTTTCATTTCTGCTCCTTTAAAAATTTCTCCAGCTCGTTCTCGGGTAGCGGACCGACGCTGCTCATCGAAAACGGCCGGTCGGTAAAAATGTCGTCGATCAGCCGGTTCACTTCGTCGGCGGTAACGGCGTTGTAGCGCTCGAGTGACTCTTCGATCCCGACCAACGTGCCTAAGATGAGTTCCAATCGCGCCCAGCGCATCATCCGGGAGGTGGGGTTTTCAAGGCTCAAAAGCAGTGAGCCGGTGGTGAGGTTGCGAGCGATCTCGAGCTCCCGAGGGGTGAGCTTATCGTTCCTCAGTTTTTCAATCTCCTCAAAAATCGCGTTGAATGCCCGCGTTACCTTCTGCTTATCGGTGATAAAAAAAATCCCGAGCAGACCCGAATCCTCAGCCAATTCTAAGAACGAGTTTACCGAATAGACCAGTCCTTCTTCCTCCCGCAACCGCTGAAAGAGCCGGGATGAGAGTCCACCGCCCAGGGCGGTATTGAGCAGCGACAGCGCATAGCGCCGTTCATCGGTATAAGCAAGGATCGGTTTCCCGAGACCAATATAGACCTGGGAAAGATCGGAACGAAACTGTGTTTCAAGTCGTGGACCCTGGGGTTGGGGAGGAATTCGGGGAGAGCCGTTCGTACCCGACCGGAGGTGGAGATTAGTCTGGATACCGGCGTGGATTTCCTCTGCCCGGATATCGCCGACCGCCACCACTAAAACCCGGTCCAAACTGTACCGTTGCTGGTAGTACTCGACCATAGCTTCGCGCGAAAGATTCCGGATGGTCGTTTCGCTGCCGGTAACCGGAAAGCTCAAAGGATGGGGCGCATAGATCGCTTTCAAGAGCAGTTCCAACGCCATATCTTCGGGATTCTCCTCGATCGATTTTATCTCTTCGTAGATCACTTCCTTTTCTTTCAGGAAATCCTGGCCATCGAACTTTGGTTGGGAAAGAATATCACCCAAAAGCTCAATCACTGCTCGTAGGTGGTCACTGGTGAACCGGGAAAAGACTCCGGTCGTTTCCCGAGCGGTAAAACCGTCCATCATCCCACCTAACGACTCAATATAATACGAAAGTTCCTTGGCCGACCGCTTGTGGGTCCCCTTGAAAAACATATGTTCAATTAGATGGGTGATGCCCTGCTGCTCCAGGCTATCATCGCGCGAACCCTGTTTAAAGAAGATTCCTAATGCTACCGAATGGAGATAGGGCAGCGCTTCGGTGATTACCCGCTTACCGTCGAGGTCGACGCGCTGGACGGGATTTCCGCTCATCCGGTTTATAATCCTCCGGCGACCGCATGGTAAGGTTTATCCGCCCGAGGTCGTCAACCTCAACTACCCGAACCGTAACCGTATCTCCGACCTTAACGACATCTTCAACCTTCTTTACCCGCTGCGGAGATAACTGGGAGATATGAACCAAACCTTCTTTACCGGGCAGGACTTCAACAAATGCACCGAAGTTCATAATCCGCTTCACCTCGCCGGTATAGGTCTTACCCACTTCCACTTCCTGGACAATCCCAGTAACCCAGTCCTGAGCTTTGTGTAACGCCTCGGTTTGGACAGCGGAAATCGTCACCTGCCCATCATCGTCGATATCAATCTCAACACCGGTCTGCTCAATGATCTTACGAATATTTTTGCCTCCCGGTCCGATTACTTCACCGATCTTCTCCTTGGGGATTTTAAACGCAACGATTTTTGGTGCATAGGGAGAGATGCTCGAGCGGGGCTCGGCGATGGTCTTCGCCATCGTCTCTAAAATCGTCAGCCGTGCATCGGTAGCCTTTTTTATCGCCCGCTCTAAGATCGCAATCGGTGCTCCGGTAATCTTCAAATCCAACTGGATGCCGGTAATGCCGTTTTTGGTTCCCGCCACTTTAAAATCCATATCGCCAAAGTGGTCTTCGGCACCGAGGATATCGGTCAGAATGATTTCGTGGTCATTGTCTTTGACTAACCCCATGGCGATACCGGCTACCGCTGCCCGCACCGGCACGCCCGCATCCATCAGCGATAATGATGCGCCACAGACCGTCGCCATCGACGATGAACCGTTCGATTCTAAGATTTCGGAGACAATTCGAACCGTGTAGGGGAACGTCTCTTCCGGCGGCAGAACCGCGGCAATCGATCGTTCGGCCAATGCGCCGTGGCCGATCTCTCGGCGGCCCGGACCGCGTAACGACCTGACCTCGCCGGTTGAAAAAGCCGGGAAATTGTAGTGGAGCATGAACGACTTATACTCTTCTTCACGCTCGACATCATCGATCAGCTGCTCATCCGATTTGGTGCCGAGGGTAACCACGACTAAAGACTGGGTTTGACCGCGCGTAAAGAGGGCTGAACCGTGGGTGCGGGGCAAGACGCCGATTTGACAGGAGATCGGTCGAATCTCGTCCGGCGTCCGACCATCCAATCGTATCCCGTCTTCGACAATTCTCCGCCGGATATCGTCTCCAACGATCTCATCGACGACATACGATATCACCTTCTCCGATTCCGGGTATTTTTCGGCGAGGTTCGCGGTCAGGTCTTTGACGACATCGCGCAGAGCATTCTCCCGCTGCGTTTTATCTTTCAGGGTATTGGCAGTAGCGACCGGTTCGGTTGCAAAATTGCGAATCTCGGTTTCGAGCTCGGGCACAACCAGTGGCTCATCCACCACCATCTTCGGCTTGCCGGCTAACCCGATCAGTTCTTGTTGAAGTTCAACAATTTTTTTTATTTCAGTCTGCGCCCGACCGATCGCTTCGATAACCTGGTCGTCCGACACCTCCCGGGCGGAACCTTCACACATGATGACCGAATCCTTGGTTCCGCAGACGACGATATTCATCGCCGAACCGGCTAATTGGGAGAGCGTCGGATTGACCACCAATTTCCCGTCGACCATGCCCATCCGAACCGCTCCGATCGGCCCCAAAAACGGGATCTCGGATAAACCCAAAGCGGCCGATGCCCCGATAATACCGAGGACATCGCCTTCATTTTCCAGATCGGACGACAAAAGGAAACCGGTAATCTGGAGTTCGTTGCGAAAATTTTCCGGGAATAAAGGACGGACCGGCCGATCAATCAGCCGGGATGAGAGTATCTCTTTATCCCGGGGCCGCCCTTCCCGTTTAAAAAACCCTCCCGGGATTTTACCGGCTGCATAGGCGAGCTCACGATAGTCGACGGTTAACGGCAGGAAAAAATACTGGTCCTTGGGCGGATCTTTCGAGCCGACCGCACTCACCAGCACTACCGTTTCACCGTATTGAACCAAAACTGAGCCTGAAGCCTGGCGTGCCACCTGTCCGGTCTCGATGCGCAAGGTCCGACCGGCGAGTTCCAAATTAATAGCGTGCATGCTAACCTCTCAATCCGAGACGTTCAACGATCTTGTTATATCGCTCCTTGTGATATTCAAAGAGGTAATCGAGATGATGCCTTCGTTTACTAACCATTTTAATTAATCCCAACCGCGAGTGTTTGTCTTTTTTATGATTCTTTAAGTGTTCGGCCAGTTGATTGATTCGTTCGCTGAGAATTGCAATTTGAATTTCCGGTGAACCGGTATCATTCTCATGATTCTTGAAAGTATCAATCACTGCCTGTTTCTTTTCCTTCTTTAAGGTCATAGTATTTCTCCTTTGCTTTTCTTGTATCTTACCGCCATTTCCGGGTTTGTCAAGCCTATCGATGTTTAACCACAAAGCTCACCCGGGTCACAAAAAAGATAAAGGAACTTTTTTCATGTTTTACTTTTTCTGCTTTGTGAGCTTCGTGTCCTTGGCCGTACAATCTTCTTTGATGTTCTCCGGGCAGTCGTCTCGGCTGCTATCCAGGAGAGGTAGCTTTGCAATCCACGCCGAATCGGAAACGTCACAATTGCCGGGAGCACATAGGGATGCAGGTGATGAAGTTCCTGTTCGAGCTGCGGATAATGACGCTCAACCGTTTTAAAAATGATCGCCCACTCCCGAGCTCGGTTGACGTGACCGTTCCACCAGTAGCGCGAACCAATCGCGAAAAAATTGGCGCAGGCGGCAAGGCGCTTTTTTACAACTGCTTCCGCTATCCGCTCAGCCTGCCGTCGAGTGCTGACGGTCGTATACACCGAGATGAACTTCATTGATTCAACAATTCTTTAATTTCCGGTGGTAATGCTATCCACCCCTGCCCGGTGAGTTCTTCCAGAAAGACCGAAATCTTGATTTCGATCGGAAGGCGGGAGTTGATGATAATGTATTTCTTATTCTCCACGCAGCAGTATCCACCCCGGCCGAGGATTTCATCGTAGATAACTTTAATCGCATGTTCTTCTACAGTTTTCTCGAGTAAAGCCAAAATCTCCCGTTTTTTCATAGCCAGCCGACCTGTTGATACCAGCCAATCGTTCGCCTGAGTCCATCGGCTAAGAGGACGTTCGGTTTATAGCCCAACTCCTGCTGTGCCTTGGTGATATCGCAAATCCAGTTCCCGTGCAAGAGCTCGCGTGCTTTATCCCGGGTAAGAGGGGTATCCCGGTTGAAACGGGTATAGAGCGACACGATCCCCGCCGATACCAAAACGGGAATGGTGCGGACACCGAGCATCGCACCGACCGTCTTATAGACGGTATGATAGTTATAGATTTGACCATCACTCACTAAATAGGTCGAACCGGATACGACCGGTCGCTCAATCGCCGCAATCGAAGCCTGAACTAAATCGTCGATATAACCCATACTCACCAATCTGCCCTTCCCGCCGAAATAAGGCCGGACACCATGCTTAATCCAGCGCAGGAGCTCAAGGATGTCGGTATCACGCGGACCATAGATCACTGCCGGCCGAATAACCACGATTGGAAAATCGCACCGGTACTGCGCCATCAGTTTTTCGCCCATTAGTTTGCTCTGACCATACAAACTTACCGGCTGGGGTTTAGCCGCTTCATCAACCGGACGGGCGTTCATACTCGGACCGGCTGCTGCCAAACTTGAGAAAAAAACAAACCGCCTGAGGTTATGATTTTTTTGCACACAGGCATCCAACAGGTTCTTCGTCCCCCGGCAATTGACTTCGTCACACGCCGATTGCTCAAGGACCCGGGTGGTTGAGGCAAGGTGGAAAATATAGTCTACCCCCAGAACCGCCGGCATCAAACTCTCGTAGCTGGTAATCTCACCATAGACGAGTTCCACCCTCAACCGAGTAAGCCAGCGGAGATTGGAGGTCGAACGAACCAGTGCCCGCACCTTGTAGCCCTTTTTCAACAGCCCTTCGGCTAAATGGCTGCCGATGAAGCCATTGGCACCGGTCACCAGAACCTTTTTCATGATTTTTCTATGATAGCCTAAAATCCTTTTCTGTCAATTAGTATCACCCTCCTTTTTTCCTTCTGCTTAGGAACGGCGATCAAATCTTTTTTTCAATCTCGCCGATAACCTCCTCGAAAATCGCCAAACCGGTTTCGGCTTCGTCCGACGTAAGAACCAGCGGCGGGCTGAATCGAATCGAATTAAAGCCGCAGCCGAGAGCAATCAAACCTCGTTTGAAGCAACTGCCGGTAACGACCTGGATGATTCCTTTGCCGTCTTCGGTAATCGTCTTCGGGAATCGTTCCTTGGTGATTTTGTCCCGCACCAACTCAATACCGATCATTAAACCCTTGCCCCGAACATCACCGATTATCCGATGGCGCTCTTTCATCGCTAACAGTTTCTCGATCATATAGTCACCGACTTTGGCGGCATTTTCAACCAGTCCGCTGGTCAGAATTTTAAGCGTCTCCAAAGCTGCCGCACAGGCGACCGGATTGCCGCCGAAGGTAGTCCCGTGCGAGTACTGGGGCCAGGCTCTCCGGTCAACCGCCGCATCCATTAACTCTGCCCGACCGACCACCGCCCCCATCGGCAATCCTGATGCCAGAGCTTTGGAAATACAGACGACATCCGGTTCCACTCGCCAGTGTTCCATCGCAAACATCTTGCCGGTTCTCCCCAAGCCGGTCTGAATTTCATCGACGACAAAAGGAATCTGGTATTTTTTCGTAATTGAACGCAACAGCGGGTGGAACTCATCGGGCGGAACGACGTAGCCTCCTTCTCCCTGAATCGGTTCGACAAAAAGTGCTCCGACATCTTCCGGGTCAACCAGCTGCTCAAATATTACATCGGTCAAAAAAGCGACACAGGGCAGCATCGGAATCGACTCGTAGGCGGGATAACGTTTTTTACATTCGGGATACTCGAGATTGATCGGACAGCGATAGCAATACGGGTAGAAGGTATGGAT
>CAYHGV010000020.1:0-35857 GCA_964356135.1 uncultured bacterium
GTAGCTCTAACGGCAGAGCGGCGGACTCCAAATCCGTAGGTTGGGGGTTCAAATCCCTCCAGGCCTGTTCCAAATGGCAAACTTGATAACCAACATCAAAGTGTATGTAACCGAAGTGGTTTCGGAAATGAAAAAGGTGACCTGGACCCGACGGAAGGACCTTCTGGCTTCCACCGGTGTTGTCATCGTGCTTTCGCTCCTGGTGGCGGCTTTTATCGGGCTGGTTGACTTAATCTTTTCCCGACTCTTAACTTTAATTATTCGCTGATGAGATATTTTGTAGTTCACACCTATACCGGACGCGAACGGCGGGTCAAACATCTCTTAGAGACTGCTATCGAACGGGAAGGCATGCAAGCGCTCTTCGGCGAAGTTATCGTACCGGCTGAGAGCGTCGTTCGTTTCCACAAATCGAAGCGGCTGGTCGAGGAACGCAAACTCTATCCCGGCTATATCATCGTCGAGATGGAGCCAGTGGAAGAAGTGCTCAAGCTGGTGAATTCAATACCGGGTGTTACCCATTTCTTGGGAACCCGGGCTAAACCGATGCCACTATCCGGCAGCGAAGTGGCTGAGGTATTGGAACAAATAAAGCGCGGACGGGAACGAGTACGTGCTGAGATTCCTTTTACCAAAGGCGAAAATGTCAAGGTGGTTACCGGACCATTCTCGGGTTTTACCGGAACCGTCGATGAAACCTATTCCGAACGGAATAAAGTACGGGTCATGGTTACGATCTTCGGCCGGTCCACCCCAATTGAACTCGACTTTTTGGAGGTACAAACCTTATAATGGCTAAAAAAGCAATCGCATTAGTGAAACTACAGATCCCTGCCGGTCAGGCAACCCCGGCTCCGCCGGTTGGTCCTGCTCTGGGCCAGCATGGTGTCAACATTATGGACTTCTGCAAACAGTTTAATAATCAGACGAAAACCCAGCCACCCGGTCTGGTGATTCCGGTTGTCTTAACGGTCTACCAGGATAGAAGTTTTTCATTCATTACAAAGTCGCCGCCCGCTTCGATTCTATTGAAACAGGCAGCGGGATTAGCCAAGGGTTCATCCGACCCGAGTCGAACCAAAGTCGGTTCGGTAACCAAAGCCCAAGTTCAAGAGATCGCTCAAAAGAAAATGGCAGACCTCAATGCCCAGGATATAACGGCCGCGATGAAAATTATCGAAGGTACCGCCCGGGCGATGGGGCTCCAGGTGGAGACGGAATGAAACACAGCCGCAGGTTCCAAAGTCTCGTCGCAGATCGAGATCCCAACCGGTTCTATCCCCTCTCGGCAGCGGTGACCGAGCTCAAAAAATCGGCTACCGCAAAATTTGATGAATCGGTCGACGTTTCGATCCGCCTCGGCGTCGATCCCAAGAAACAGGATCAAATGGTCCGCGGGTCCTGTGTTCTGCCCTATGGGACCGGAAAAAAGGTCAGGGTACTTGCCATCTGCCGTGGCGAAAAGGAAACCGAAGCCAAGGCCGCCGGTGCAGACGCAGTCGGATTTGAGGACTATCTGGAAAAGATCAAAGGCGGCTGGTTTGACTTCGACTATATTGTCGCGACACCCGATGTGATGCCGGAATTGGGCAAGCTCGGTAAAATTTTGGGGACGAAAGGATTGATGCCCTCCCCCCGAACCGGAACCGTCACCTTTGATATCGGACCGGCAGTCAAGAGCCTCAAAGCCGGTAAGATCAATTTCAAAACCGATAAAACCGGTAACATCCAGACGGTTGCGGGTAAGGTCTCATTTGATGGTGAGCAGCTCTTGAAAAATGTTTTGGCGGTTCTTTTCGAAGTCGCCCGGCTCCGGCCGTCGAGCGTTAAAGGCCAGTATATCCGCGGCGTGACCATCTCTTCGACCATGGGTCCGGGTTTCCCGCTTGACCCAAAAGAGATCATAGAACTCATCCGGAAAGGGGAATAGCATGGTAAGCGAGATAAAGAAAACAAAAGTAAAAAATATCGCAGAGCAGCTGACCGCGGCGAAAGGAATCTACTTTGCCGATTTTTCCAAGATCACGGCGAAAGATTTCACCGAGATCCGGCGCAAACTTCGATCGTCGGCCGTAAAAGTAACCGTTGTCAAGAACCGACTCGCGCTCCGGGTGTTACAGCAACTTACCAACAACGATTTTTCGAGTTTTTTAAAAGGGCAGACCGCCCTCGCGTTGACCTGCGACGACCCGCTCGCCCCGGCCCGGATCATCAAAGGATTTCCCCAGCTCAAGGTCAAAGGCGCGTTTTTAGAAGGAAAAGTGTTTTCCAAGGAAGAATTTGTATTTTTAGCCAACCTCCCGCCCAAAGAGGTTTTAGCGGTTGAGTTAGTTAACGGAATCATGGGCCCGGTGTCTGGTTTCGTTTCTCTCTTCGATGGAGTTATGCTGAGTTTAATCTTTAGCTTAGAATCGATTAGGTCAATGAAGGAGGCAAAATGACCAAAACCAAAAACGATGAAAAGAGCCGAGTCGATATCGCAGTCGAGGCGATCGAGGGATTAACGGTTACCGAGTTAGCTACCCTCGTCGGAACTTTAAAGGAAATGTTCGGTATCAGTCAGGCGGTGTTTGCACCTCAGGCGCAACCGACCCTTTCTGCTCAAGCCGAACCGGCGGCAGCCGCCGAGGAAAAAACCGAATTTACCGTCAACCTCATTACGGTGGGCGATAAAAAAATTCAGGTTTTGAAAGAACTTCGTGCTCTGACCAACCTGGGATTGAAGGAAGCAAAAGATATTATTGACAAAACCCCCAGTCTGATTAAAGAAGGCGCAACGAAGGAAGAGGCAGATCGCCTGAAATCCAAGTTGGAGGAGGTCGGCGCAAAAGTGGAGGTGAAGTAAACAATGGAGCGGAAGGATTTCTCCCGCTCAGCCAGCTCGATAGAAATCCCGAACCTCCTCAAGCTTCAACTCGAGTCCTTTCACTTTTTCCTCCAGTTTGATACACCTGCGGCCAACCGCAAAGACGAAGGACTCCAGCTTGTCTTTAAAGAGGTTTTTCCTATTGAGGATGTCCATGAGCGGTTTCTGTTGGAATTCGTTCAATACGGATTTGGTGAACCCCGCTATTACCCGGAAGAGGCCCTTCAGAAGGGAACCACCTACGGCGTACCGTTGAAAGCGACGTTACGGTTGACCCGAAAAGTACGGAACAAGTCGGGTGAATCGAAGATAAAAGATGTCATTGAGGAAGACGTCTATCTCTGTGAATTGCCATTTATGACGCCCGGGGGAAGTTTTATTATCAACGGCGTTGAGCGGGTCGTGGTGAGCCAGCTCCATCGCTCACCCGGACTCTATCTCTCGCAAGAAGGAGAGGAGTATTCGGCACTGATCGTGCCCGCCCGGGGAATCTGGTTTGAACTGGTTATCGACCGGAACGGTATCATTTCGGCGGTTTTTGACCGGCGACGTCGGGTTCCAATCATTACCTTTTTGCGAGCATTAGGCTTTCCGCCCGAAGAATCACTTGCCCGACTTTTCCCGGTTAAAACCGGAAAACCCGAACCGGGCAGAATTCTCGCTGCGACCGTCACCGGCGAAGCCGGTATCATCTATGCCCGGATTGGCGATACCTTAACCGAGAGCGATTGCCTGGCGCTCGGGGAAAAAGGGGTAAAGGAAATCCTCTGGGTCGACCCCAAAGAACCCGGAATTTCTTTTCTCGTGAATACGATCCGAGTCGACAAGACCAGCGACGAAGAAGACGCTCTGCGCAAACTTTACTACCGGCTCCGGTCAATGGCCCCCCACTCCCTGGATATCGCCCGAGCGACGGTTCTGGGAATGCTCTTCGACCCGCGCCGGTTCGACCTCGGTCGGGTCGGTCGGTATAAATTAAACGCAAAATTAGGCATGAATCGAGCGCTCAGCAATTCCGTTTTCAAAAAAGACGATATTATTGGAGTCATCCGGTTGCTGTTAGATTTTTCCAACCGTCAGATTCCACCGGACGATATGGACCACCTGGGCAATCGACGGGTAAAACGGGTAGGCGAACTCCTGGAGAACCAATTCCGGATTGGATTGCTCCAGCTGGCACAGAATGTCCGTGAGCGCGCAACGTTTGTCGAAGAAGCTCAGGCAACACCGTCCGAACTGGTCAATGTTCGGCTGCTCTCCAATGTTGTCATGAAGTTTTTTACCACCAGTCAGCTCTCCCAGTTTTTAGAACAAACCAATCCTTTGTCCGAATTGACCCACAAGCGGAGGGTTTCCGCGTTAGGACCGGGAGGGTTAACCCGGGAGATGGCCGGTTTTGAGGTTCGGGATATTCACTACTCCCATTACGGTCGGCTCTGCCCGATCGAAACTCCGGAAGGACCGAATATCGGCCTCATTTGCACCGTCGCCACCCACAGCAACATTGACGAGTTCGGTTTCATAACCACCCCCTATCGCCGGGTTAAAGACGGCGTTGTGACCCAGGAAATTGTCTATCTCAATGCCGACGAAGAAGAAAAGTATAAAATTTCTCAATCCAATGCCCGGTTGAGTCCGGCCGGTAAATTTGTCGATCCCGAAGTGGTCTGCCGTTTCCGGGGCGACATTATTACACTGCCGGTGTCCGAGGTCGATTTTATCGATGTTTCCCCGAAGCAGATTTTTGCTCCTTCCACCATTTTGATACCGTTCCTGGAACACGATGATGCCGACCGGGCGTTAATGGGAACCAATATGCAACGTCAGGCGGTACCTCTGCTCGAACCGGAACGACCGTTAGTTGCCACCGGCGTCGAGGGAAAATTCGCCCAGGAGGCAAGGGCAGCATTGGTTTCGGATTCGGATGGGATCGTCCATCGGGTCGATGCCTCCGGAATAACCGTTAAAACCAAAACCACGCTGAAAGAATACAAATTAAAGAAATTTGTCAAATCGAATCAGTACACCTGTATTAACCAAATTCCGCGGGTACAAGAAGGACAGCGGGTTAACCGCGGTGACCTGCTCGCCGATGGTCCGGCGACCGAAGGTGGAGAATTGGCGCTCGGCCGAAATGTCCTTGCCGCCTATCTGCCGATGCGCGGCTACAACTACGAAGACGCCATTGTTATATCGGAAAGCCTCCTGAAAGACGATACCTTCACGTCGATTCAAATCCTCGACTTTGAAATCCAGGCCCGTGAAACCAAGCTCGGTTCAGAGGAAATGACCCGCGATGTACCGGGAGCGAGCGAAGACGAACTCGCAAATCTCGATGAGTTCGGGATCATTCGCCTGGGTGCCGAAGTTGAACCAGGCGATGTCCTGGTCGGTAGGATCTCACCCAAAGGTGAAGTCGAGTTTACTCCCGAGGAGAAACTCCTCTGGGCGATCTTTGGTGAAAAGGCAACCAATGTCAAGGATACGTCGCTCCGCGTCGACCCGGGTGTTTTTGGCGTTGTCATCGAACGCCGGATTCTATCGCGTAAAACCCAGGATCCGTTGGCCCGCCATCTGGAAAAAGAGCGGTTGGAGGAAATTGAGAAAAACTTCGATTTCGAACAGCAACTCATCGTCGACCGTTTTGAAGAAACGCTCAAAGCACTGCTCCTCAATGAACGAGCGGCAAAATCGCTCGATGACCGTAAAAGCAAAGACATCATCAATCGGGGCGAAACCTTCGACGCCGATTTTTTCCTTAAAGGCAAACTCAAGCGAGTCCGGACCTTTGAAGGCATTACCACTGATGCCAAAAAGAACGAACTGATTATTGAGGCGGCAAAGGCCAAGACCAGAGAACTCAAGGAACTATCCAAGCGCCGGGAACAGGAGACCGAAAAAGTAGCCCGGGGCGATGAACTCCCCCATGGCGTATTGAAATCGATTAAAATATTTATTGCCCAAAAGCGAAAACTATCGGTCGGTGATAAAATGTCCGGTCGACATGGCAATAAAGGTGTGGTGGCAAAGGTGTTGCCGGTTGAGGACATGCCCTATCTGGCGGACGGAACGCCGGTCGAAATCGTTCTCAACCCGTTAGGCGTTCCCTCCCGGATGAACATCGGCCAGATCCTCGAAGCCCACTTAGGCTGGGCAGCGAAGATCCTCGGCTATCAGGCAATCTGCCCGATATTCGAGGGCGGCACTCTGGATGAAATCAAAGCCGAACTGAAGCGAGCCGGCTTTCCTGAGGACGGCAAGACCCTCCTCTACGATGGCCGAACCAGCATGGCGTTCGACGAAAAAGTAACCACCGGCTATATCTATTTCATGAAACTCATCCATATGGTCGACGATAAAATTCACGCCCGCTCCACTGGCCGCTACTCGCTCATCACCCAGCAGCCGTTAGGCGGCAAGACCCAATTAGGCGGACAGCGGTTCGGTGAGATGGAGGTCTGGGCACTGGAAGCCTATGGTGCCGCCCACACCCTCCAAGAGATGCTGACGATCAAATCCGATGATGTCGAAGGCCGGAGTGCACTCTATGAAGCGCTGGTCCGGGGGAAGAACACCCCCCAACCGAAAATGCCGGCTTCGTTCAATGTTCTGGTTAAAGAGCTTCAGGGTTTATGCCTGGAACTGGTTCCAGAAAAGGAGCGTAAATGAACTGGGATTTTGACTCACTCCGGCTCAAGATCGCCTCACCGGAAACGATTCGAAACTGGTCACACGGCGAAGTGACCAAACCCGAAACGATCAACTACCGAACCCAAAAACCGGAGCGGGATGGCCTCTTCTGCGAGCGCATCTTCGGTCCGGTCAAGGATTACGAGTGTAACTGTGGTAAGTATAAGAAACTCCGCTACAAAGGAATTGTCTGTGACCGGTGCGGAGTGGAAGTAACAACTTCCGCCGTTCGACGGGAACGGATGGGGCATATTGAACTGGCAGTCCCCGTGGCCCATACTCTGTTCTACAAAGTTCCACCCTCAAAAACTGCCCTGCTGCTGGATTTATCGATCAACCAGGTCGAGAGTATTCTCAACTATGAAACCTACGTCGTTTTAGAACCGGGAAACTCTTCCTTGCACCGGGATGACCTTCTCTCGGAAGAAGACTATTACCAGCAGAAAGGAGACTATACCGGCTTTCTGGCTGATACCGGAGCCTCGGTTTTGAAACGGCTTTTAATTGACCTCGATCTCGATGAGCTCGCCGCTGAGCTGAAAGCCCGAATCAAACACGAAACCTCACGCCGTGCCCCCCTGCTGCGTAGACTGCGGGTGGTTGAGGGATTCCGCAATTCCGGCAATCGACCGGAATGGATGGTTTTAGAAGTTTTGCCCGTCATCCCACCTGATTTACGACCGCTGGTTTCGCTCGAAGGCGGGCGCTACGCCACTTCCGATCTCAACGATCTTTACAAGCGGGTTATCATCCGTAATAACCGACTCAAACATCTGTTAAACATAAAAACACCGGAAATCATCCTGAAGAACGAAAAACGGATGCTCCAGGATGCGGTCGATACCCTGTTCGATAATGAACGACGAACCAAGCCGGTGATGGGCAGGGGAAATCATCCATTGAAATCGCTTTGCGAAAGTTTGAGAGGAAAAGAGGGACGGTTCCGTCGCAACCTCTTGGGCAAACGGGTGGATTATTCAGGACGGTCGGTGATCGTGGTTGACCCCAACCTCACCCTCCACCAGTGCAGCCTGCCCAAAGAGATGGCGTTGGAGCTCTTTAAGCCGATGATTCTGCGAAGACTCGAGGAACGAAAGCTGGTCGAATCCGAACGGGGAGCCAAGAAACTGTATAAGCGCGAGACACCCGAGGTCTGGGAGGTTCTCGAAGAAGTCACCAAAAACCAGCCGGTCTTTCTCAACCGCGCCCCGACCCTGCATCGGGTGAGCGTCCAGGCTTTCTATCCGGTGCTCTCCGAAAGTCGCGCGATCGGCATCCACCCCTTGGTCTGCCCGCCGTTCAATGCCGACTTCGATGGCGATACCATGTCGGTCCATGTACCGTTAACCCCCGAGGCGATTTTAGAAACGATGATGCTACTGCTCTCGACGCACAACATTCTCTCCCCTGCCAACGGCGGCCCGCTCATGACCCCATCTCAGGATATGGTCGTCGGCATTTACTATCTGACCAAGGCAAACCCCGGTCTCGCAAAAGCGACCATAGCCTTAGATGATTTCGCTTCGGTTCATTTCGCCTATTTCGAGGGGGCGGTTACCCTCCATACTCCGATAAAAGTGCTGTTCCAGAATAAATGGTTAGAAACCACGGTCGGCCGGGTTTTCTTTAATGAGGCTCTGCCCGAAGAATTGCAGTTCAAAAATGAAGTGTTTAACAAAGAAAAACTTGCAGCATTGGTCGACCGCTGTTATCGCCTCTTGGGCAGTGCCCGGGCAGCCCAGCTCCTCGACGACCTGAAGGACCTGGGATTTGAATATGCAACCATCAGCGGACTTTCAATCGGCATTGACGACGTTATCGTACCAAAAGAAAAAGACAAAATCATTAAACGCAGTGAAAACGAATTACGGCGAGTTCACACCGCCTATGAAAAAGGGTTAATGACCGAAAGTGAAAAATATAACGTAGTCGTCAATACCTGGACCCTGGCAACCGCCGAAGTCGAAGAAGCATTAATGTCGGTTTTGGCCCAGGACCGTCATGGTTTCAACCCCGTCTTTATGCTTATCGATTCCCAAGCCCGGGGATCCAAAGCCCAAGCTGCCCAGATTGCCGGTATGCGCGGTCTGATGGCAAAACCGCAACGACGGGTCATGGGTGAAGAAGTAATTGAAACGCCAATCAAGAGTTCGTTTAAAGAAGGCCTGTCGGTCTTGGAATATTTCATCTCGACCCACGGCGCCCGTAAGGGTTTAACCGATACCGCTCTGAAAACTGCCGAAGCCGGCTACTTGACGCGTCGACTGGTTGATGTCGCACAAAATGTCGTGATAACGGTTGACGACTGCGGCACAATCCTCGGTCAGGAGATCACCGCATTACGCGAAGGCGAAGAAGTAATGGAACTCCTCTCCGAACGGATTGCGGGCCGGGTTGCAGCGGATGATATAATTAATCCGCTGACCGGTGAAGTAATTGTTGCGGCCGGCGATGAAATTACCGATGAAACTGCGGTTGAGATCGAATCCTGTGGTATTGAACGGGTACGAATCCGCTCGGTGCTCACCTGCGAAGCATCATCCGGCCTGTGCGTCAAGTGTTATGGCCGTAATCTCGCAACCGGCCGCCTGGTCGAAATCGGGGAGGCGGTCGGTGTCATTGCTGCCCAGAGTATTGGCGAGCCCGGCACCCAGCTCACCTTAAAGACGTTCCACATTGGTGGAGTGGCGAGTCGAGTTGCCGAGCAGACCCGGGCAAATGCTAAATTCAACGGTCGGATAAAGTTTGAAGGACTTCAGGTTGTAAAGCGGTCGGATGGTGAACGGGTGACACTCAGTCCGGGCAAGCTGATTCTTTCCGGTGAAGGCCGTATGACGACCTTTTCGGTTCCCAAAGGCGCAACCATCCGGGTTGCCGAAGGTGAATCCGCCAGTGATGGTGCTACTCTCTTCGAATGGGAACCGTATTCGATCTTCATGCTCTCGAATAATGCCGGCCGGGTAAAATTTGTCGATATTGTCCTGGGTGAGACTCTGCGCGAGGATATTGATGAGCGAACCGACCAGAAACAGCAGATTATCGTCGAAGATCGCGAAGGCCGGTACCATCCGAGGATCGATATCGTTGATTCGAGTGGCAAGGTACTCGACCGGCTCGAGTTGCCGGCTGGAGCCTATCTCCTGGTCCAGCATAATGCCAAGGTGCTGCCCGGAGACTCACTCGCAAAGATTCTGCGCGAGCTTGCCAAGACCAAGGATATTACCGGCGGTTTACCCAAGGTCGCCGAACTGTGCGAGGGCAAACGGCCAAAAGACCCCGCGATTCTCCCCGAGATCGATGGTATAGTCGAAATCGGGGAGCCAAAGGCAGGAATCCGGATCGTCCGGGTGGTTTCCGATTCTGGAACGGTTAAGGAATATAAGGTACCATACCGGAAATATCTCTTGATCACCACCGGCGATCGGGTCCGGGCAGGCGATAAACTCTGCGAAGGCTCGGTTGACCCTCATGATGTCTTGCAGATCAAAGGGCTGATGGCAGTACAGGAATATTTGACCAACCAAATTCAGGCGGTCTACCGTCTGCAAAAAGTCAAAATCAACGATAAGCACATCTCGGTTATCGTCCGCCAGATGCTTCGGAAAGTGAAAATTGATGATGCCGGCGATTCGAGTTTCACCGAGGGCGAGATCGTCGAGAAGATGCGGATCGTAGAAGAAAACGCTCGACTTATCCCTGAAAATCTGAGGCCGGCCAGTTTCCATCCCATTCTCTTGGGCATCACCCGAGCTGCCCTGTCGACCGAGAGTTTCCTCTCGGCGGCGTCGTTCCAAGAAACGACCCGGGTTTTATCCGATGCCGCCGTCCATGGGCGAATCGATAAACTCGAGGGCTTGAAAGAGAATGTGATTGTCGGCCGACTCATTCCCGCCGGCACTGGTTTCCGGAAGTTTGACCACGTCGAGGCGTTAAAAGAAGATCAATCGAAAATGGAGGCGGTATAACCTATGCCAACTTTAAATCAACTGGTGAGGACAAAACGGGCACCGATACCCCGGCACTCGAAAACCAAGGCGTTGGTCGGTAATCCCCAGCGCCGGGGAGTGTGCACCCGAGTATACACCACCACTCCGAAAAAGCCGAATTCGGCTTTACGGAAGGTCTGCAAAGTCCGGCTCACATCCGGCTACGAAGTGACGAGTTATATACCGGGTGAAGGTCATAACCTCCAGGAACATTCACTGGTCCTGGTGCGGGGCGGTCGGGTTAAAGATCTACCCGGAGTCCGCTACCATATCGTCCGGGGAGTACTGGATGCTGCCGGTGTCGAAGGAAGAAAACAGGGACGCTCGTTATACGGCGTAAAGCGACCGAAGGAGGCCAAGTGAGACGACGTCGTTCGGTAGCCCAATCCACGTCGCCCGACCCGGTCTTCAACTCAACTCTGGTCGCAAAATTCATTAACAATCTGATGTGGGACGGGAAGAAAACCGCCGCTCAAGAAATTTTTTACCATGCGCTCAAGCTCATTGAAAAGGAAACCAAAGAAGACGGCTTTGGTTTGTTCCAGAAAGCCATCACCAATGTCAAACCGGTTCTCGAAGTCCGGCCGCGACGGGTCGGCGGTTCAACCTATCAGATCCCAATGGAAGTTTCTTCGCGGCGCCGGGAGGCATTGGCAATAAAGTGGCTTCTCACCGCAACCCGCGCTCGGACCGAACACCGGATGGTGGAACGATTGGCGCATGAGTTGGAAGAAGCGGCAAAAAATCAGGGAGCGTCGATAAAGAAGAAGGAAGATACCCATAAGATGGCGGAAGCCAACCGTGCCTTCGCCCACTACCGCTGGTAAGAACATGCAAAAAAAATTACGAGCATTCGCAGTCCGACGTCTTGACAGAACGGTTATTTATTGTTATTGTAACTGACTATGATTATTCGACGCTGGTATTTATTTGATGCCCAAGATAAGGTCCTCGGTCGTTTTGCAACCCGAGTGGCCAGAATTCTGACCGGTAAAAACAAACCTGACTATCTACCCTACGTTGACGGAGGTGATTTCGTCGTGGTAATAAATGCAAAAAAAGTCCGGGTGACGGGGAAAAAACTCGAACAGAAATTCTACTACTCCCACTCCGGCTATCCCGGCGGATTTAAGCGCCGCAGTCTCAAAGACATGTTAGTTCATCAACCCGAACAGGTCGTCTATCGAGCGGTCAAGCGAATGTTGCCAAAAAATCGATTGGGAACCCGGATGCTCCATCGTTTAAAAATCTACCCCGACCTGACTCATCCCCATAGCGCTCAACGGCCGACCCGGATAGAATTATGAATCCAAAAGACAACTATTTCGCGTGCGGATCGAGGAAGACGGCGACGGCGAAAGTCTGGCTGACTCCCGGTTCCGGCAAAGTAAAAATCAATCACCGCATCGGTCAACAATATTTCGGCCAGACCGGTCTGATTGAAGTTGTCCAAGCACCGTTTCGGGTCACCGGCACCAAAGACCGATTCGATTTGGTCTCATCGGTTCGGGGTGGCGGCATCTCAGCTCAGGCCGGCGCTATTTCGTTAGGAGTTGCCCGGGCGCTGGTCGTTTTCGACCCGGAATTACGCAAAACCCTGAAAAGCGCCGAGTTGCTGAAACGTGACCCGCGAGAAAAAGAACGTATGAAATACGGTTTCGCCAAACGGCGCAAGAGGTTCCAATGGACCAAACGGTAAGGCCGGGCTTAGTTACAATTCGTGAGCTATTGGAATCGGGCGTTCACTTTGGTCATCGGACTGCCCGCTGGAACCCGAAGATGGCTCCGTATATATTTGGCAGGAAAAACGGCATTCATGTCATCGACCTGGAAAAGACCCTGGAGCAGCTCTCCATCGCCTATGATGCGGTTAGACAGACAACCGAACTCGGCAACGATATCCTTTTTGTCGGAACCAAACAGCAAGCCAAGGATGTCATTCAGGAAGAAGCCCAGCGCTGCGGTGCCCTCCACGTGACCGAACGCTGGTTAGGTGGACTGCTCACCAACTTTTCTGTTCTCCATACCCGCATTAACCGATTATCCGAACTGGAACGGGTGCTCAACGACCCTTCGTTTAGCCAGTTTCCCAAAAAAGAGGCGGTCACGATTCAACGGGATTACAAACGGCTCTCCAATCTGTTAGGTGGGGTGAAAGAGATGGACCGGCTTCCCGGAATTGTCTATATCATCGACCTGCTCAAAGAAGAAACTGCCCTTTTGGAGACGCGGCGGATGAAAATTCCCGTGATTGCAATTGTTGATACCAATGTCGACCCGGAACTTGTTGACTACCCGATACCGGGTAACGACGATGCCATGCGTTCGATAAAGATTATCACCAGTGTGATCGCGACCGCGGTTATGGAAGGCAGAAAAGGCTTTGCTGAGCCCAAGGAAGAAACCACCCCATGAACATACCGCTAGAAAAAATTCAGGAACTCCGGGCACGAACCGGCACCGGCGTCTTGGCCTGTAAAGAAGCTTTAATCGAAACCAGCGGTGATGTCGAGCAGGCGATTGAACTCCTGCGCAAACGCGGTATCGCCCAAGCCGAGAAAAAACTTTTCCGGGCAACGGTTGAAGGGGTGATTGACGCCTATATCCATCCGGGCGAGCGCTTGGGAGTCTTGATCGAGGTGAACTCCGAAACCGATTTTGTTGCCCGAACCCCTGAGTTTCGCCGCTTTGCCCACGACATTGCGATGCAAATCGCAGCCTGTGACCCCTTGGCGGTTTCGCGTGAAGACCTTCCGGCCGAAGTCGTCGAGCGGGAACGAAAAATCAACCAGACCCAGGCTGAGAGCCTGGGACGGCCGCCAGCAGTAATCGAAAAAATTATTGATGGTAAGATGGAAAAGTTTTATCGGGATGTCTGCCTGATGGAACAGCCCTTTGTAAAATCACCGGAGAAGACGGTCGGCGAATATTTGAAAGAACAGATCACTAAATTCGGGGAGAACATCCGCGTTAAGAAATTTGCCCGATTCAAACTTGGCGAGTAGTACCTTCCCCCGCATCGTTTTGAAGGTCAGCGGGGAATGTTTCAATTCAGACCCGGATACCAATCTCCTTCTCCAGCAAATCGAATCGATTCAGACGACAGTAATCGAAACATCGATTGTTGTCGGCGGGGGTAATGTTTTACGGGGACGGGATGCCCCGGCGGTCAACATCGACCGGATACGAGCCGATTGGATTGGAATGCTCGGCACGGTCATTTCCGGCATCCTGCTCGAAAATGCGCTCCAGCGCATCGGTCTCCCCTCAGCCCACCTCAGTGCGTTACCACTTGCGGGCATCGTCGAACCTTACACCATTCCCAGCGCACGCAGCCATCTCGCCCAGAAACGAATTCTCGTCCTGTCGGGTGGAATCGGCAACCCGTTCTTCTCAACCGACACCGCCGCCGCACTCCGGGCTTGTGAGCTTGGGGCAGCGGCACTGTTGAAAGGAACCACGGTCGACGGGGTCTATTCTTCCGACCCCAAAAAAGACCCCCAGGCTCAGCGCTATGCAACACTGAGCTACGAAGAGGCGCTGGCAAAGGACCTCCAGGTAATGGATGCTACCGCATTCAGCCTCTGTCGAAACCAGCACATCCCAATTGTCGTCTTCAACATCTTAGAATCAGGCAGTTTAAAAAAAGTAATCGCAGGTGAAACCACCGGAACGGTGATACGGTAGTGTGTACTTTCTCTCACACCGATCTAACGCACAAACCCGGTTCTGCGCCCAGAACCACGCTGCCGACGACCGGGGTACAGGCCTGAAGCCACTGTGAACGATTCAAAAAACAATCTGTCTTCATCTGCGGTAAACTATGGAGAAAAAATATGTTAGAGACTATCTATACCAATGTCAAAAACCGGATGCACAAGACCATCGAGCTTCTCGCCCAGGAGCTGGGGCGCATTCGAACCGCGCGCGCCAATCCGGCGATTCTCGATGGAGTTAAAGTCTCCTACTATGACAGCCTGGTGCCATTAAAACAGATCGCTTCAATTTCGGTACCCGAACCCCGGTTGCTGATTATTCAACCCTGGGACCGACAGGCATTAGGTGAAATCGAAAAGGCAATTTATAAAGCCGACCTCGGACTTGCCCCGGTCTCGGACGGGACTATCATCCGGATCCCGATCCCGGCTTTGACCGAAGAGCGAAGAAAAGACCTGGTGAAACTCTGTTCAAAATTGACCGAAGATGGCAAGGTTGCAATCCGAAATATTCGCCGGGATGCCAATGAAGATGTAAAAAAAGCTGAAAAAGATAAAAAAATCTCCGAGGACGAGGCTAAAATCGGTCAAAAGAAAATTCAAGAATACACCGATGAAAATATCAAACTGTTGGATGAACTCTTCAAGAAAAAAGAGAAAGAAATCTTAGAAACCTAAGCCGGAAAAGGAAAGAGTAGTGAGCAGCGCGGGACGAGGTATTAAATTTTCGGATTTTTTCCTCCTTACTTCTTACTGCCTACTCTTTACCCCTACCGCCCCACGCTTTACTCCTTACGCCTTACGCTCTACTTTCTACGTCCTCCTCTTCACCCCTCACCCCTCACTCCTCTCCCCTCGCGGCTGTTCTTCATGACCTCTCCCCGCCACATCGCAATAATCATGGATGGCAACGGCCGTTGGGCAAAGAAACGGCGATTGCCGCGGATCTTCGGACACCGGAAAGGGGTCGAACGGGTCCGGGAGATTGTTCGCGCCTGCGGTGAAATCGGAATACGATACCTCACCCTCTTCACCTTCTCGTCCGAAAACTGGCAGCGTCCTAAAAACGAGGTTACGGAACTCATGAAAATGCTTGGACGGTTGGTCCGGGACGAAGAGCCGGAGCTAATGAAGAATAACGTTCGGCTTCGAGCGATTGGCAGAATTTCCGACCTGCCTCACGGTGTGGTTGAAAAACTGAATACCACCATAGAACGGTTAAGCAACAATACCGGCCTCGTCCTTACCTTAGCCCTCAGTTACGGCGGTCGAAATGAAATTATCGACGCGCTGAAAAAAGTTGTCGAATCCGGTCGGAGTGAGACGATAACCGAGCACGAACTCAATCAATTCTTATACGACCCGGACCTACCCGACCCCGACCTCTTGATCCGAACCGGCGGCGAACAGCGGATATCGAACTTCCTGCTCTGGCAATTGGCCTATACCGAGCTCTATTTTACCGAAACCCTCTGGCCCGATTTTGGCAAAAAACAGCTTGTAGCCGCACTTGAAGACTTTAACCAGCGGGAGCGGAGATTTGGCCGGGTCAAAGAATAGTTTTCTCTGGCGGGTACTTACCGGCACGGTCCTGGTAGGATTCGTCATTGGCGCGGTATTTACCCACCGATTGGCGCTCTTCGCCCTGGTTGCGTTGTTTATCACCCTCGCCAGCTATGAATTTTTAAAAATTCTCAGGCTCAGAGGGATCAACCCAAATCCCACCGTTATTCTCAGCCTCGCACTCCTGTTCCCGGTTTTTGCCTATCTTCGGTTGCCGATGCTGTTAGTGATCCTCTTTTCGTTCCTCGTAATCGCCCTGTACGGCATCTTCCAGAAGACGACTGCTTCTCACCTCTCGTTTTTCGCAGCTTCGGTCTTTATGCTCTGCTATCTCGGATTATTACCCGCCCATCTTATTCTCCTCAAACAACTGGCGGTTAAAAACAGTCTGTCTAACTGGCATGTCATGTTTCCGTTGATTTTCACCTGGATTAACGACACCGCTGCGTACGGCGTTGGCGCCGGTTTTGGCAGGCATAAATTAATTCCAAGCATAAGCCCTAAAAAATCCTGGGAAGGAACTATTGCCGGACTGGTTTTTTCGATTCTGGCTACACTCGGTTATTGGTGGATATGGTTTCGAACAAAACCATTCTGGTATTTTGTAATTGCCGGTGTCATTTTGAGTCTCCTTGCCCTCGCCGGCGACCTCTGCGAATCGAGCTTCAAACGGGAGGCGGGCTTAAAAGACTCTTCCCGGAGCCTTCCCGGCCACGGCGGTTTCTTAGACCGGATCGACAGTCTCCTGTTCACTATCCCTGGGTTTTATTATTTTCTAAAAATACTCGGGCTTTAAACGCAGGCTTGACAAATTAAAAAAACTTTTCTATGAGTCGCCCGAAAAGCAAAAAGGCGGCCACAGCGGTTCCAAGGGCTAAAGCTTGCAGCGGTGCTAATTTTCTATCTTTCAAAACAGCAGCATATATAACAGTAACTAGTGTTCCACTCAAAAACACAGTAGTAAAAACTAAGGACAAGATGCCAACTCGGGGTAACTCTAAAATGTTACTAACCAGAAATATAATAATCCCTGGCAAGAGGCCGCCCATAGAGAACCCTATCAACCAAAACTTCTGATCTTCTCCATAAGGGACCCATTTACGAAAGCCAGGTAGTCGAAGAAGCCGAAGTAGCACCAAAAATATAATTAGTAATGTACAAATCCAGATCAAATGCCGCATAGTGTCAGATTACCTTAATATATAAAAACATAAGTTCATTTAACATTGGTTTTTCATTAATCAACCCTCAGGATGACCATGCCTCTGATGATATTCTCGGATTATTGATTATAAAATTCGCTCACTGCCCAGGCGTCAATTAAGGCAATAAGAATACCAATAGGTAAACCTCCGAGGGCTGATCCTACAAAACCAAGGAATAAACTTGCTTCCATCGCAACACATTTCCCTTGCTCATAATCTTCTTTTTTATGTTTTATAATAAACAAATCGCCTCCTGGTATAGCCTTTTCAGCGATTTCACAAATGAAGGTTTCGTTAAAAGCGGGTATCTTTATGGCTGGGCCCAAAAACCTTTGTCGTTTCACTCGAGATAGCTCTTCTACAATGGGGACTCTATCCATAGTTAATGAAGCAGCGCCTGTAATAGTAGTATCTAACATCGTTACTTCTAATCGTAATATCTTTTCTCGTCCCGAAGGACTCCCTGGAGAGAGGTCTGTTGTAAAAATTTTAATATTGCGCGCAGAGTCAGATGGACATGTTATAAATGCTTTCATGTTTCCTTCCGGGGTGATCACTTCTTTCAAATGTAGTAGTAATAAGGTGTTATAAAAAATTGAAAGCTCTCCGACCACGGAATCCTGTAGCTGTCTTCTACGGTGAACTATAAGAGAACCTTTAACCTCATTACTTTGCTGGTCTGTCCCCACGATTACCAGCGAACTGTCTGTGCTATCAGCAACTATTACATTATTTATATAACCTGCTTGGGTGTCGTCGGTGAAGAGATTATACTGTGCGTAGAGCCTCCCTTCTTCCTCAACTCCCCAAAACCAATCGCAAATTTCCAGAGCTGCTCTCTCGTAGATCCATATCGGGTCATCAGCACATGGGTCAGTTTGGCCAAAAAGGTTTATCGCTGGGAGCAATAGCATAGTTGACAGGCAGGCTGTTATTGAAAGTTTAGTTCGCATAACACCTCATTTTTTTCCAAATATAAAATAAGGCTCTGAATAGGTCAAGTAAGTGTTTTTTTTTTTTAGGTTATTAACGAATTACAAAGATTTGACTTTTCCGATATTGCCGCATATATCTCCGCATATAGTCATTATATTTTACACATTTATCTTCCCGCCCCTTGGAGAAATAACTCACTCGCCACTTATATCGTAGTTTATTATAATTGGCATGTTATTTAGCCCATTCTTTCCAGTAGCGGGGATGGGTTTGTCGATATTTTCGGGAATACTCCTTAGAATAGTCGGGATGACCTTCGAACCATTTAGCAATTTGGTCGATCATTCCTATATTGCCCTGACGATATTCCTTCTGATATTCACTTCTCGATTTCTCGGCAGATGATTTTACCCTACGCAACTTTACTCTTTTTTCAAGAATCAAGTCGGGTAGTTCTGGGCAGGCTTAACATTCGGCATCAATTTAGAAACCAGGCTTTGAACATCCCTCTCTGATAGTTTTTCCGCGTAAGAACGTAATATTCGCACAATTGAAAACAGTCCAAAAGACGAGGGTCGGTCTTTTTTTTATCAAAACCTCCATATTTACCTCCTTAATTTGACCAATCAACTGATTTACATTTTTTTATTTCATCTCCTCGAGCGCTCAGCCGCTCCGACAAATTCTTTCTTTTCGACAAGCAGCACACAAGGAATGTTGACCGTTTTTGGAAACATGCCTTTCGTATCCGTCAAAAAAAGCGTCACGACGCCATGGTAGCGAACGGTGTCTTCCTCAGTCGCTTCGGCAACCTGGCGTATCGACGCGGTATCGGTAAAAAACACCAGCTGCTGGGCGCTCCTGCCCGAAGTTGTACCAACAGAATAAATGTAACTTTTGCTGGCCGATTTGCACCCTGCGTTTCCACAAACGGTGAGTACCAGTACAAGCGCTCGATAAATCCCTTTTTGCATATTCCACCTCCTAGTGTTATTACTTCCGCTTCCCTAAAAAATCTACAACCTTCTCCCGAATCTCCCGGTGCAGAGTTTCCTTATCTTTAGTCCCATCAAAGACCTTAATCCGGCCCGGTGCGCGCCGGGCGAGTTTTAGATACGCCTGCCTCACCTGCTCATGAAACTCATTCCCCTCTTTTTCCAACCGGTCGGGCGCTGCTTGTTGACGCTTAAACCCTTCGCTTACCGGCAGGTCAACGAGAATCGTTAAATCTGGTTTAATACCGGCACAGGCGTATTTATTAAGCCGTGAAACCGGTTTAAGCCCTAATCCTCTGGCTGCTCCCTGGTAAGCAAACGATGAATCTGCAAACCTGTCACAGGTTATAATGAAGCCTTCTCGCAATGCCGGCATAATTTTTTCGTAAGTATGCTGGGCACGGCTCGCCAGATAGAGTAAAAGTTCGGTTTTGGGGTGCATCGCAACTGAAGTCGGGTCTAAGATGATTTCCCTTATTTTCTCGCCGATTTCGGTTCCGCCCGGTTCCCGGCTGAAGATACATCGATAACCGTGAGTCTTTAAAAATTCGTAAAGTAATTCCGCCTGGGTTGTTTTTCCCGAACCCTCTACTCCTTCAAAAGCGATTAAAAACCCTCGCTTCATAATTTATCACGAAAGCCACGAAAGGGAGAAAACACGAAATTTACAGAATTGAACCACGGCTCAAAGCTCAAATTCGAAGAATTCACAGGGTAAAATTTCTTAGACCTTAAAAACCACATACTTGTTTTGTTTTGGCTTCCGCCTATAGTCCATATTTCGTGATTTCGAGTTTTCCAAAATTTCGTGATAATTTTTTGTTATTTATCCTTCACCCTTAATTCTTTGATTATTCGTGTGCAATCGCGGTTAAATGCTCTGTTTTTATTTCCGTTTTTTCTTGCCGTAAGTCGCGATAAACTTCTCGGTCTTCTGCCGGCAGAGGTAATCCGGATATTGGACCGGTGGGGTTTTCATAAAGTAGCTCGACGGTTCAAGAATACTGCCCGAGAGTTTGTTGTCCAGGGCTAATTTCGCACAGCGAACCGCATCGATTACCACGCCCGCAGAATTTGGTGAGTCCCAGACCTCTAATTTTAGCTCGAGATTCAACGGCACATCGCCAAAGGTCTTACCTTCCATCCGCAGGTGGCACCACTTCCGGTCTTTCAGCCAGGCGATGTAGTCGGAAGGACCGATATAGATATTATCCGATCCGATATCGTAAGGAATGAGCGATTTTACCGCACCGGTCTTGGAAATCTTTTTTGACTGGAGCCGCGAGCGCTCGAGCATATTCAAAAAGTCGGTATTGCCGCCGACATTGAGCTGACTCGTCCGCTCGAGTCTCACCCCGCGGTCCATAAACAGGGTGGTCAGAATCCGATGGACGATCGTTGCTCCAACCTGGGATTTAATATCATCGCCGATAACCGGCAGACCCGCCTTTTTGAATCTACGATGCCAGTATTTCTGGGAAGCGATGAAAACCGGGATACAATTGACGAGTGCACACCCCGCTTCTAAGACCTGCTCGACATACCATTTGGTCGCCTCTTCTGAACCGACCGGTAAAAAATTGATCACCACATCGGTTTGAGTATCTTTCAATATCCGAACAATATCGGCGGTCGGACCGGGTGCCTTCTCAATAATCTGCGAGAGGTAATACCCAAGACCATCATGGGTCATTCCCCGGACAACTTTCACCCCTAATTTTGGCACCTCGCAGAATTTATAGGTGTTATTCGGATAGGTGTAAATCGCCTGGCTCAGATCTTTTCCGACCTTCCGTTTATCAATGTCGATTCCACAGGTGAACTCAATGTCACTGATATGGTAGCTACCCAAAGTAACATGCATGATCCCGGGAATGAATTCGCCTTCTTTGGCTTGGCGGTAAAAGTGTACTCCCTGCACTAAGCTCGAAGCACAGTTACCAACTCCAATAATCGCTGTTCTGACCTTCGCCATTATCCCTCCTTAGGAAAATCGAGACTACTCTAAAACCACCAGTTTATTGATCGCGGTCTGGTTATTGACGACCAAACGGCAGAAATAGACACCTGCTGCCAGTCCTTTGCACAGTACACGGTGTTGACCCGGTTGGGTAATGCCATCGACCAGCGTCGCAATTTTCTGACCGGCAGCATTGTAGACCACGAGTTGAACGTTGGCACCTTCGGTCCCCGGTACCGAAACGATGATATCGGCGGTTCTCCGAACCGGTAACTGGATTTTGAGCCCGGCGGCCGCTTCCCGGTTATTATCGACCTCGCTGATACCGACGTTTACCGCATAGATGTCTTTTTTCAGAGTATCATTTCCCGGATAAGCGTCTCCGATTAATGCTGTATTCACCGCCACCGTATAGTAGGCTGAATCCAAAGCTGGAACCGTCCAGGGGTCGAAGTCGAACACAAAGGAATCGGCGGCACCAAGGGCAGTAACCGCGAGGGTATCGGTGTATATCGGTATACCGACGCTGTAAATATTGCATAAAACCACGAAGCTGACCGTAGTGTTGCCGAGATTTTTTACGACCGCCTTTGGGGCAACGGCTTGATTCGGTCGGACCGTATCCGCCGGTGCTAAAATTTGGATCGTTCCCGCATCCGAGACGATAAGGTTACTATATTTCAAATCGCCGTTGGTGACATCGTAATAGGCAACATGAGGATAACCCAGTTGGCTTAACTGCAGGGACGTGAATTGCCCGACATCGCCGGTGGTGTCGACCCGATTTATTTCCCAAGCCAAAAAGTCCTGGGTATTGGCGCACTTCAGGTCGCCTTGGGTCGAATCATAATAACTGATAAAAACCGGACTGCCCATATCCTGGGAGGTATATAAACCGACAATGCCGCTCGCATCAACCACATCTTTACGCCATTCAGAACCAGTCCAGCGCGCATATTTGATATTTCCATTTGGGCCATCATAGTAACTAATATAGGGATAGGCGCCGTCTTTTAAGAAGATCGAGGGATAGAGTCCCGAGAGAGTATCGACCGTTCGGACATCCCAGCCCGCACCAACCGATTTGGCAAAGCGCAGCCTCCGGTACAGCGCATCGTAGTAAGCAATATGTGGATCTCCCAGGGTGTCTAAGGCGATCGAAGTAAAAAGCCCGCAGTCTCCATCTTCATCGACCGTGATCGTCTCCCAGGCTGAACCAACCGGCCGGGCATACTTCAGCCGCTGATTCACCTGGTCGTAATAGCTGATATGGGGCGTGTTATTTTTATCAATTACTATCGAAGAAAATAACCCGACCCCTCCGACATCAACAATCGCTACCTGCCATGAACCGCCTGTCCATTTGGCGTATTTGAGGTTTCCGTTGGTCGAATCGAAATAACTTACCTGGGGAAGGCAGTTCGCATCAACATCAATCGAGCTGTACTGTCCGACGACCCCGTCGACATCGACGGTCTGGATTATCCAGGCACCTCCATCCCAGTGGGCATACTTTAAATCTCCATTGGTCGCATCGTAGTAGCTGATATGCACCAGATCTTGATTATCAACTGCCAGCGATAGATACTTACCGACATTTCCGGTCGTGTCTACTACCTGAGTCTGCCAGGTCTGAGCCCGGCTCAGAGTCACCACTCCTAAAACCAAGCCCAGTATGACAATACTTTTTTTAACTGACATTATCCCTCCTTTTTTATCCATTTTATCCATGTTCCTATTGTATTGTAAGCTTTCGGGCATATTTGTCAATATTGTTTAGGGATAGCCTGAGAACAAAAATAATTAGGTGTGGAAGCACAGGTCTTGACCCAATTGAACAGAGATTTATGGAGGATTGTGAAACAACTGAATCCCTTTAGCGGTATTCTAAAACCTTGATTTTAATTCTTCCTACCACACTGAGCACTTTTGCCTGCTCTTCCAGCTCACCTTCTTTGAATTCGATGTGAACCGCATCGGCCGGGAATTGGCCAAAGGTCGGGTCGACCGGTATCCACGAACCTAAATAAATTTTATCCCAGGCATGGTAATAGAAACCATCGGCCATTCCCACCACCCCGACACAGATTTTACAGGGAATGCCGACGGCACGGCAGAGAGCTGCAAATAATATTGAATGCTCATTACAATCGCCTTCTTTCGATTGTAAGACATCGATCGCAGAAGGCACGGATGCGGTCGGTCGTTTGTCGAGAGTGGTGTAGACCCAATCGAGAATCTTTTTAGCCGCTTCACCCCCATCCTGACTATCGCCGATGATGATTCGGGCTTGACCGATGATCTCCGGGTTGTCGCTTTGAATATAGGGACTTGGTTTTAAGAACTCCGGCTTACTGCTGATCGGCAAGGAGAACCGGGACCGAGCACTGATATCCGGCCTTACGATCTCCAGCAGTAAAGGCTTGGGCGAAAGAATTTTCTGGGTCTCGGTTGCAAGACTCAGTTGTTCAGTTTCAACATTCGAAATTTGGATTTTCAGATACCGACAGTCCCTCGGGTTCTCAATAACCGTATCGATTTTGACCGAAAGTAATGAAAGAATATCCAGAGTCGCAACAACCGGTACTTGGGCTAAAGCCTTTTCCGGCGGTTCTTTGATCATGGTGATACCGGGAGGTGATTCCTCTTTCAATGTTCTACCATTTTTATCGAACCAGGTCGTGGAAGTCAAACCTAAAAGGGATGATTCAATTTTATAGGCCACGAAGCTGCTATCTCCGATTTGTAACGAATCCTGCCCTTTGACCGTAACTTCGGTTTGAACGATTGATAACAGGGTCGGGTCAAAAGACTGGAATGAATAGGTCTTATTGGCTTTTATCCCCTGCTGTAACAGTACCGGACCGACCATCCCGGTAATGTAGAGTACACCCTTCGTCTCCAGAACCTTCTTTTCAACACTGCTGCCGGTTCTAACCTCAATCCGGACTTTACCCCCTTCGACCTGGCCAAGGGCACGAAACCGATGGTCACGGGTAATGAGTTCGAAATCAAAATTCTTTAATGATAAATCGAGTTGGGTCTCGGCAATGAGGGTCGAGGTCAATTCCTGGACCGTACCCATCACACCAAGCCGCATGCTGGTTCGATTCTCAAGTCGATAACCGTCAGAAAAATTTTTAATGCTCTGGTACGAATAGCCAATTTTTTGACTGGCTAAATAAATTCCCAGCCATTCCTCCTGGGCGGCGAGTCGAACCTGCGACTGGGATGAGGCTTTGCAGGAGATAACAACTATAATAACCGCTATAATCTTTTTCATAGAATCAAGTATAGTCGAAATCGAATGGTTGTCAAATTCAATTCTGTTACCTACCGACCGACGGCGAGCAGGAAAACGATTGCCATATTCATGATCACCAGAACGATGCAGGTTTGGGCGGTGCCGAAGAGTGGCAGCAAAAAGATACTGGTCAGGAAGGCACCGACCATCCCGCCGGACAGGTCTAAACCATAGAGCATCCCGGTCACCGGTGCGACCGGTCTGCCCGTCTTCAAATAGATATGATTGGCAAGAGGGAAAATAACCCCGATAAAGAAACCGGCGATGGCATTGAGAATCGGAAAGAGCCCGCGGGTGATTAAACCTGCCCCCACTGCTGTCGAGATTAATCGTATCGCACTGAGCACGAACGGCATCAAGCTTGCATACAATCCGCTGCCGAGCATCATCAACCCGAGTAAACGCACCGGATTGTGTATCGTTCTCGACCAACGCCCGAACCCGAATGACCCGGCAAGGATACCGGCCATAAAGGCGGCAATCACTACTCCCAGCAAATTGTAGACATACCCGAAGATCGTCTGGAAACTTAAGATTAAAACAATTTCGAGAGCCATTCCGGTCATTCCCGCTACAAAAACCGCCACTGGCACCATCCGGGTTTTTTTTATTTTCAAAGCGGCAGCAATAACCGCGATTACAAAAAAAGCCGCCGGCAGCCAAACGAATCGTATCCGGCTCACCGACCGGAAGACCCCCTTTAGCCATTGACTGGATTGTGCACCCCAGAGGGTAAGATAGTAATACGTACTTACCGGCCTGTCATCCTGGTTGATTTTTATGGACTCGACCGCTGCCAGCTGACTTTTTATCCACGTCATCCGGGTTCGGTCAAAGCGATACGCAATATACCCCTCGTCCAGGAAATCGGTCTTGACACCGGCAGTTTTCAACCGCTCGGTCAGCAGCAGCGGGTTTTCGCTCAAATAACTGCCATTCTGGGAACCAATCAGATACAGTTCTTCACCCGGTAGTAGTAGTACGTGGGGGAAACTACGTAGTAAGGCAAAATAGATTGAACCGTTAAACCCCCGTTTATCATCTGAAAGGTAATTCTCTCCTGAAGCCAGCTTCAAAAATACCACGCCGTCGCTCTGGATAATAGTTCTAACTTCCCTGAAAAACTCTTCGGTGTAAAAGCGATTGGTGGTCAAGGTGGTAGGATTGCCGATGGCAACGATTACGGCATCGAATTTCGGCCCCTGGTAACACTTAATAAAAAGTCGGCTGTCAGTATAGACGATGGTCACCCGGGGATCATGGATGGCAGCTTCGTCACTGGTGGTAACAAAAACTTTCGTCAAATCAACCGCTAACCGGTCGAGCAGAACCCAGTAGACCCGACGAACCGGATATTTGAGCACCTCAGTCACTATCTGCGGATCGATGCCGAGTACTAAGACCTGCTGCGGAGACGGTATCTGAACCAAGGTGAAGTGCACTGCCTCTTCAGCGGGAAGCCGGAATGGATAAGAATACACCCACCCGCCATTCTGGAAAAACGAGTACAAATTTTCGGATTTGGTGATAGTATATCGGCCGTATTGAGAGGAGGCGGTTCGAAGAAGAGTAAACTGATTCCAGCCGAGGAATGTCGTAAAACGCTCGATTGACTTTACCTGAACTGCGAACAGGACCAATGGTATCACCAGCAAAACGTAACCTGGTAGCCAGCGACGATTGCCGGGCAAAGCCGCTGCCATCAGGAATAACGAAACGACGACGAGACTCATCATTATCAGCACGATCTGAAACGGTAAAAAAATATTTACCAATACATATGCAAAGACCGCACCTCCGACCAGACCGCCCAGGGTATCGACGATATAGGTTCGGCTGATCCCTTTTGTCGAATCTCCGATCGACCGTGAATAGACGGTCGACACCAGGGCAAACTGAAATCCGTGAAGTACCCCAAACGGTAGGGTCACGAGCAGCAGCCAATAAAAGATCTGCACCACCGCTACCTCTTCCCCTGGTGCTATCCCCAGAAAAAACCTGGTTCCCCTCACGAGCACTACTAGTACCGGAATTAAAAAAAACAGAGTAATTTGGGTCAGTGACAGTGCGGTTGTCTTATTTTTTAGCGCGGGAATAAGACGACCAAGCCCCCAGCTGCCGACTGCGGGCCATAATAACCAGAATGCTAAAAAAATTCCTAAGACCAGTTCATTATCATGAAAAACTGAAAAAAATTCACGTAGTAACAGCGACTGAAAAACCAGCGAGTTGCAGCCGATAATGACCAGCACCGAGAGAAACCCTGCTCGGCCATTCGACCGCTTTTCAATTGTCATCGTCAATCATTAGAACTTTTTAAAGCTTCGGCTGGAGTCGAACCCGCGTGCGACCCGGGACCGCCTCGATTTTATAATATGATTGGGATGGGGTCGTGTCCGGGCGTTGGGTACGGTGGCACTCTCGGCTCATCCTCCGCCCGATAATGGGAACTCGTTGAGTTTTTCATACACCGGACCTTGCGGAGTGAGGGTACTTTTGAAAAGAACCAGCGATTGAATAAAAAAACTAGGGCTCGTGTAGGCAGTAGCTACTATCTTCTCGGGGTCGAATTTCATTTTTGCCCGGGCAATTGTAAGATGGGGTGAAAACTCACGAAGTTCAGACCGTAAACCGATCGGTAGTAATTCATCCTCCAGGGCTTTCTCGAGGACTCTCAGCTCATCGCTCCCCCGCTCTGCACCAATCCAGAGAACGCGCGGCGATCTCGGAGAGGGAAAACAGCCGAGATCTTTGAGAGAAAATGTAATCGGCGCAAACCGGCGAGCCAGAATCGACAGTCTCGTTTTGACAAGGGCAAGCATCGCCTGGTCGATCTCGCCTAAAAATTTCAAGGTCAGATGGAGATTATCGACTTTCACCCATCGAACCGGATACCCTTCGCTCTCCCATTGTGCGATCAACTCGCCGATTCGTTTCCGGACTTCAAACGGAATCTCAACCGCGATGAAGCTCCGAATCATCAAAAAAGAAAGCGAATTACACGAATGATAGCTAATACCACAAATACCCTCAATGAAGGTTCAACGGTTCTACTCGCAAAATTCGCTGCCATTCGCCCAATTCGTGATTATATTTTCGGAAGAGTCCGGCGCACGAGGTCTAATGCTGCCATCACCGCCTGTTCTTTTACCATCAGCCGATTGCCGAGAAATCGATGTTCCTCGACTTCAAGAATCTTTGGTGCGGCAATACCAATATAAACCAACCCCACCGGTTTCTTTTCGCTGCCACCACCAGGACCGGCAATCCCGGAGGTCGATAGCCCCAGGTCAGCGTGAAAGTGCTTCCGTATTCCCTGCCCCATCTCCAACGCCGACTCCTGACTGACCGCGCCCTGTTTCTTTAAGGTCTCTTCCTTTACGCCCGCGAACTCTTTTTTAATCTTATTATCATAGGCAATAATTCCTCCCAAAAAATATTCAGAACTCCCCGGGACATCGGTAATGGTATCGGCTAACAGTCCGCCCGTACACGACTCCGCCACCGCGAGGGTTAATCCCTTCCTTCGTAATGTCTCACCCACCACCTGCTCCATATTTGTTTTATCCAGGGCATAAACGAACGGCCGCAGCCTGGTCACGATCTCTTTGGTTGCCGTTTTTAACAGCCGGCGGCTCCTGCCGGTCGAGACCTTAATATCAACGCCGGTATGGTACGGCAGATAGCCAACCTCAATCGATTTCTTCGCTTTCAGATAGTGGGCGATTCGTTCGTAAATTTCCGATTCGGAAATATTGGTAGTTCGGATAATGCGCGCGGCGGTAAACGAATCCTGCTCAGCGCCTTCCAACATCGGCCGAACCCCGTCTTCAAAAATCCGCTCGAGCTCAATCGGCACGCCGGGCAGGAGAAATAACTGGCGACGGTCGACTTTCAGTAAAAGACCGGGAGCCATGCCAACCGGATTGTCTAAAATCAGCGCATCCTTGGGCACGAGCGCCTGCTTGGCTGAGATCGGCGGTACCGGTTTATTTTGAGATTTGAAGCGGTTCTCAATACGCTCTAAGAGGTCCTCTGCGAGAATCAACCGTTTTTTAAACATCCGGGCAACGACCCCTTTGGTGTAATCGTCCGGCGTCGGCCCTAATCCACCGGTTGTAAAAACCAGATCGGCCCGGTTCAGTGCGTCTTTAATCGCGCCTTCAATCATTGACTTATGGTCGCCGATCTTGATAATCCGTACCACTTCCACCCCTAAGGCATTCAATCGTTGAGCCAAAAATCTGGAGTTCGTATCGGCAATATGTCCGGAGGTTATCTCATTGCCAATGACAATAATCTCTGCTTTAGCCATACCTCTGCTCCTTAATGGAATGGTTTGAGTCGGAGAATGAGATTCGCCAGTACTCCCGCAAGGACGTCGTCGAGCATCACACCCCAACCGCCTTTGAGCTTTTCAACGTTTCGCAGCAGAGGCAGCTTGACAATATCGAATAGCCGAAAGAGAATAAAACCGATGACCAGGGCTTTGATCGTCGGTTGATTGTAAAAAAATACGACCAGCATACCGCAGATCTCATCAATCGTAATCCACCGGGGATCCTTGCCCCAGATTTTTTCCAACCCGGTCGCCAGGTAAACACCTAAGAAAAAAACGAGAATCGTGACAATCGCATAGAGAAAGAGCGAGGGATGGAGAAGCAGCACCAGCGGGATGGCTAGTAGGCTCGCAAAGGTCGCCGGCATGAATGGAATATAGCCGGTATAGAAGCCGGTCCCTAAAAGAATCTTCAACTTTAACGTTTGCGCTTCTTCGGGAACCGCCGTTCCCAAAATACCACCAGCGGTGCGACGATAAAAATTGATGAAGCGGTTCCCAGAATGATGCCGATCGTTAATGCGAAGGCGAAATCCCTGATCGCCGGCGCACCCATCACCCAGAGCAATATCGAGATAACGAGAACCGTAAATGACGTGATGATGGTTCGGGACAGGGTTTCATTAATTCCCCGATTAACGATAAATTCGAACGGTTCTCGCCGCATTTTCCTGAGATTCTCCCGAATCCGGTCCGAAACGACAATCGAATCGTTCACATCGAATCCGATAATCGTTAATAGCGCAGCGACAATCGGAATGGTTATTTCTTTGTTAAAAATCGAAAGAACCCCGATAACAACAAAGACATCGTAAATCAATGCTATCACCGCTCCGGTGCCAAACCGGATATCGAATCGAATCGCAACATAGATTAGAATTCCAATCCAGGCCGCGACGATTGCCAGGAGCGCCTTGGTCTGCAGTTCCTTGCCGATACGGGGTCCGACCGTCTCTTCCCTGCCTATTTCCACCGTATAGCCGGGTAAATCGGTTTTGATAATCCCTTTGACCCGTTCCGAAAAACCGCCGCCGGCGACGCCCATTAAACTTCGGGACTCAACCCGGATCATAAATTCGTAGCCTTCGCCGAACTTCTGGATCGAGGCGTTCTGTTCTCCGAGTTTGGCAAGGACGCCGCGCAGGGTTTCGGTCGTAATCGGCTTGTCAAATTTTATCTGGAGGATGGTGCCACCGGTAAAATCGACACCATACCGGGGTCCTTTGTGGACGATGAGTGAAACAACACCGGCAAGAAAGAGGACCGCATAGACAATGACGACAGAGCGAAAGATCCGGATAAAGTTAATGTTGGTTTCTTTGAATACGGTGATCATTATATCCTCAATTTCTTGATATGAGTTCGGGCTAAAATGAAATCGAAGACCATCCGGGTAAGATAGACCGCGGTGATGACGTTGATAACGAGCCCGATGGTTAATGTCACGGCAAAGCCCCGGATCGGTCCCGACCCTAAAATGTAGAGCGCAATCGCAGCAATAATCGTCGTCAGATTGGCATCGATAATCGTCACAAACGCCTTCGAATAGCCAATTTCGATCGCGACCCGTGGACTTTTCCCGTTCCTGATCTCCTCTCGTATCCGTTCAAAAATTAAAACATTGGCATCGACCGCCATACCGATGGTTAAGGCGATACCGGCAATGCCCGGTAACGTAAGGGTAGCGCGGAAAGCCGCCAGGACGGCAACCAAGAAAAAAATATTGAAAAACAGAGCAAAATCGGCTAAGAGCCCGGAAAAACTATAGTAGACGATCATAAAGAGAACAACGATAAGAGCACCGACCAGTGTCGCCGTTAGTCCTTTGCGGATTGAATCAAGCCCGAGCGATGCGCCCACCGATCGAACCTCAGCAATGACCACCGGCGCGGGCAGCGCACCCGACCGCAGGACTATCGACAGGTCTTTCGCTTTATCCGGATTGGTTTCGCCGGTCGTAATCTGCCCTTTACCATTCGGAATCCGCTCCCGGATTTGCGGGGCGGAAACGACCACATTATCAAGTACGATTGCCAATCGTTTTCCGACATTGTCACCGGTCAGGCGGGCAAAGGTCCGGGCGTCTTCTCGGCGCATGGTAAAATTCACCACCCAGGTATTGACCGAACCCGGGTCATTACCCTGGTATTGTTCATACTGGGCATCGGTCAGCGCTTTACCGAAGAGCACGGTCTCCTTCTTTAACAGATAGAGCCGTCTGATTTTACGCCCCTGCAAATCCTCGGCTTTCCCGAAGAGCAATTGGTCGTCGGCCGGCACCAGGCCACGCTGGGCTTGGAGCAGGCTGTCGACAATCGAATAATCTTCGTCGGCGACCGAATATTCTTCCCGCAGTGGTTGCAGATACTGAAATAAACCGGCTTCTTCGGTCGTGTCTTTTTTCTCTGATTTGAGGCGGCTATCAATCGTTTTGAAAACATCCTGGTAGCACGTTGGTTCGTCTAAGATTTTGAATTCGAGTAACGCGGTCTGGCCGATCAACCCTTTCGCCCGTTCCTGGTCAACGCCCGGCAGCTGGATCAGAATCCGGTCTCCGATTTTTTGAATAATCGGTTCATACACACCGAACTGGTCAATCCGGTTTCGAATGACTTCCAACGCACGGTCGGTAGCATCTTTCGCCTCCTCTTTCGAAAGTTGGGATCTATCGACCTCCAACACCAGATGCATCCCGCCGATCAGGTCGAGCCCCAGGTGCAGCGATCGTTTATGGAGCTTGTTCTCTTGTTCGGTCGAGAGAGTTTTTTTTGCAAAGTAGAGCTGATAGGTCGGGTAGAGTGACCAGAGTGCGGCGGCGACAAAAATCACGAACAGAACAAGGACGACATTAACTTTTTTCATGATGACCTCTCGATTAAATGTTTCATTTCGGTGACCGCCCGTTCTAATCCGACATACAGCCCCCGGGCGACAATACTGAATCCGATGCTGAAACCGACAATCTCCGGAATCCCGAGAATCGGCTTGATGTTTTTGTAGTCAAGACCGTGGCCGGCATGAACCGCTAAACCGGCGCGGTCTGCCACTTTCGCCGCCTGGGCCAGCTGCTCGAGAATCTCGGTCTGGTGTGCCGGTTGTTTCACATACTGGTTGGTATTGAGCTCGATCAGGTCGGCACCAAGATTTTTCGCGGCTTCAATCTGTTTGGGGTCGGCTTCAATAAAAACACTGACTTTGATTCCCGCCTTTCGAATACCATCGGTAATCGGCTTAACCTTTGCAAGGTTGGTTTTTAAATCTAATCCGCCTTCGGTCGTCACCTCACCCGGTGACTCCGGCACAATCGAGACGATATCCGGTTTCAAACCTAAAGCAATATTTTTCATCTCGTCGGTTGCCGCCATCTCCAAATTCAACTCGCCTTTGATGGTCTGGCGCAGGAGTACGAGATCCCGCTCCTGGATATGACGCCGGTCGCTCCGGAGATGAACCGTAATCCCGTCCGCGCCCCCTAATTCACAGAGCACGGCAGCCCCAACCGGATCCGGAAACAATTCTTTGCGTGCCTGCCGTAAAGTTGCAATGTGATCGACATTGACTGAAAGTACTCTCGCCATCAATACCGATAATACAATAACCAACAGTACTGTCAAGAGAGATTTATGAAACTCTACACATGGAGATTGACATTCGAATTTTCTGATTTATTACAAGAACCAATGAAAAAGCTACCGGACCTATCCGTGAGCCCTACGACACTATGATTATCTGGTTAGTATTTCTACTTGCCACCTCAGCAATTGTTTATTCAGGAGCAAAGTAATCGAAATACGGTGATATCATCGCTGAAAAAACCGGTTTGGGCAAAATCTGGATCGGCGTTGTCCTTATGGCCTCAGTCACTTCGCTCCCTGAGTTAATTAACGGCATTAGTTCGGTGACATTTGTCGGTGTACCCGATATCGCCGTTGGCGATGTGGTTGGAAGCTGTGTGTTTAATCTTCTCATCTTTTCCCTCATCTTTCTCCTGAATCCTCGTCTTAAGACCTCCTACCAAACTTACCCGAGTCATGTTCTTTCGGGAATTTTAGGCATATTCCTTCTCGGTATTACCGCTCTTGGTTTATTTACACGGAAAATAACTTCCTCCGCTTGGTTGGATAGGACTGTACAGTTTTTTCATCATCATCACACCCTATTTTATTGCTATGAGATTACTATATTTTTATGAAAAACAACGAAATGTAACTATCAAGGAACTCTCTGTAGAACAGAAGTATAAGGCCATTTTAACAAAATCTGCGATTCTCCACTACGGGATTAATGCCGCGGTGGTTATTGTGGCGGCCGTTTTTCTCCTCAAAATTGGAGAGGGAATCGCCGGAATCACTGGTACCGATGAGGACGCCTTTCGGATATTGAAGTATGGAATTACCCTCCGAGTCGGGTATTCCAGTAAATCCCGGGCCCGCTATTTTTTGAAAGATACCCGCTCAGTTAAAAAACTCCTATCCCACGTATTGGAATTGCTCAATCGGCCCAACCACCACGCCCCAATTTAAAAAACTATTCGCCGTGACAATCGATCACTTTGAATAATAGCCATATTAACAAAAGTTGGGATCATCTCGGCACAGTTCGGTGGAGAACAATTTTTACCATTTGCATTCAGGTTTACGATTTTTCATAGGAAAATGACCAGACACCGCACTTCCTAAAAATTCATTGTCACCGCAACGAGAATATACCATGTGACATTCTATCTTTGTAATGACACACACATTGACAAAACTGAGGTTTTTGTTTATAAGTTGTCATGAAGTTAGTCCCTTTTTTTATGAGCATAAACTTGGTAGAGCGGATGGATTTATCGATACCGTCCGATGGTATTTCAAGCTCCAATGTCACGAAACAAAACAATAGACGAAAACCATAAAGGAGATGTTATGAAAAAATATGGCTTTGTACTCCTGCTACTCTTGGTTGGAACGGTCTCCGCCAAAACACAGCCCTGCAAATGCGAAGGCTGGGAATTTGTTAAAATTGCCGCACCGGGCGAGGGTACACGCTTTGTCGACTGCGCTCCAACCGCACGGGATTGGCCAATGAGAACCGATTCGGGACAGGTCCTGACCGTAACTGCCAAGTATAACTGCGAACGGCCTACCTGTAGTGTCTATTACCGTTGGGTTGTAACCTCGGCAACGGACGAGGAAATCGCAACAACACCGGTTTGTGCCTGGCCTCCGGGCAGCCGCGAATGTAATTTTAATTATGACCTGATCGTCAATGAAAGCTGCACCCGTGTCACCATAACCGCATACTGCGGGGAACAAGCATGTGATTCCTGTAGCTTCCGGGTGTGCTCGAAATACTGCCACTGTGGAGGGTGGGATAGCACGTCCGTTCAGTGGCAAACCCCGGATTGGGAAGTACACCAGCGGACGGTCCGGTCGGATGATACCCTCACCATTGGTGAGCTGGCGCAGAACGAAGCACCTCCCCAAAACTCAACCGAGATAGTCGTCACCCCGTACTACACGTGTGAATTTACCATCCCCTGCCAAGTTACCTATCAGTGGCAGATTGTTGGTTCCTGCAAAAATAAAAAGTTTGAAAAAACAGGAAATTGTACCGACAAATTCTCATTCACTCTTCCGAAAAGTTTTAAAAACTGTGATGGCTGGTATGATCTGACGATGACCCCGATGTGCGGCGGCAAAGAATGTTCTCCAAAGACAATCCGTCTGCATATCGGTAAATTTAAAATTTCCCCGGACTAAAAAACCGGAAAGAACATAATACGTAAACGGCACTAATTCCCGGTCGGGAAGAGAAAAAGGGGGCTGTTATTTAAGTATCGTGAACATCCTGGTTTGGGAGAACGACGGAGTACAAAGCCGGTAAAAATAGACTCCGCTCGCCAGGTCGCCACTATTGAGAAACACGTTGTGTTCGCCCGCCGCCAATACTCGATTCACCACCGTAAGGACTTTACTGCCCAGAAGGTCAAAAACCTCAAAGCGAAGACGCTCCGGCTCACGCAGTAAAAACCTGATTTGTATATTCTCTCTGAAAATATTCGGATTCCCGGGGTCAAAGGCAATAACCGGCTTGGGGCTTTCTTCGATAGTAACCTCCGGTATCGGCATCGGGTGAGCCGCAAAGAAATCCCAGATCTCGGCGTTGGCAGAAATATCCTTGGTTCCCTGAGGGCTACCCGGCCAATAATGGCTGCCATCATCGGTCGTCCACAAAATTATCTCACAACTGTCGTCGGTTCTTGACCAGCGCTGCCTGAGGGCACCTTTATCATTATAAAAACTGTCCGGTCGTGGAGCGCAGCCATTGACCATAACCCAGCGATTCATAAATGAGTCGACCGGTGGCCAGTAACAGTCATAATACCAGCCGCCGTTATAGGGTACGCTCGGGTCGTTACGGGCATGGAAATGCATCAGCGGTATTAATCGGTCCGGGGTGCAGGCTTCCCAATTGTCCTCGGTTAATCCTCCGGCGACTGAGGCGAATGCGGCTATTTTATTTGAAAGTTCGCAAGCCAATTTCTGGACCATCATTCCGCCGTTGCAGAATCCCGTGGCATAGATCCGGAGGGTATCAATTTTATAATTCGCCTTCAGGGTTTCGATCAGTGCCGAGATAAAACCGACATCATCGACATCGATGTCGATGCACGCGCTCGAATTCCAGCCCCGCCAGCCATACGGGACGATGGTCCCTGCAGGATAGACGACAAAAAAACCTTCGCTATCCGCCTTCGGATTCATATTGCAAAAGGTCGCCTGTTCCGCCGGGCTTCCTCCGCCCCAGTGCAGATTGAGAACGAGCGGAAGCGAGTCCTGGTTGCTGTCTGCGGGTGGAATGTGGAGCAGATAGGTCCTCTGCAATCCGCCGTATTCAAACCCGCCGGTCACATCATGGGCTGAGGCGAGTCCAAACGGCCCGGCAACGAGAATCACACTTACCAAGAATTTTCGCCCGAGAGTAAATTTATTAACGATCAGTCCCTCCTGTTTCTCTTAAGCTTACTATACTCATTTCCGCGGTCGGAGACGACCTTTTATCGCTGTTCGTACTATCTCAAGTACGGTAATGATATACCAAAAGTTGTCAAGCGAATTGATCCCTCCAAAATAATTCCGACTGAACGGTCAATGAAGAAATTTAGATCCGAAAACGATAACCCCACCCGCTCGGCACGATATCTTATATTCAACAAATAGATTTACAGACGGTAGCTGGGGTAAAAGCTGGTCTCTTTCTAGTGTCGTGTCCCTAACAGATCTTGACATTTGGAAATTTTTCTCATGATGGC
>CAYHGV010000021.1:0-34368 GCA_964356135.1 uncultured bacterium
TCGGACCCGGTCACCCTATCGTTACCCTCGAGGGAATTGACATGGAGGGTTGACAGACGGCAGAAAATCTGGTATACAAATTTCTATGAGGCATGAAATCAGGGTGCTGGAGGGAGAATCGGGAAGGATTCTGGCAGCCTTTTCCTATAACTCTGTCTTGGCTGAGAAAGTCAAAACTACCAAAAAGAGGAGGTTCCAAGGAATTTTACCAAGAGCCAGGATGTCCGAAATGCAAAACGTAGGTGTAAACCAACCTATTAAAGAAGAATGAAACCAGAGACTGAATTGGTGTCACACGAGATCATCGAGAGAAGAATTTTCCTGATCCGCGGATATAGGGTTTTCCTTGGACCACATTTGGCAGAACTTTACGGTATCGAAACCAGAGTCCTCATGCAAGCCGTCAAGCGCAACATCGGGCGTTTCCCCTCCGATTTCATGTTTTCTCTTACCCGGGAAGAGATCCTGAGCATATCACAATCTGTGACATCCTTGAAATATTCCAAAGCAGTCTACGTCTTCACGGAACAGGGCGTCGCCATGCTTTCGAGCGTTCTGAACAGTCCGCGCGCCATTCAAATGAATATTGCCATCATGCGGGCGTTTGTGAAACTCCGGGAGATTCTCTCGACTCACAAGGAGCTTGCTTTAAAGCTGAAGGAGCTTGAAACGAAGATTGCGAAACACGGCGAGGATATCCAGGCGATCTTTGAAGCGATCCGCCGCCTGATGGCTCCGCCTCCCGCACCCCCTCCGAAACGGAGAATCGGATTTGGAGTTGAAGAGCCTCGCGTCAAGTACTCCGCCCGGATGAAGAAACGCTAATGTCCATCTCCAAAGCGACATTTTCAAAACTGATCAAAGAGTTCAAACTCAAGGAACTCTTCAACGAACTCGGTTGCGTTTCGCTTGACAGAGGACCTAAAATCTGGTATACAAATCTCTATGAGGCATGAAATCAGGGTAATGGAGGGAGAATCGGGAAGGATTCCGGCAGCCTTATACTATAACCCGGTCTTGGTAGAGCATGTCCAAATTAAATTAGGAAACATTCCGTTTCGTCTATCCTACCATTTTGGAAGTATAAACGAACCCAGTGCGACTATGAACGGGTTATACCACAATTTCGCCCTAACTCGGAGATGAGTATGACACCAGATGAATATGTGCTATCAATAGTAGCAAAATACAAGCTGATAACCGGACAGGGTTCTCCAGCTTATCAAGCTGCCCAGAATTTCTATCCCACAATTCAAAGATGGGCTAATAAGTACCTTCTCGAGACAACATTCTCCGGTTCGTATGCAAAAGGAACTGGTGTTCGGGGATCCACCGATGTCGATATATTCATATCTCTTGATCCGCAAACCCCCGGAACCCTGAAGGAACTGTACGATGGTTTGTACTCATTTCTTGATTCCAACCGGCTTAGTCCCCGGCGGCAAAATGTTTCAATTGGTTTGAACTATTCTGGTGTTTCGATAGACCTTGTGCCGGCGAGAAAACAAGCAGGGAATACAAATGACCACAGCCTTTTCAAGAATAAAGTGCAGACTTGGACTCAAACAAATGTTCAACAACACATTAACCTAGTAGCGCAGTCTGGAAGATTAGATGAGATTCGCGCCATCAAGATTTGGCGAAATCTACATCGACTCAGCTTCCCCTCTTTCTATCTTGAGCTTATAGTGCTTGATGCACTATACAACAAGAACAAGAATCAACCTGCAACCAATGTTTTAACCGTTTTGGAATATCTGAGAGATAGTTTTGCAAACGTTCGTGTTGTCGATCCTGCCAATTCGAACAACATCATCTCTGAGGATTTGACTTCATCCGAAAAGTCGCTCGTAGCAAGTCATGCCCGTGAAAGTTTAGCCAAGCCACGCTGGGTTGACATTATTTGGTAGGTGCACGATGAGACAAAAGAAAGAACATAATATTGACCTGCACTCTCTGTTCCTGGGTTTGCAGACGCAGATGATCGTTCAATTGTCAACTAATAGGCAGAATATCACCCATCCCGGAACTAAAGGAGAAGCAAGTGAGCTTAGGTGGCTCGACGTATTTCGATCCTACTTGCCGATGCGTTACAAGATGGAGAAGGCTTTTGTGCTTGATTCTAAGGGTAAGATGAGCGAGCAAATCGACATCGTTGTCTTTGACCGCCAATACTCACCTTTTTTATTCAATCAAGATGGGGCAAAGTATGTGCCCGCTGAAAGTGTTTACGGAGTCATCGAGGTAAAGCAATCTCTCAGCAAAGACTATCTTGAGTATGCAGGCAAAAAAGCCGCCTCTGTGCGGTGTTTATATCGCACAAGCGCTCCAATTCCTTACGCTCGCGGCGTCTACCCTCCTAAACCGCACTCTCCAATATTGGCTAGCATCGTAACTATAGATAGTTCATGGAATCCTCCGCTCGGGGATGCTTTCTTTTCAACAATTAGTTCATTGAAAATCAATGAACGTCTCGATTTGGGGTGTGCACTTCAATGTGGTTCTTTCGATATCTTGTACCCCGAAACAGGGAAGCCAATTTTGGAGATCAGCCATAAGGAAGAAGCTCTAATCTTCTTTTTCCTACGACTGCTCTCCCGGTTGCAGCAGCTTGCCACGGTTCCGATGATTGACATAAATGAATACTCGAAATCACTACACAAGTAACGAACGGGCGCAACTGCAAATGACAGTACAAATCACGACACTCCCTTTACGGAAAAGAGTATTGTGGTCGTCCCATTGTTTTTGCCACGAGGTAATTGGTCGTTTTACAGCGGCAAAACTAACGGAGTGGTTTGTGCAGACGTTAAGCGCAAACCACCCCAATAAAATAAGGAGAACTCAAAATGTCCAATAACATCCAGTACGTGAAAGGAAGCCGAGTCTGGCTCAAGGATCATCCCGAATTTGACGAGCCTTGGCTCAGAGATATCATCGCAAACGATCCATCTATATTGGGTTTGGGTGATCTCGTCCTTAAAGAAACTGAGCGGATGCAACCTAAAGCTGGCAGGCTTGATATACTTCTACAGGACTCGGAAATCGATAAACGATATGAAGTTGAAATTATGCTCGGTCGAATTGATGAAAGCCATATTATCCGTTGCATCGAGTACTGGGATATCGAGCGAAAGCGTTTTCCCAACTACGATCATTGCGCTGTGCTTGTAGCCGAAGAGATCACAGCTCGCTTTCTCAATGTCATTTCGCTCTTTAATGGTGTCATACCAATGATAGCCTTGCAAATGACAGCCATTCAAATCGACAACAAGGTTCTTTTAAATTTTGCAAAGGTTCTTGACGAGGTATCTTTGGGGACTGCCGAGGAGGAAGAGGAACTCTCCGAGCGAGAGATTACCGACCGAGCATATTGGGAAGGAAGAGGTTCTCCCCTTTCAATGAAACTTGTTGACGAATCGTTAGAGATTCTTAAAGAGATCAATTCGGATTTATCTTTCAACTATAACAAATACTACATAGGCTTAGCTCAGAAGAATCGTCCAAATAATTTTGTCATCTTCCGAGCGAAGAAGAAGTTTCTTCGTGTAGAGATTCGTATGGCAGATCTGGATGCTCTCAAAGAAAAGTTTAATAATACTGAGATTGAAGTGCTCGGAGTAGATAAGCGTTGGGGTCGTTTGCGATTTACTCTTAGCAAGGACGAGGTCGAGCAGAACAAATCTTTTCTGAAGGAAATATTCTTGGCTTCGTACAAAGAATCGATCGAGTAAGTGGCATTGCGCTTAACAGCGGCGGTAACCACGTCCCCTTGTCAGGGGAACCGAAAATGAATCAAAGAAAATCATATTATTGTGGCCGCTCAACCCCGCCTCGCCGTACTAAATTGAATTTTGATAGCGGCGGGGGGCTGCGTAATCACCACGGAGGTTATATGCGACTGTCCGTTCTAATTAACTTCGATTTCCAACCGGAAAGAGAATGATTGAGACATACATCAAAAAAATAGCATCCATCACCACACGTGGCGATGCCCGTGAGGAATCCTATTATTCTGTCCTTGCGGAACTCCTTGAAACTTTCTCTGAAACCAAGAGACATAAGAAAGTTCACGTCACCGTTCTTCCAAAGAAGACGGAGGCTGGCAATCCAGATTTTCGAGTTTGGGATGGAAAACATTCTCAAGTTGGATACGTCGAGGCAAAGCCGCCGAGAGCCAATCTGGATGAAATCGAAACGACCGAGCAACTGAAGCGTTACATTTCAACTTTTCCGAATCTGATCCTTACAAACTTCTACGAGTTCCGGCTTTACCGTAATGGCAAGTGTGCTGACAGCGTTCTTCTCGCCCGTCCATACATACCAACGAAGCTCAAAACAATTCCACCAGCCGAGCATACCGTGGAGTTTTTGGCGTTACTGGAAAAGTTCTTTCAGTTCTCACTTCCAACCAAGTTCACCGCTGAGAGTCTTGCAGGCGAACTGGCCACACGTACACGATTTCTCAGAGATCAAGTTATCATGGAGGAAATCCGTGAGACAAGAAGCGAGGGTGCTAAGAAGATTCTCGGCTTTTACGAGGCTTTCCAGAAACACCTCATCGCTAACCTAAAACCAGACGAATTTGCCGATTTATACGCACAGACAATAACGTATGGTCTTTTCGCCGCGCGAACACGGGCAAATGGTGTATTCAACCGCAAGCTTGCCTATGACTTCATTCCAAAGACCATCGGAATCCTGCGTGAAATTTTCAGCTTCATTTCTCTTAGTCCACCCGAGCAGCTTGAAGCTACGGTTGACGACATTGCCGAGGTTCTCGCTGTCGCTGACGTCAAGAATATCCTTCATCAGTTTTTCAATGAAGGCAAAGGAGGCGATCCGATTTTCCATTTCTATGAAACTTTTCTTGCCGAATACAATCCAGAGGAGCGTGAGCGTCGTGGCGTTTACTATACGCCCGAGCCGGTCGTCTCTTATATCGTCCGTTCTCTCAACATCGTTCTCAAGGAATTTTTTGGACGACAAGACGGATTTGCCACTCATTCTGTAACCGTTCTCGATCCTGCTGCAGGTACACTCACATTCCTTGCCGAGGCGGCCAAGCTTGCAGTTCAACAGTTTGTTTTCAAATATGGTGAGGGTTCAAGGGCGAAGTTCATCGAAGACCACATACTGCAGCATTTCTTCGCATTCGAGCTAATGATGGCTCCATATGCAGCTGGGCACCTAAAGATGGGCTACCTTTTGGAGGAACTCGGACACAAGCTGTCCGGCGATGAACGGGTCCAATTTTATCTGACCAACACGCTGGAAATGGAAGAGCTTGCCCAGACATCACTTCCGGGGATGGCTTCGCTCTCCGAAGAATCGCACTTGGCTGGCAGGATAAAGAAAGAGAAGCCCATCCTTGTCATCCTTGGAAATCCCCCTTATTCCGGCATCTCCGCGAATGCCAGTGAGCGTGAAGAGGAAGTGAAGAAGGGTCAGAAGTACACCAAGGGTTACACGATCCGCACGAAACAAGAAAACGGCAGGACTTTCTATCAGCTTCTTCACGAGGAAGCAAAGGCCAGCAAGAGCATGAAAGTCAGACAAAAGACGTGGATCGGCGAGTTGATCGAATATTACAAGATTGTCGATGGAGATTGGTTTGGCGAGAGAAAGCACTGGATGCAAGACGACTATGTAAAGTTTATCCGGTTCGCCCAGTGGAAGATTGATCAGGTCGGAGAGGGCATTGTTGGGTTCATTACCAACCACGCATATCTTGATAATCCCACGTTTCGAGGTATGCGTCAATCTCTTATGAACTCTTTCGACGAAATCTACATCCTTGATCTACACGGTAACTCACTCAAGAAAGAAAGGGCACCGAACGGCTCTGAAGACAAGAACGTCTTTGACATTCAGCAAGGTGTCGCCATCGCTTTGTTTGTCAAGCATAAGTCGCGCACAGGCCAATGCAGAGTCTATCACTCGGACCTGTGGGGTCTGAGAGACGACAAGTATGATTTCTTGAAATCAAACCACTTTCATACCGTTCACCATCAAGAACTCAGTCCTTCATCACCATTCTACTTCTTCGTACCACGGCAAGACAGACATAAGGCAAGATACGAGACGTATCCCCAAGTCAACAAGCTTTTTCGTTTGGGGACGGTTGGAGCTGTCACCGGGAGAGACCACTTTACCCTCAGCTTTTCTACTGAAGAACTCTGGCCTCGCATTCTCAACTTCTCGGAGCTTGATCCGGAGCTAGCAAGGGCGAGCTATGCCCTCGGAAAGGATTCCCGAGATTGGACTGTTGCCACTGCTTTGGCAGATGTCAAAAGGAGTGGACCATCACGGCAGTTAATCAAGCCGCTGCTTTTCAGACCTTTTGATCTCAGGCGAACTTACTATACAGGAAATTCCCGGGGCTTCTACAGCAGTCCGCAATCAAGGATAATGTCGCAGTTCCTTTCTGATAACCTTGGTCTCGTTCTTCCAAAGAGAGTTGAAACGAAAGGACCATGGCAGCACGTTTTTGTCACTTCCGCTATTACCGACCACGTTGCTGTTTCGCTGAAAACAATCGACTACTGCCTGCCGCTCTATATTTATCCTGACACAAACAAGCGCGACCTCCTTTTTCAACATGAATCAGGCAAGCCGGTGCCTAATCTAGCTCCAAAGCTACTCAATGCTCTCACATCGTCTTACAAACTAGAGTCAGCTCCCGAGGACATCTTTAATTTCATCTATGCCGTTCTTTACTCCAACGCCTATCGTAAGAAATACGCTGAGTTCTTGAAGACGGATTTTCCCCGGGTTCCTTTTACGAAGGATTCTAAGCTCTTCAAAAAAGTTGCTCGAAAAGGTGCTGAGCTTATTGATCTCCATTTGCTCAAATCATCCAAGCTGGCTAAACCCATTGCCAAGTGCGAAGGCGCAGGCGACTTTCGGGTCGTGAAGGTGTCGTACGGGCTGAAAAGGGCACGAGTTTCTATCAATCCCGACAAGTATTTCTCTGGTGTTCCGTCCGAGGTTTGGGAGTATCACATCGGAGGTTATCAAGTTGCCGAGAAGTGGCTTAAAGAACGCAAGGGCAGGACCCTCTCATCCGAAGAGATCGCCACGTATGCGAAAATCATTACAGCAATCAGCCAGACAATCAAGATCCAAGAATCGCTTGACGATTTGTTCAAGGAGGTTGAGTCGAGTCTTCTCAAAGTATCACTGTGAACAAGAATCAAGACGAACGGGCAGCCGCACACGTTGTGCGAAATCAAAAGAATCAAGGAGGAAAAACATGAAGGAAGCATATATTAGGTTTATGGCGCCAGTAATACCGCAGACTACGGATAAAGTACTTCAAATAGTAGATATAAAGACAAGAGAAAAATACGAGAGAATTCATCTTATGCTCTCCTCACCAGGGGGATCAGTATTTCACGGCCTTTCATTATATAATTTTCTAAAAGGCGCACCAGTTGAAGTATATACATATAACTTTGGCAGTGTAGATTCTATTGGGGTAGTAATTTTTTGTGCTGGTACTAAAAGGTTCTCAGTCCCTCATGCAAGATTTTTAATACATGGCGTCAGATTTAACTTTAGTGGGAATGTTAGCTTTGATGAAAAACAAATAGAGGAGCATTTAAAAAGCATAAAAATTGATCAGCAGAATATCGCCCGCGTTATAGCAGATACAACAGAAAAGCCAGTGCATAAAGTAGAAGATGACATGAATAATCGGACAACACTTAATCCAAATGAAGCTAAAGATTACGGTTTAGTTCATGAAATAAAATCAAGTTTGTTCCCCATAGATGCTGATTTATCTGTGATTGGAGAAATCGTTGGACAGGGCCAACAAGGTCCATTTCAAATAACAATTCCAACAGTGCAAGGGTTTACAAGATCCGAGGATTTAGATTATGGAACTCTTTGACTTCGCACAAAGGAGGAATAAACGAAATATTTCATCTCTCCTCCCATTTTGGGAGTATAAACGAACCCAGTGCGTCCGTGAACGAGTTACTAAGGGGAGCATTAAATACTTTACACTGCTGCTTAGCGGACATGCGCTTCGTGAGGAGCGAAAGCACGAAAATCAATATGTTTCATGCATGTAATATACGCATACCTCCCTGTCGATGTAAAGTACTTTGTGCACTGAGTAGTAACATATCCGAAAGCCGTTAGTGCCCCTCTTGGACAGAAATGCTGTAAACAAAAATTGAGTAGCCGGGAAGGGGACAGGGTTACAACTTCTTAAAGACCGGCGATAATTACTAATAGAAAATTTAAAAAATCGTCAGTTTGTCTCCATCAATAAACCCGTACGCCATCGTTTTGGTATTGAAGCCATAGCCGATAGTGCCGCGTCGGTCGATGCCGATCAAGCCGCAGCGGCAGCCGTGGTCGTCGGCGATTTTCAGGGCCTTCGTAATCGCTTCCTGAGCCGGCTGGTGTTGCATCAGTTCGACCGCGGTTTTTGCCAGAAGCAGTTTGGTTATGCACTCACCGTGGCCAGTGGTTGCGACCCCGCCAATTGGGGAAGCAAAGCTTCCCGCACCGAGGATGGCGCTGTCGCCGACCCTGCCCGGTAGTTTTCCCATGATGCCGCCGGTCGAATTGGTGACGGCTAAGTGACTCTCGGAGTCAAACGCGACCGCACCGACTGTACCATGGGGATCACCAAAGGTGATCCCTTTAGCGATGCCTTTGGCATCGCCATGGGGATCACCAAGGGTGACTCCTTTTGCAGCGCCTATGTCGCCTTTATCGGCTCCATAGGCGTCGAGGAATTTTTCAAATTTCGGATGATAGGGTGCATTTTTCTTTGCCTTCAGTTCGTTGAGCCGTTTGATTCGATCTTCGGTTACGGGGTTATGGGGTCCAAAACCCTGGAGCCGGGCGAATTTCAGAGCGCCGTCCCCGACCAGGAGCAGGTGGTCGGTCTCTTCCATCACCTTCTGGGCGACGAGAATCGGATTTTGAACATTACTGATACTGCCGACCGCACCGAACGAACCGTCATCGGTCATGACCGATGCGTCCATCTCGACCGTGCCGGCAATGGTCAGCACCGAGCCGGTGCCGGCATTGAACACCGGAATGTCTTCCATAATTCGAACCGTTTCGACCGCTGCCGCGAGGGCACTGCCGCCGCCGGCTAAAACTGCATAGCCTGCCTCGAGGGCGATTTTTATCCCTGCCCGATAGGGCTCGAGGTTCTGAATGTCACCCGCACCGCCGTTGACGATTATTTTTGGCATTGGACGATGATTCGTTGTGCCCGTGCATACGCCTCGGCAAGAAAGACCGAGGGTTCTTTGAAGCCGGAGCGGCGCATCTCGGGTTCGAGCAGGAAAACGCCGTTATAGTTGATCTTTTTAAAAATTCGGCTGAACTCTGCCCAGTCAATTTTACCTTCAAAAGGTAACAAATGGTCGTCTTCGAGCCGGATATCGTCGGCAATGTGAACGGCAAAGAGGCGGCTGCAGCATCGTTCCAGAACCTTGAAATTCGTTCCCACCAACCGTTCATGGGAAGAGTCATAGCAGACACCGATATGGGATTGGGTGAACTCTGTCAGGATCGTTTCAAAAATAGTTTGTTTTGCCTGGGTGTCGAGATTCTCGCACGCGAGGTTAATCCCTTTTGTTTGAGCATAGGGGAATATCTCTCGGACGCTGCGCTCGACCTGGCTCATCCGTTCCGGGGTGGCGGGTCCGGAAAACCGGCCATTCAAATGGAGGATGACAATCGGCGCTGTTAGCTCATGAGCGGCATCGATCGCGTTTTTTATGTTTGCGACCGACCGCAGGCGGACCTCTTCGTCCTGCGCCGACAGGTCACCATCGTCGTCTTTAAACGGAGCATGGATCGAATCAAGGATGAGTCCTGACTGCCGAACCAGTTCGAGAATACGCCGGCGGCCGTCCGGCAGATGGTAATTCGAGTGCTCCCGTTTACCGCCCAGAGAGACGGCGTCAAAGCCGGCGGCTTTAACCATCGGCAGCATCGTTTCCAAGGGGATGTCGTAGTTGAAGGTGGTGCTGATGCCGAGTTTCATTCGAATAGATAGGAGACTGCCCAACCGCCGGGGCCGATATGGACGCCCGCGACCGGGCTCATCGTCAATTGCCAGGCTTCTTTGCACTCGAACTCATGGACCAGCCGTTCTTTCACCTGGTCGGACCACTCCCGGCCGGCGACATCATCAATGATACACCGGATCGTAAAGGCGTTGAGCCGTTTTGCCTCGCTGTGCATCCGCTTGATGATCCAGTCGAGGGCAGCACGCTGGGTCGACACTTTCGCTGCCGGGACAACCATTCCATTTTTGAAGGTCAGCACCGGTTTGATCGAGAGGAGCGTCCCTAACAGCGCCTGGGCTTTGCCGATCCTGCCGCCCCGTGCCAGATACTCCAGGGTGTTCAATACCCCGTAAAACCCGGCTTTGCTGTTGCAGTCGTTGAGTCCTTTGATGATCTCATTCATGGCGGCGCCGTTATTTGCCAGTTTCGCCGCTTCCAGTGCCAGGAGTGCGAGCCTGCCGATTCCCACTCCGCCTTCGTAGATTTCAATCCGGGTATCGGGGAATTTTTTCTTCGCCTGGTAGGCGAGGTTGACGGTGGCGCTGAGGCGCGAGGAGGTTGTCAGATAGACGAGACCTGAGACCCGGGGGATTAATCGCGAGAAGATTTCCTCCAGGTCGGAGAGGTTGGGGTGGGCGGTGGAGGGAAATTCTTTCAGTTCGGGCAACCGTCGGTAAAAATCGATTTTGTCGAACGCGGGGTCATCCCGGTGGCTGGTTCCATTGTAATTCACATAATAAGGAACGACGGCGATATTGAACCGTTCGGCAATATCCTGGGTCAGGCTTGAGATGCTGTCAACGACGATTCCAACCTGCGCCATAGATTACTGTAATGAAAAGTTCGGTTTTGTCAAAGGATTTAACCCGGAAATTATTAATTAAACCACAGATGGACACAGATTAAAGAAGGATAAACACGGATACAGATTTTACCACTGAGAAAACGGGGAAATGAGAATTTTCAACCACTGAAGACACGGAAGGCACGGAAAATAATAATTTGATACGAAGTATATATGCGTAAGCATCAAACACGAATTTACACGAATGATTACGAACTGACACGAAGAGTAGGTGGAGCAAAGCGACACCAATTAACATGAATGAAGACGCATTAAAGAAAAAAATGTTGTTTGCCCCCCTACTTGGTGAACGTTGGATTTTGTTTGACTTTCATATTTCTCCTCGTTTCGAGCGTTCGTGTTCCTTCGTGTCCATTCGTGGTTAAATCTGGATTCGGGTTTTTTAAAAATATGCCCGGAGGCTTAAGGAGAAGGTGTGGTCGACCGGACGGTCAGGATAGGCAAGACCGTGATACTGGAGCGAAAGGGTGAGCTCGTCGGTCAGATACCGGTCGCCGGTCAACTGCCATTCCGGGGTGAAGCCGAGCGGTTCGGTTACCGACAGCTCATAGGGGAGCTGGGATACGGTTGAAGTCCGGTAGTTTATATCGACGCTCGCGCCGACCAGGGTGTTGACCAAGCCCGACCACTGGACCGACAAACCGGCGTTGGTCCGGTCAAGGGGAAATTTCCCCAGGAGCGGATAGTAGAGCGGAAACTCGAACATCGTATGACCGTAACCGAGACGGAATAGAAAATTAGCTTTAAGATTGAGCGAAGGTTCAAAGGCGACCCGCTGCTCGGTCGATTTTTTTTCAAAACCGATTCCCGACCGCTCGCGGTCCTGGCGGTTGAGCTCGGCGCGTGCTTTCAAGAAGACCGGGTCGGCGACCGTCGACCGCACTTCAACACCATACGAAACCGTGACCTGGTCGGTCGGCTCAGTGGAAAGGGCGTCGTGAAAGGTCGTACCGCTATTCAGGAGCGAAAGCGAGAATCTCGGTTCATAGGGCAGGATGGTGAGATCGAAATTGTAGTTTTCGCCTGCCCGGACCAGTGCGGTATCGCCGAGATTTCGGGTGGTCGTATAGAAACCGTGGAAACCGAGCGGGCGGAGAAACGACAGGTCAAGGCTTGTGCTTACATTCAGTTCGGCGGCGGGAATTGGTTTACCGGTCGGGAGGGTCTGGCGGATGTAGTCGCCTGCCGGGTCATAATAGAAATTTCCGGTCTCCGGGTCACGGCTATACTCGCCGGTTCCTTTTTCAACCTTGATATAGTTCACAACCTGTCCCTGGGTCTGCTTCTGGGTCTGGTCGATATCGAGCCGGGCGCTAATGCCCCGGGGATGGGTATAGGAACTGCGCACGGTGGCAAAGTAGTTCTCGAAGTCGGTGCCGGCAACCTGGAGATGGTGCTTTTTATGCAAGCCGAAAACTCCTGTTAGGTTGATCGCGCCCCCTAACCGGGAATTGACCGAGAGCCGGTAGGTTTCAGCCTGGCTTTCTTTGAGCCAGAGCGAATCGTTCCGGTCGTCATCACGGCGCTCGTAGGATAAACCGAACGATAACGGTTTTTTCAGTGTAATCTCGCCGCCGACCAGTCCATTCCAGAATCTGCCGGTATCGGAGCCTTCGCGGTTAAAATTGATTTGCGGGACGAACATTCCGAGCGGCAGGCTTAAGGCAAGGTTATGATTGATGCCGGACTTCAGGTACTGGAGTCCATACCGGGAATTTCGAAACCGGCCTTCGAAATAACCGCGCTGCGCCCGCACGTGCGGGGTCGCAAGCAGCCCGCCGCCGAGATTAAAAATCAGGTCGGTTACCGGCTGGAGGCTGACGTTGAGCTGGTCGATCGAGCGTTCGCCCGGTAACGGGGTAATTCCCCAGGTATGTTGAAAATCGACATCCTCGGAACGGGGGGCAAGCCAGAGATTCGAACCAAAATAGCTTCGCTCGTAGACGAGGGCGAGCGGTTTAAACTCCCAGCCTCCCCGGAGCGCGTAACCGAGACCACCATTGTCGCCGTCGTCTTTTGAAGAAAAGAGATTTTGGTCTTCGCGGGTTGCCAGTCCGGTGAGGGTGCCGGAAAATCCGAAAATTTTATCGAGTTTCAGGCTGGTCAGCAGTAACTCGTTTTTTTTGGGCAGGTCGACAAAGATGCTCGGCCGATACCGGCCCTGGCTGGTGCCGACATAGCTGTAGGCACCGGTTGCATTATCGTAGTCGTAGTCACCCTGGTTGTCGCCGGCATAGGAGAAGCTGACGTTGTAGTCACCAAGGTTCGCGCCGGCATACCGGAAGTGGTCGCCTTCTCTGGTGTAGTTGCCGTTACCCGGTCCGACGTAGGTGTCAGCCGGGACCCATGCCAGGCTGGTGTCATCACCGATGAGGGCGAGCGTGGAACGCTGGGCAGGAGTCAGGTCGTACTGCAAACTCCGGTTCGGATCGTCCGATTCCTGGAATAATTGGAGACCCAATGAAACCGGCGCGATGTCGTATGCGCTCCCCAGGTTATAGACGAACCGTTCGAAGAATTCAGTGGTATATTCAAATTCGACTTCAATCCGGGAGCGGTTGGTGATGAGCCGCCGGTTGGTGAAGGTCAACTGGGCAGCCGAATAGTCGATCAGATAATCCCCGTCCCACCCCCGAACCAATCGCTCGCCGTCGAGGTAGACAATTTCACTGCCCGGGACGATGGTGAAGAGCGTCGCCGCCTGTAAAAAATACGGACCCTGTTTGCCGTCTTCGCCCGGGAAGCGATTGACGGTGAACTTTCCTTTTGAACGGGCGGTCGCAAAATTCATTTTCAATCCTTTAAGGTTGAAACCACCCATGCCGCCCGCTAATTTCCGCTCGATCATCCCGAACTGTGCCAACGGCAGCGAAAGGGCGCAATCGCCGAGCGAGCCGGAAAGGTTTTTGCCATTGAGCTTGATGAGGATCTGGTCCAGCTGGGAGAGTTCCCTGGTCGTTCCTTCGGGCGGAATCGGGGTCTGCTGGTCGGAGAGATAGGCTTCGAGTTCGAGACCGGCAAGCTCGCCTTTCAGATTGAGCCGGAGCGATTGCTCCAACGATACCGGACCCTGGCTTGAAAGGTTCACCCCGACAATTTTAGTTCCGGAAGCATAGAGATTGGTTTCGCCTTCGGTGCGGGGTGGTTTTGCTTGCGGTGGACTCGCCGCCGGCGCGGTTTGCGGGACCAGCTCTTTGTGGCGATAGCTGCCGGCGAGTTTGAACGGCAGGGTCTGAAAATAAACGAGCACTTCGGTCGACTCGGCAACCGGCTCGAGAAAAGCGATCTCGCCGGTTTCGTAATTGAGGCGATAGCGGTCGCGCGATAGGTATTCGCCCGCGATCACGACCGAATCGGAATTGACGATCAGGAATTGAGCCGGGAGTTTGTACGGACCGGCGAAGCCGGTTCCCACAAAACGAAACTCCTGATTGAGCGGTTGTGCGGCTACGCTCAGGCCGATGAGGGATAAGAGAACGAACGGTTTCGAGCTACGAGCTGATAGTATCGACAAAACTCTTCCTTTTTAAGTATAGACCACGAGGAGAATCATAACCACGAATGGCCACGAATTCGCCTCGGCTCAAGATGAGCCGCCGGGACGAGGCGCACACGAACGGAGCACGAATGGACACGAAGAGAATCGGTTAAATAAAAAATAGTTTACCACTGATCCGCCAAGATTCATGGCGGACACGGAAGGCACGGAAAAGGGAGTAGGAAGTAGGAAGTAAGCAGTAGGGCGTAGGGAGCAGGGCGTAGGGAGTAATAAGTAAGGAAAATGGAATTGGTTAAATAAAAATAGATTACCACTGAAGGCACGGAAAAGAGCGTAAGGAGTAAGCAGTAGGGAGTAGAGCGTATGGACGCGACATCAACGACGGGATGAGATTTTTGATGTCGTCCGCCAAGGTACGTGGCGGACTCCATCTACGCTGCGCGTTTCGCCCGCCATCCGCCAAGAAGTGTGGCGGATTCTTGGCGGACTCAGAATGACAGCGCGTAGTGGGAGGCTTGTCCTCGGCTGGGTCGGGGATAAATTGTGGGAGCGACTTCCAGTCGCGAAAAATCAGAGACGGATAACCGAAGATAAAATACGAAACGCGAAGCGTAGCTGGAGTAAAACGACAGCAAGTATAGCTGGAACGGAGTGACAGCAACACAGATTTTTCAATCAATTTGATACGAAGTATAGATGCGTAAGCATCAACCACGAATGGGCAAGAAGGGAATTGTAGAATTAGGAGTTCTTTTCATGAGATTGCGGAGCCTATTCCGGCAGGTCAAATACCAACAGCCGGGTAGTGGTATCGATAATAAAGAGTCTGCCTGCGCCGACCGTGAGAGCGGTCGCGGCAAAGGGAATACCGGCGGCCAGAGGCTCAAAGCGGCCGCCGGCCAATCGCCAGATTCGATTGGTATTAATCTCGAGCAGATAGAATCGATTTTTTTCATCACAGGCAAGCCGGCTGGCGCGGGCCGAAGGGAGCGGAAAATCGCCGATACGGCTTCCAATTCTATTGAGAACGGTCAGCCGGTTGTGACCGGTGTTGACCACTCCGATATCACCGGTTGAGGTGACCCTGACACCGGCCGGTTTCGAGATGAGACCTGAGCCCAGTTCGCGCATCGTCCCCAACGGGTCAATGACGATAATTCTATCCCCGTAACCGTCGGCGATAAAAATCTCACCGGTGGCAGAAATATCGAGGTCGACAATCTTCAAATTGTTTGCCGCCGGTTGGGGAAACGGTCCTTCCAGCTCAGTGGTGATTTTTTTGAGCCGGTAGAAATTAAATTCATTATACAGATAAAAAAAGAGCTGGTCTGACCGGATACCGAGCAGCGGCACTATCCGCTGGGGCAGGGCGATCGTATCGAAGCTTTGAGGGTTGGGATTGAAGACGACGATCTTTTCACCCGAATCATCGACAATCAAAAGTGAGCCGTCTTGATCCCAGTGGATCGACTGTGCCGGGCGGTCGAGGGTCAGGGCTGCCGTCAATTCCAGCGGTATCGAACCGAACCCGGCAACGAGAAGAAATGTAAGGAAAGACAATTACGCGCGAAACACTTTTTTCAGTGCCCGCTCGAAAATATCGAGGCCAATTTGGGCTTCTTCGGCAGTGACGATGAGCGCCGGCGAAAACCGGACCGACGAGACGCCGCAGCCCTGGAGAATCAAACCCCGTTTGAAGCATTCCATGATCACACCATTCCGCTTGTCGTGGAGCGGGCGTTTCGAAACGACATCTTCGACCAGTTCCACCGCCAGCATCAGACCCTTACCCCGGGCGTCACCGATGAAGTCATATTTATTCTGCCAGTCCTCCAACCGCTTAAGCATCAGCCCGCCGATCTTTTCCGCGTTTTCAATGAGTCCGTTTTCCAGTAGTTTGATGGTCGCCAAGGCGGCTACACAACTGATCGGATTGCCGCCAAAGGTGTTGGCATGGGCTCCCGACTCCCAATCCATAATTGATGCCGGGGCAACCGCCGCACCCAGCGGCATGCCGGAGGCGATTCCTTTCGCCAGGCAGTAGATATCGGCTTTCGTCTCCCAGTGTTCGATCGCGAGCATTCGACCGGTCCTGCCCATTCCCGACTGGACCTCGTCGGCGACAAGAAAGATTCCGTATTTCTCGCACAGTTTCTTCAATTCCTGGAAGTAGCCGGGAGGGGGAACGATATATCCGCCTTCACCCTGGATCGGTTCGACAAAGATCGCACACACCTCTTCGGGCGGGACGACGGTTCGGAAAATTTCATTTTCGATATAGCGGATGCAGGTGAAGTTACACGCCGGGTATTCGAGGTTAAAAAAACACCGGTAGCAGTATCCATAGGGAACATGGACGACGCAGGGGACGAGCGGACCGAATCCTTTTTTCTGGATCCGTTTACTGCCGGTGAGGGTGAGGGCACCCATCGTCCGGCCGTGGAACGAATTTAAAAAAGCGAAGGCATAGGGGCGTTTGGTTTTGTAACGGGCGAGCTTGAATGCGGTTTCGACTGCTTCCGCGCCGGAATTGGTAAAGAACGACCGCTTGTTTTTTGCGCCGGGAACGATTTCCGCGAGCTTTTCGGCGAGTTTTATCTGCTGGGGGTAGTAGTAGTCGGTACCGGAAATGTGGATCAGTTCCTCTGCCTGCTCCTGAATTGCCTTGACAACCTGGGGATGGCAGTGGCCGGTTGCGCAGACCGCAACGCCGGCATTAAAATCTAAAAAAAGATTGCCGTCGACATCCCGTAACCAGCAGCCTTTGCCGCTTTCAATGACCGCTCCGTATGACCGGGTGTAGGAAGGCGAAATGTATTTTTTGTCTTTTTTGATGATTTTTTGGGCTTTCGGCCCGGGTAATTCGGCGGTGATAATCTTCGGTTTCTGCATCGGTCTCCTTTCGATTACATTAAACGTATTAATCGAATGACAGCGAATTTCTCGAATGAAAAATTATTCGTCATATTCGGTTATGCCTCGAATTCAACGAATGGCAGCGAATTGGTCGAATAAAAATTATTTATCATATTTGACGCAAAATTTCCAATAAGGAACCATGTCCGCCAAGAAGTGTGGCGGATTATACGAATGATTACGAATTGACACGAAACTCCTTGAGTAGGTGGAGCGAAGCGACACCAAACTATTCTTTGTTTTCCACCTGTTTGGTGAAAATTGAATTTTGGGTAATACCAATATTCACTTCGTGTCCGTTCGTGTGCGCCTCGTTCCGAGGCGAATTCGTGTCCATTCGTGGTTAAGTCAGGATTCAAGATCGGTGTCATTCGTTCCAGGTATCAATCTGGGCTTTCTGGAGTCGTCCGGAGTAGTCAACATAGACGGTTTTGAGTTCGCAGAAGATATCATACGCGGTCCAGCCTCCTTCGCGGTGGCCGTTGCCCGTATCTTTAACTCCGCCAAAGGGCAGATGGCACTCGGCACCGATGGTCGGACCGTTAACATAGGTGATGCCGGCTTCAATTTTTTCGATCGCCTGAAAAGCGTTATTCACATCCTGGGTATAAATTGAAGACGAGAGACCGTAACTGGTATTGTTGAGCACCGTAATTGCTTCGTTTAAATCTTTGACTTTCAAAACCGAGAGCACCGGTCCAAATATTTCCTCCTGGGCAATGCGCATCCCGGGTTTGACATCGCCGAAGATCGTCGGCTGGTAGAACCAGCCTTTTGCCCAATCGCCGCCCGCAAGCGGTGCGCCGCCCGCGAGGAGCTTTGCTCCTTCGTTTTTTCCGATTTCGACATAGCCGTGGACCGACGCTCGCTGCGCTTCGTTGACACAGGGTCCCATCTCGACCGATTCATCAAGACCGTTGCCGACCTTCAGCCGTTTCACCCGTTCGACCAACCGTTCGACGAATTCATTATAGATCTTTTCGTGGAGAATCAATCTCGAGGTGGCGGTGCAGCGCTGGCCGGTGGTGCCAAACGCACCCCAGAGCACGCCGTCGATCGCCAGGTCCAATTGGGCATCGTCCATGACGATCTGGCCATTCTTACCGCCCAGCTCCAATGAGCAGCGTTTCAGGGTTTTACCGGTCGCTTCACCGATCCGGCGGCCGATTTCGGACGAGCCGGTGAATGAGATTCCCCGGACGTCAGGGTGGTTCATCATCGCTTCGCCGACCTCGCGACCGGCGCCGTAAATAATGTTCACCGCACCGTCCGGCACTCCGGCTTCGGCTAAAATTTCGACCAGCTTGCCACCCGAAGCAGGCGTATCGGTTGCCGGTTTGAATACGCAGGTGTTACCGCAGAGGAGTGCGGGAACGAGCTTCCAGGATGGGATCGCCATCGGAAAATTCCAGGGGGTGATCAATCCCCAGATACCCATCGGCTGACGGAAGACGAAACAGACCTTGTTCGATAATTCCGAAGGAGTGGTTTGGCCAAAGAACCTCCGACCTTCACCACCGGCATAGAACGCGGTGTCGATCGCTTCCTGGACATCGCCCCGGGTCTCTTTAATGATTTTACCCATTTCGCGGGTCATCAACCGCGCCAGTTCTTCTTTACGCGCAAGCATAATATCGCCGGCGGCTTGGAGGATTTCAGCCCGCCTGGGAACCGGAATTCTTCGCCAGTGCTCGTACGCCTTTTTCGCGGCGCCGATCGCTTCTTCGATATCGGCGGAACCGGAGAGAGGGAAAATTCCGACTATTTCATCCCAGTTCGCCGGATTGCGATTTTCGAAAGTTTTTCCCGACTTTGCGTCAACCCATTTACCGTTAATAAAATTTTTATAGACATCTGCCATCATGCCCCCTTGTTATAGATTTATCAAATTATAGTCTTACAAAATCCTTCCGTCAAGATTGCCACTCTTTGTACTCCGTTAAAAAAACACGGCAGGGTAAGAATGCATACCCCGCCGTGTCAATTGATTAGACGGTCTTACTGGCTTAAGACGATGAAGCCGTAATTCCAGTCGGTAAGATAGACGTAGTTTCCGGAGACCATTACCCCGTTAATCAGACTGCCCGGTAATTCAAAAGAATACAGGATAACGGGATTGCGCGGATCGCTCACATCTACCACCTGGAGGCCTTTGTCCCAGCACGCAACATAAGCGTAATTAGCTGATACATAGACATCATAGGCTTCACCCGGCAGGGCGATTGATGCAACCGGTACCGGGTTTGACGGCCGGGTAACATCGAAGATTTGGAGGCCGGCAAAGCTCGTGGCGATATAGCCGTAGCCGCCTGATACATAGAGCTTATATGCCTGGTCCGGTGTCTCGACCCCTAAAACTTCCTCGGGCGAATCCTGCGAAGAAACATCAACCACCCTCATCCCGGAATAACCGCAGGCGGTAAATGCGTAACTTTCGGAGACGAAAATATCGGTTGACTTATCCGGCAGAATGCAGGAACCGCGGATGAACGGTTGGGTCGGGTCATGAATGTCAACCACCCGGAAGAATTTATCTTCCGAGGAGATATAGGCATAGGGACCAAACACGTAAACGCTGTAGGCTGACTTGACCACACTGTCGATGACCGCTCTGCGGACCGGATTGGCGGGATTGGTGATATCGACGACGTGGAGTCCGGAATCGCCGAACGCGACATAGGCATAGGGCCGCTGGGCGAAGACATCGTTAGCCTGGGCGTAATCGTCCAGTTCATACGAACCGATTTTCAGGGGACTCTGGGGATTGGAGATGGTAATAATCTGGAGTCCGCCTTCCCGATCCGCAACCAGCGCCAACTCTCCGGAAATGTCGAGACCGTTCGGTCTACCCGGCAAGGACACCGCCGCGATTTCCATGAAATACTGAGTCGCAGCGCTTACTTCATTGGACGGAGTGCTCAATCCTTCGGTATCTGCCACCACGACCTTGAAGTAGTAGGTTACGCCGGGCGTGAGACCGGTTGAGGTAAAGGTCGTGTCAATCACGGAAAGAACAACCCTGATTTTTGTGCTTTCCGATGGCGTAAAATAAGGCTGGAGAGAACGGTGCACCTCGTAGCGGGCAAAATCGGAATCCGGCGATTGAGTCCAGATCAGGTCAACCGTCGATTGGGTTATTGTGGTCGGTGGGGCGAGGGTTACCGGCTGCGGGGGTTGGGGAGCTGTTCCTGCCGTCACATTGATGCTGACGGTTGTGTCGACCGGGGTATTTATGCCATCGCTCACCTCGACCTTAATTTTATAGACACCAATCTGGGTGGGCGCCACCCAGGTAACCGTATTGCCGGCTGAGGTGTCGGCAAAGGTTCCGCCATCGAGTGGAGACCAATGGAAAGCGAGGTTATCTGCTTCAGGGTCTTCTGCCTGGCAAATAATCGTTGCCGTATCGCCGAGAGCTACCGAATCCGGAAAGACCATACCATTTATTGTTGGGGGATAGTTCTTGCCACAGCCAGGGTATAAAAACAGTGAAAGTAAAGCCATAGCACAGACCGTAATTACTCGGTTTTTATTTAACATATTTCCTCCTTACGTAATGGGCTTAAAACCGAAGGTTTCCTTGTACGCCCCAATGAAAACCTTCGTACGCTTTTGCCCCCGCATTGTTATGGTAACAAGGATCGGTCGGTTGTCAACCCCTGTGCCGGTCTTAAGAAAGTATTACTTGAATCCTGACATAACCACGAATGGGCACGAATTCGCCTCGTTCCGCCACGCTTCTTGGCGGAGAGGCGCACACGAATGTAAGGAGAATGGAATTGGTTAAATAAAAATAGTTAACCACTGAAGACACGGAAGGCACGGAAAATATTAATATAACCACAGATGGACACAGATGAGGATTTAACCACGGAAGCCGTAGTGCCGAGGCTTGTCCTCGGCTGGATCGGGGATAAATTTTGGTGGTGGTGCGTTCGCCCTGGAACAGTCCGCTATCGTACAATTGGAATACTGTCGGATAAATCCGACCGCTACACGGAATAACTGTAAACCAATGGGTAAGCTGGGCAACTAAAAATCAGTTATTTTTCAAGCTCTTTTTTATTGCATCTTATTGAGAGATGAACCCTGCCGGTTTTATTGCCGAGCCTTACTTTCCTTCAATCTCTTTCAATAGTTTCAGAGCTTCGGGTTTATCATCAAGCACATAATCGGCGACATAGGTCGGGTTTTTTTCATCGAGTGCCATTGAGATAGCTTCGCGCGCTTCTTTATACATCTTTTTCTTGATATAGGTTTTTGCCAGATCGACATTGATCAGGGTATAGTGGGGGTCGAGAGCCAACCCTTTTTTAAACCATTCGACAGCCTTATCCAGACTGCCACCGGCAAAACCGGGGAGCTCATAGTAGAGCGCACCCCAGCCGTCATGGGCGCCGGCGTGGTTGGAATTGAGTTCGAGCGTTCGCTTCAGCTCTCTTTTGATGCCCGAAACCATAAAGAGTGAATTGAGTACGCCGCGGGTCTGGCCAATTCTACCCTGATTGACCATTGCCCAGAAGTGGCCTTCAGGGTGGCGTTCGTTGATTTTAATCAAGCTGTCGGCAAGGGCTTTACCCCACTCGTACCGGGCGAGTTTGGTTTTTTTACCCTGAGCAACATCGCCCAATGAATAATAGACTCTCGAGAGCTGCCACAGGGCTTCCTGGTTGGTTGGGTCCTGGGCTAACAGTGTTTCGAAGAGAACCTTGCTCTGTTCCAAATTGCCGGAGTTAAGGTGGCGGTTGAGATAGAGCTCACTCGCCTGTTTCAACTGGGCACTGACATCGGCGGCGTAGGTGATTGTCACCAAGCCGGTGATTGCCACCAGGCCGGCGATTGCTAAGAAAATCCCGCGCTTCATTTTATACCTCCTCGAATCGACGTTTGATGTCCCGCGCCACCGGGCGCAGGGATTGTTCGATGAGTTTTGCCGTTTCCTGATAAGCCGTCAGCGGTCCACCCATCGGGTCTTCAATCTCGTCGTGGCTGCCATTTTCATAGCCGCGCAGAAAATAGGTCTTGGGCTTAGCCTCGGGCGCAAGGGTTATGACCCGGTCATAGTGGTGCTGGTCCATGACCAGGACCAGGTCGGAAGCCGCGATCAGCTCCTGGGTGAGGATGGTGGAGCGATGCCGGGAAATGTCGGCATGGTAGACTTTCGCAGCCTGGACCGCGAACGGAGTGGGCGGCAGTCCATCGGCGGTATCGGTCCCGGCAGAATAAATCAGAACTGGTTTATTCCCGACTTTTTCTTTTAAAATTCCCTTTGCCATCGGGCTGCGGCAGAGGTTACCGGTGCAGACCAACAGCACCGAGAATGAAACCCCTTTCGCCAATTTCACCCTGCGGCCCAGTGCCTGCTCAAGTTCCCAGATCGGAATTTTCCCTTTACGCAGAACGGCGGGCGGATCGGTCGCGAGGTCAATCACGGTCGAAGGAGGACCGGGTAGGTCGTTGCCGGCTACGAGCAGGTCGACCGTATCCTGGAATTGTTTTTTTAAAAGTCGGGGTGAAGATATTTCTACCTCGCCCGAGATGTTGGCACTGGTGGTTGCCAGGGGACGTCCCAATCGTCGGATGATTTCACTGATAAACGGAACGTCCGGTATCCGGATGCCGATTTTATCTTCCGGGGCGATCATCGCCATCCGGGTTTTCGATTTTAGAACGACGGTCAGGGGACCGGGCAGAAATTTTTCGGTCACCCGTGTCTGGACCGGATTCAAGGGTTCGACATACCGGCTCAGTTGTTCCGGTTCTCTCAAAAATAATGCCAGCGGTCTCTGGAAATCGCGTCCTTTGATTTCATAGATTCTCCTGCAGGCTTCGAGGTTTTCACTGTCGCAGGCAAGACCATAGACCGTGTCGGTGGGCAGCACCACTACCCCGCCCGATTGTAACGTGGATACGGTCTTTTGGTAGAGCGTTTCGGTTGCCTTAAGTTTAATAACTTCCATCGAGCCGCCGGATACCTTTGTCGGCAATATCGGTGCGGAAATACATTCCTTCGAATTTTATCCGGGCGATGGCTTCGTATGCCTTCTGTTTCGCCGCGGGAAGACGAGGCGCGATGCCGGTCACGCCCAGCACCCTTCCGCCGGCGGTGAAAAAGTCGCCGTTCGATCGTCTGGTGCCGGCATGGTAGATGACCAGGTCGGGACGATCGGCGAGGTCACCGGTAATCGGTTTGCCTTTTTCGTACTGGACCGGATAACCCTCGGAAGCGACGACGACGCAGACTGCATATGCCGGCTGCCAGGCGAGAGTCGTTTGCTTCAGTTTGCCGGCGGCACAGAGATGGAGTACTTCAACAAAATTGGAATCTAAAAGGGGCATGACCGTCTGATTCTCCGGGTCGCCGAACCGGCAGTTAAATTCGAGCACCGATGGTCCTTGTTCGGTGAGCATGATGCCGGCATAGATTGCACCGCGATACTCAATCGCCTCCTGGTGGAGTGCGCCGAGCAGAGGCTTGAGGATTTTTGTTTGAACCAGGTTGGCAATTTTTTCATCGACCACCGGTGCGGGCGTGTAGGCACCCATACCGCCGGTGTTCGGTCCCTGGTCGCCATCCGAGAGGGCTTTGTGATCCTGAGACGGCAAAAGGGGCAGGATGGTTTCGCCGTCGGTCAGGGCAACAATCGATGCTTCTTCTCCGACCAGACATTCTTCGACGATGATTGTTCTACCGGCTTCGCCGAATGCGCCCGCAACGAGCGCCGCTTCGACCGCCGCGTAGGCTTCGGGTCTGGTCCGGGCAACGGTTACCCCTTTACCGTAGGCGAGTCCGGAGGCTTTGATGACCCAGGGGCCGGAAAGGGAATCGATGTAGGCTTTTGCTTTTTCGGGCAGGGTGAAGATTTCAAATTTTGCGGTCGGAATTCCGTAGGTACGCATCAAGGTTTTGGCAAAGGCTTTATTTCCTTCTAATTGGGCGGCGCGCGCCGGGGGACCGAAGATCGCGAAGCCGTCTTTTTTAAACTCGTCGACGATTCCACCGACCAGGGGTTCTTCCGGTCCGACGACGGTAAAATCAATCCGGTTGGTTTTGACGAACTGTTTCAGTCCGGCAATGTCGCCCACCGGGATATTGACACACTGGGCAAGGAGCGAGATCCCGCCATTACCGGGTGCACAAAAAAGCTCGGGTTTATCCGGCGATCGGGCGAGCCCCCAGACCAGGGCATGTTCCCGGCCGCCGCTGCCGATGACTAAGATTTTCATGAGATTATTTTACTTAAAGTGTAATATTTTTTCAAGCCCGAGGGATTATATTTTTATACGGCGCAGTAGCTTTTTTTCGAGCACTGCTCAATATAATTACCGACAGAATAATGATGCAAGCGAAAATAGATATCAGCCCTCCGAGTTGGAAGTATTTGGATTGATAGACAAATTCGACCGTATGATTACCGCTGTCTAAAAATACTCCCCGGAACAGGTAATCGGTTCGATAGATTTTTGTCGGTTTGCCGTCGATATACGCCTTCCAGGCGGGATAGTAGTTTTCACTGAGAACCAAAATACCGGGCGATGAGAGCGAGGCTTCGACTTTGATCTTGTTGGCGTCATAGTTCAGCACGCGACAGCTGCCGACTGCGCCGGTATCAGGCTGGAAGGTGACCCCGGGGTTTTCCTCCAGGATCGCCATCTTTCGGGGGTCAAAGTTCGGGTCTTGCAACCGGGGAAGAATGCCGATTTCAGGCATGACGGTATACTGGGGAACGACAAATGCCCGGGGCAGAGCGGTGAGGTTTTCATAGATAGCGTAGCGCGGGCCCATCCAGGTTAAGCGGAAATTGGGTTGACTGAAATGCTCCTTCAGTGCACCGATAACCTGTTGGGTTTGTTCGTCGTACGGGGAAAGATCGTCGGGCAAGCGTAAACCGATGACATATTTGACATTCAAGAGATCGAGGAAGTTCCGGTACGAAAGATTCTCCGGATTCTGAAACATAATCGTGTTCTTTGCGCCAATGAACTCCTGATAACGGTTGAGTTGATTGCCGTGGTAACCGCCAACGCTCTGAATCTTGTAAAGCATCAGATAGTCGTCATGGCGGTAGATATCCATCCCGGCAAGTTGGTACGGGAAGACCCGGTGGAGACCGGTATCCTTGTTCAAAGCGTTTACCACTTCATCCCGAGCAAAGTATTCAGTTGGTGGTTCGACCGTCTGAATAAATTTTGCGTCGACACTCCACAGGTCGAACAGTAAAATCAAGCCGGTTATGCCAGCCCAGGTGGTTATCCCCAGCTTTTTTCTCGCCAGCAACACTACCAACAGTCCGTTGGCGACCAATAAACCAATTGCCTTCCAGAATCCGCCGATGAAGGTCGGGTAATTGTTGACCAGGCCTGCAACTTTCTGCTCAGCGACTCCAGCCAGGCTGCGCAAAAACGATATGACCGAGTCTTTGGCGAGAGTGGCGATCAGCCCGAAAGTTCCCACAACGACAATCGTGATAATCAGTCCGCGGAAGAATTTTCGGTACTGGGCGTCCTTGAATTTTTCAATTAAAAACTGAACTCCAAATCCAGCCAGAACACACAGTGAGAACGACGCTACGAAAAATATCATTCCCGGTCCGCGGAATTTTTTCAATAACGGGAACAGATAATACGGGATTTTATAAAAGAGGGTGTGTCCACCCAGTGCCATCAGAATTGCGAACAGGGTCAAGCCGGTAAAGAATTTGACGAAGCGATCCTTCATTCGGTAGATAATTGCGATTCCGGCTAACAGCAGCGGTACGATGCCGAGATATTCGGTATGGAGCTTAAAGGGGTTGGAACCCCAATAATTTTCCAGCAGTCCGGAAAAATGAGGTGTCAGCAGGTCAAAAAGTTCCACGATCGGAAGAGACCAGGAAGTCGCAAAACTGTAGCCCCGCCCGATACCACCCCGGGGTGAAAACGGGAGATAGGCAAGGGAAGGAAGGAACTGGATCGCGGATATGAGGAAACCGATACCAACCATGATAACAAAATACGCCGAAATTTTGAAAACCGCGCCCCATTTCCGCTCATCCCGGTAGAGGAAGGCTAAGCGGAAGAGGAAGTAAAAAAAAGTTGCAATCAAGAGGTAATAGGTCATCTGGACATGGGGCGATAAGAGGCAGGCGCCGATCACCAGGCTGCCCAGAATAAAGTAGAGCAATTTTTTTGTGTCAAATCCTTTGTTGACCAGGAAGAATATCCAGGGGAGAAAAGAGATGACGATCGCCTTGCCGGTGTGGCCAGCAAACGTCGTCGATACCAAGGCGCCGGTAAACATATAAGCAAGGGCTATAATTAATGAGCCATACTGGTTAATCTTAAATGACCGCAAAAAGAGGAACATGCCGATACCGGCTAAAAAGATCTGGATAAGGAAAACATACGCCATCGCCATATGAACGGGAAGGAAGAGGCGTAAAAGCCATGTGTAATAGAAAATATCGCCGTGAAAGGCATCGATGTACGGCAGTCCTCCGAAGATATAGGGATTCCACATCGGGAAGGTTTGGTGCGATGCGATGTAGTCTTTGGCGAAGGATTGGAACATATAACCGGCAATGAGCTGGTCGGAGCCAAAACTCGCCCCGAGCATCTTGTTGGGCGAAAGGACATTTCGATACAGAATCAGTGATAAAACCAGCAAAACGATAATTACAATTCCTATTTTCAAAGGTTTCCCTGAGGGTGGAGTGGTTTTCTTTACTTTCTCCTTCATGAGTATCGACCTCCTGGGTTATAGTTTTAAAGTAATCAAAACACAGATTCCTTCAACGGCCGTCATCCAGATTCTCGAACCCAGTGATATGGCGGTAGCAATCGGCAGCGGGAAATAGAAAGCGAGCAGATAGGTCAGAATTCCTTCCCGAACCCCTAAACCGCCCGGAACAAAAATACTCAATAACCCCGCAAGATAGGAGCCGGTAAATATTCCCGGATAGGCAATGAGATTTCCCCAAGGCGGACCGGTCAGGGAGCGAGTAAAAAGGAAAAAGGCACCACCAAGGAGCAGCCAGGCGACGAGATAGAGGCCCATAAACAAAATTGAGTCTTTAAAACCCATGGTAAAATGAACGAGCGGACGTTTCAGCCTTCGATTAATTACATTTATAACCCGTTCCAAAAAAGGGGGATAGGCGATAAGAAACATAAGAACTGCAGCCGGAGGGATCAATAAAAGATAGAACCATTGATTGCGAGCAAAAGTTAAAAAAGCATAAGTCAGGATACTCAACAACAGACCCGGGATGATAGCCAACGTTTGCGATAAAATGGCACTGGTAATGGCATGTTCGGTCGGCACGCCTTCTTTATTGACCATATAGACCATCCCGACTACTTGCCAGATTTTCCCCGGGAGATAACGTCCTAAATTTGAAATGAACCAGATACGTAACGATTTTCTGAGTGATAATCTGCCGCCCAATCGGTTGAGCATCCAATGCCAGAGAAAAGCGAGAAAAAAGAAGATCGCCATGAGCGCCAAGGAAGACGCAGCAATAAATACGTAATTGAAATGCCAGGTATAGGTTTTGACCAGAGCCCAATTTTTGTAAAGGCTGCGAAAGAGAAAGAAGAAAATCGCTCCAATAATAATGATTTGAATAATTCTGGTGAGAGCTTTTTTGACGTTCTGATTCATTGGCTTACTGTATCTTTTATTAACGGTTTGTCAATAATAGCTGCTATTTCTTTTGGGCAAGATAAATAAACGACCGGGTCATCAGATTGTTACAGCCAATCGAGTCGAAGAGATAGGTGCCGCGGGTTTTGATCACCTCAAATCCGACGAACTCTAAGAGCCGATAGGTGATTTGTCGGGTAAATGAAAAGATATGTCCCTGCCGGTCTTGCATTCGGAGAATATTCCAGATAATTTCTTTAAAATGGTACGGGTTGGGAAGTGATACCACGAGATAGCCATCAGATTTTAATACGCGGCGAATCTCTGCTAAAACGAAATAGGGGTTTTTAAGGTGTTCGATAACCTCCAGGCAAAAAACATAGCCAAATGAATTTTCCGGAAAATCTATGCCCTGGCTGACGTCAGCGATTGTTACGTTTTCACCGGCGAATTCCGGTGCGATGTCAATCCCGTGATAATCGATAGTTACCTTTACGAATTCTTTGAGTCGACCGTGACGGCAACCGATATCTAAAACTCGAGCATTGGGTAAAATGTTTGCCAGCCGGACTGCCTTTTTGAATCGGAGCGTTTCTTCCTGGACATTTCGCCAGTACGCCCGTGAGCTGTAAAACTGTGTGAGTTCCGGTTCAGCCGGTTTCATACAAGCCTCCTTTCGAAGCGGTTACGGTATGGTAGACTGCGTTCATTTGGTTCGTAACGGGTTCGACGGTAAAAGTAGTGAGCAGAGCACGGTGAGCATTATCAACGAGCCGTCGGGCGAAAGCAGCATCGTTGAAAATTTCCACTAGTGCCGCAGCTAACGCGGTGGAGTCCCGGGGGGGAAATAAAAGACCGGACTCTCGATGTTTAATGATACTGGTGATGCCTCCGGAATCAGAGCCGATAACCGGAACCCGGCAGGCGATAGCCTCTAATAATGCGACCCCGAACCCCTCCTCAATTGAAGGCAGGACAAAAAGCTCGGCTTGGAGGAGATGGTTATAAATCTCAGTATGGGGGAGACTTCCTAAAAATTGAACCTCCTTTTCAAGCCCCAGCATGACGACGTGGGCATGTAAATTATTTCGCTCATCACCATCACCAATAATTTTCAGGCTGAAACTAACACCCCTTTTTTTAAGCTGGGCACAGGCTTCAATGAGATAGTTAATTCCCTTCTGCTTAGAAAGGCGGGCGATCGTAATTATCTGGTGACGGATTTTGGGGGGACAATGGGTTACGGTTGGTAGTTCTATCGGCATTGGTATTATTTTGATTTTATCGGCGGGAATATTGAGCAGGGTAACAATTTTTGTTTTTAAAAAAAGTGTGGTGGTAGTGATCTGCTCGGCCTGGCGTAATACGATACGGGCTATCGTCCGTAGGAGCCGGAAGTGGTTGAGTAGACGGAGGTCAGTTCCGTGGATTGAAATGACTAACGGGCAGCGCAGAATTTTGGCGACGATGACGCCGATAATGCCGGCGGGCAGCCACCAGTGGGCATGAATAATAATTGGTTTTTCTTTCCGGGTTAAGGCGAGAGCGTTCAATAAAAAATTCCACATGAACGCCAGGAAGATGCTCGCGTATAACAGATTTCGTCTAACTAATTCATGCATCGTGCCTCGATAGGCGAGAAGCTCGAATCGTTCCGGTGCATACCGAAAGCGGTGAATTTCGACTCCGCCGATCGTTTCCTTTCGAGGTAGCCCCTTTTGATGGGGAGTTACAACCGACAGGTCGATTCCCTGGAGAGTAAGGCCGTACGCTATCGCATAGAGAAAATTACCGGCAAAATCCCCTGGATAGCGTATGAAGTTATGGGTCAGGAAAAGAACTTTAACTTTTTTGCCTCCGCTATTTTAATACAATCAGTTTGTTGGTTGCGCGGAAGCTATCCGTCGTCATACTCAAAAAATAGATGCCAACGCCTACTGTTTTCCCCAGTGGATCTTTTCTATCCCAGGGGACTTCGTGCCAGCCGGCATTCAATTCCTGGTTGCAAAGTTCTTTAATGGTCCTGCCCGAACTGTCGAAAATTCGGACCGAAACCGGACACCGGTATGGTAAGGCAAAGCGGGTCTGGGTGAAGGTTTGGAAAGGGTTGGGAGAGCTGCTGGCTAAGACGAATTTCTCGGGAATCTTTCCGGTTGAGGCGGATAAAGTCTGAGTGCGTTTCCCCGGCTCGAAGATTTTGATGGTGCGGGGTGCTCGGATGTTTCGGACGACTTCGACCATTCCGCTGGGGAAGGTCACTTCGATGTCATACGAGCGACAGGGCTTGACGCCGAAATGGCATTCAAAGGCGTTTTCGGAATATTCGCCGGAATTAGCATTGATCTCCCGGTATTGACAGAAGTGGCAGGGTTTGCCCGCACAGCCGCCATCGTAGAGTTTCACTTTTGCGCCGATTGCATTTCGATTACTGATCGTTCCGACTACTTTGACTTTGATATAATGGGTTGAATGGCAGTCATTGCGATAGAGGCGGTTCGCCATATCAATATTGACCACATAGAGGTCTATGTTGCCGTCGTTATTGTAATCACCAAAGGCGCATCCCGAGACATTGCCGTAGTTGCCGACACCGAAGTTATCGGTCATATCGGTGAAGGTCCCGTCACCGTTGTTGATATAGAGAGCACACTTTTGACCATCGGCATTTCCCACATATAAGTCCAGATATCCGTCATTGTTCACATCGCCGAATTGTGCACCCCGGCTGTAGCCATCATTTCCTACTCCGGCGGAGGCGGTAACATCGGTGAAATGTCCGTGGCCGTCATTCTCGAGCAGAATGTTGGGGCCGCTGTAAGAGACATAGAGGTCGAGATTGCCGTCATTGTTGTAGTCACCGAAATTCGCACCGCAGCATCCACCGCCGTGGCTTCCGGTAGCCGACTGGCTGGTGACATCGCTAAAGTGACCTTTACCATCATTGAGATACATCGTGTTACCATTCCCTTCGTTGACGATGTAAAGGTCGGGACAGTTGTCGTTATTGATATCACCGAAAATAGCCATAAACGATCCGGTCAGTCCAGCGAGACCTGCTGCATGGGTAATATCGGTGAACATGCCATTACCGTCATTGTGGTAGAGCGCGTTCGGACCGTACTTGCGAGTAACGAAGAGGTCTATAAACCCATCCCGGTCGACATCGCAGAATGCACCGGAAAAACAGTTGCCAACGCCGGCTACACCTGTTTTTACGGTTACGTTCGTGAAGGTATTATCACCATTGTTGCGATAGAGAATGCTCTGCCCGGCCCAGTTGGCGACGAAGAGGTCGGGGTAACCGTCGTTATCATAGTCGCCAAACGATATGCCGTGGGTACCGATGCTGGTTCCGACACCGGCTTTTTCAGTGATATCGGAGAAGGTTCCATCGCGATTATTGTAATAAAGGATATTATCAGCATCGCGACTGGCAACGAAGAGGTCTAAGAACCCATCGCCATCAACATCACCGAATGCACAACCTCGTCCTTGGATGAAGTTGCCCGCTACCCCTGCCTCCGCCGCCACATCAGTGAAATGCGCGGGGCAGAGAGACTGGAGATCCCTCATCTCCAGGGCAAACAGGAGTGGTACTAAGAGTGTTACGATCATAAAACCTCCTTTGGTTTGGTAGGCAATAATAAAACCAAAAGTAAATCTTGCTTCGCTACTATCAAGTGCAGTATCGATGACCGGTTTTTAGAATGGTAGATTATTTCTCTTAAAGCGGGAAAGAGTATCATGGTCTACTTGAGGCGCACTATTTTATTGACCGCTGAGAAATCATCCGCATCGACTCGATAGAAGTGGATTCCGTTGGGCAGACGTTCGCCATAACTATCGGTTCCGTCCCAGGCGACTTCGTGCCAACCAGCATTCAATTCCTGGTTGTGTAGTTCTTTGACGACTCGGCCCGAGCCATCATAGATCCTGATTAAAACCCGACACTGGTAAGGTAAAGCAAAGCGGCCCCGGCTGCAGGTCTGGAATAGATTGGGGTAGTTGGGGTCGAGGACAAATTTCTCCGGTATCATCCCGGTTGCGGCAGATAAAGATTGAGTTAGTTTTCCAGACTTATGGATTATGATCGTGCGGGGTGCTCTGATGTCCGGGACGACTTCGACCAGTCCGCTGGGGAAGGTCACGACAATATCATATGAGCAGCACGGTTTCACTCCAAAATGGCATTCAAAGGCGTTCTTCCCATAGAGACCGGAATTAGAATTTATTTCCCGATATTGACGGAAATAGTGTTGCTCCCCTGCGTGTTCGCCATCATAGAGTTTGACTTTTGCGCCGATCGCATCCCGGTTGCTGACCGTTCCCACTAATTTGACCTTGATGTAGTTTTTTCGATTAAGGTCGTTACGATAAAGACGATTTGCATCTCCAATATTCGTGACATAAAAATCGAGATCGCCATCATTATCATAATCCCCAAACGCACTCCCGTAGACATTCCGATAGTTAGTTACCCCAGCAATATCAGCCCGATCGATGAATGGACCCCGCACCGTATTAACATAGAGTGAACTTCGCTGGCAATCGGCATTACCGATAAAGAGATCGAGCCAGCCATCTTGATTGACATCGAGAAATTGTGAACCACGACCATAGCCTGTGTTCCCAACTTTGGTGATTTCGGTCACATCAGTGAAATGTCCTGAGTCGTCGTTCTTTAATAAGATATCGGGGACATTGAATCCGTAAAACAAAAAGAGTTCAGGGTCACCATCGTTATCGAAGTCGCTAAAACAGAATCCGGGCGTTCCGATACTCCTGCCGACCCCGGCTTTCTCAGTGATGTCGGTAAAAGTTCCATCGCCATTATTGTGGTAGAGAATATTATCTGCGTCCCGGCTGCCAACAAAGAGGTCTAAAAAACCATCGCTGTCAATATCACAGAAGGCACAACCCTGACCCAAGTCAAAATTGCCTCGGACGTTTGCCTGCTCGGCCACATCGGTAAAGTGCAAACAGCAGGCGGGTTGGATATCTTTTGTCTCCAGAGCAAACAGAATGGGTAATAAAAGTGCTACAAGCATATTCCCTCCTTTCGCTCTTTAAACAATAATAAGCAAATCTAAAACCAAGTCAAGTCCGGTCGTAAGTGGTTGGTTCTATGGCACTTGGCTTTAGGCTCACACTCAGCTATTATCCAAAAAGATACTCTCGATTACAGAAACTGAAACTTTACTCGTTAGAGGGTAGAGATTGCATTGAGCGGGCAAAAAAGACCGGCACGGTTCTGTCATTGTTTCCTTCCCGCTCTCAGATTTTTTTCTAAATATTCGAGGCGGTGCGAAACATCGGCGATGGCTTCGCCCAGGAATCCTAAGGCAAACAGAGAAAGGCCAGCCAATATCAGCAGTATGACCAGATAGAGTAAAGGTCGAAATCCGATATGATGGAAGACCCGGAGATAGATCGCCACCAGTCCGGTTAAAAAACCTGAGAAGATCGAGATTCCTCCCAGGGAACCGAAGAGGAGCATTGGTTTACGGGCAAAGGCGGTCTGAAATTTTACCGCGATTAAATCGAGTACTCCGACCGGAATTCGCCATAAGCCGAATTTTGATTTGCCGAACCGCCGGGGATAGAGGGCTACTTTCACTTCTTCGATCCGGTAGCCTTGCTGTGCAGCCAAAACTACCATATAGCGGTGCCAGTCTTTACGCAGTGGGATTTCCTCAACAACCTCGCGCCGGAATGCCTTGATTGAATTCAGGTCATGCACCGGGATCTTGAAGAGCATGCGGGAGAGGCAATTGTAGATCGATGAAACGAAACGTTTAGTGTATCTTCCTGTTTTCCAGCCAGTTACAATATCGGCACCGTTTTGTATCGGTTCGACAAGTTTGGGAATGTCATTAGGGTCGAACTGAAGGTCTGCCGGAAAAAAGACATAGATTTTGCCGCGTGCCGCTGTAAAGCCTGAAATCAGTCCATCGGTTATGCCCCGGTTATGGGCGTGGCGGATAGCCTTCAAAAAGGGGTAGGTGCGGGCTAACTTCAATGCTGCTTCGCAGGTGCCGTCGGTCGACCCATCGTCGACGATGATTACCTCATACCGGGTCGTAGAATCTTGAATCATTGCACCCATCCCGCTCAGCAACTCCGGTATATTTCCCACCTCATTGAAGGCTGGTATAATTATGGAAACCTCCACATCCTTCATAGCCCTTACACCATAGGGCAAAAAGGGTCAATTGTCAAGCAAAATTTGAGAGAGTTATGACAAATTCGTGACTTTGATTTCACTGCGTTCAATCTATACTTTGTATTTGAGCTCCTTCCAGTCGCTCTATCCTTCGGATAACGTGGTAAAAAAGCCTTTTTCAGTGGTCTCAACTCGAGAGCTCTGCGAAACTACCTTTGATTTCAGGTGCTTTAGAGAACTGAGCGAAAT